>JALOPS010000461.1 GCA_025453745.1 Gemmatimonadaceae bacterium
CGAACGTCACCAGGAAGCGCTGCAGGGCGGCCCCGGCCGTCCATCGCGAGAACTGCGTGACGGAGAAGCGACGCTCGAGCTGCGGATCGGAACGAAACTCCCGCTCGATGGCCGGCGTTCCGGCGCAGATCACGTTAATCTGGCACGTGGTCGAGAGCGCCTTGATCGTATCGAGCACCACGGCGCGATCGCGACTGCGCGAGTGGCACGCATGCTGAATCTCATCGAGCACGAGTACCCGTGTTTGGTGCGCAGTGAGCAGGCGCCGAATGACACCACCGCGATCGATGCCGCGACCGTGTGTGGCGCCGGGTGCGTGAAGCGCCTCCAGAATCGCGAGTTCCAGCGTGGTACGGGTCGGCTCGGGCGGCACGTTTGCGATCACGATCGGCCGCAGCACGCTTATGTCGTCAGCCGCCCGATGGTCCGGGTAACGCCGGGCGAAGCGATGCAGATGCGCGGTCTTGCCCATCCCCGCATCCCCGGTGATCAACCAGCACGGCATCCTGCCGTGCCGAGGCTCGGCCAGCAGCGCGTCCAGCACGTCATTGAGGTGCCGGCTGTACTCGTGTTCGATGAACAGGTCCTTCGCGATCATGCGAATCCGCGACTCGGTGTCCAGGGTGGCGATCTCGCGGATCGCCGGATCCAAATGCTCGAGCAAGAGGTTCATTCCAGGACCTCCCACGGCAGTGCGGCAACGTTGTCCGACGACAGCGTGGCCGTCAGTGCGACTTGCGGCACAGGCAAGGCCGACAGCGCCTGTATCTCGCGGGCGGCGGCCTGGCGCGCGAGGCGCCGGGCTCCGCGCAGCGTGATCTGCCGCCGAATCGACTCGGGCGCGAGGGCGGTCAGCTCGGTCGCCACCTGCTCCGCATCCACTTGCGCTCCGGCGGCACGGCCCTTCCGAATCGCGTTCCACTCCCACAGCGACATCGGCGGTAAGCGCCGATCCCGCAGCGGTATCATCAAGGGGGACGCCTTCTCTCGCTCAAGATAGACCCGAGCCAGATCGCGCGGATCGAGACGGATCGTTCGCGGGCGTGAGCGCTCGACCTCCAGGGCGAGCGCCTCGCAGGCGTAGTGCAGTGCGAACAGCTCGATGCCTTCGCGTCCAACGACGCGAGAAAACGCGGGCAGGAACTCCAGCCGGAATCGCGTCGGGTCCGAGGACAGCGACGGCCGGTCGGATACTCCCGCCCAATGGCGCTCCCAGACCGATCGCGGCGATAGGCTTAGGCTACGATGGACCTGGCCGTGGTATCGCGCAATGTCCTCCGCCAGAAACACCTCAAGTTCACGCAGGGTGAGCTGCGCGCGACGCTCCGCCCGCGTCGGCCGGGCCTTGAGCAGATCCGAGTATGAGTAACCGGGCAACAAACGCACGCGCCGCATCAGCGTGCCGATCAGGCGCTCCACGTGGCCGCCGAATCGCGGCGTGCCGGGCGGGCGATAGATGACGTCGATGCCGTTCAGGTCGCAACCGCGTCGGAACGCGGCGCTGTGAAACTCCCGGCCGTTGTCAACGTGCAGCGCCGCCGGAATCCCTTGCATGGGCCAGATAGCCTCGATCCCGCGCGCCGCAAGCCACGCGTCTTTAGGCGCCACCGCATGTTCGAGGCACAGGGCCACGAGGAGCGCCGACGGCGCTTCCAGACTCAAGCAGAATCCGAGCACGCAACGCGTGGCAACGTCGACGGCCACGGTGAGTGTCGGCCGTCCGATGCAGGCTCTGGTTACCGGATCGACGACGAACACGTCCGCCACGGTGTGATCGACCTGCACGACCGCCAGCGGCGCCTCCACGACGTAGGACGCTTTCGAGAGCCGCTTGCGCTCGCGCAACTTCGCGGCGACCGCTGGCGGAAAGAGCGCCGGGTCGTCTCGCAGCACCTTCAGCCGCCGGGCGACCGATGCGCGGGACGGCGCGTGCACGTCGCGCGCCCTGCACTCGCCTCGGACGGTGGGGTAGATCTCGGCGATCGTCGCGTTTTCGGTCTGCGTCCACCAGCGCCGGGCGCACTCACGAATGATCGACTCGATCGGCTCTCCCAGCCGATTGACGCCGCCGGGACGGCCGCCCTTGGCGGGCAGCAGCGCGCGCACGCCGCGCTCGGCACGAAACGCTGCTACACGGCGCCAGACGGTCCGCACCGAGACGTTCCATTTCATGGCGAGCTGATGCGCATCGCGTTCGCTGATCGATGGCTCGGTCCCGACGACGTGTCTGAGATCGGCGAGCCACGATCGCGCGAGCGCCCAAGTGGGCGAGTCGACATCGTTATGGGACGCGGCGGTGGTGCGAGCGACGTCCTGAGCGGACGCCGGCACGGCCGTCCGCGGATGCTGATTGGTCATGGGTAGAGGCTCCGATGCGGCAACGGTCGTCGCGCACCGGCGCTGCCGCGGGAACCCTGCGTTCTCGCGTCAGGACGGGTCCGACCGCGAGCGGACCGCGCCACCGTCCTGATCGTGCTCCACGCTCCCAATGGAGCGCGCTCGGTGGGCCGCCGGCCCGTAAGGATCAGGAGCCGAATCTCTCAATCCTTGGCAGGATCCCGACAGTCTGGCGCTTCAGGGGTGGCAGGCGCCTTCACAGGGGGAGCGACGCGACAGTCGGGGACATCTGCAACAGCAAGATAATCAATGGGTTGCAGCACGTCGCGACGCTATTCATTGTCCCTGACAGGGTTTGTGAGATCCGACATCAATTTGATCGTCAGCGCATGCCCGTCGTACGTTCTAGCAACGGTCGTCTCCCGGCTGCCGAAGAACCGTCGGCATCACAAATGGTCCTCTGGACGATGTGCAATGGCAGTCGGCGGCACGGCGCCTTTCCCCTCCGCCTGATCGGCGATCGCGAGATCTTGCGTCCCCAGACCAGCTACAGCCGCACCGACAGCATCCTGGTCAGCTACCAGAGCTCGGTCACTCAGGGCGTCCGGCATGTGACCGAGGCCGCGGGACTGCCGTCCGAGATCGCGCAGCTGCCGCACCTGGAAGGATTGGTGAAGTTCGCCT
>JALOPS010000462.1 GCA_025453745.1 Gemmatimonadaceae bacterium
CTGCTGATCGAATCCCTTCGCCCTCGCAATCGCCTCGTCGGGGCGGCCCAGCGACGTCAAGGCCCGCACGCGTACCCATGACGTCGCGCCCGCGGGGGTGCGCTCCGTCGCCGCAATGGCGTCTTCGTAGGCGCCACGCAGCAGCAGCGCGCGCGCATCGGGCGACTGCGCGCCCGCGGTCGCGACGGCGCGCAACGTAGCGATCACCACCACGATTGCTCGCACGCTCACGGCTTCCCCTCCCGTAGCGCGCGTGTGCGCTCGATCAATTCGAGGATGAGCGGCTCGAGTGCCTGCAGATACTCGTCCTCGCTCATCGTGCCGCGGCGCGCGCGCAGAGCGTCGAGCCGCGCCTGCACCGCCGCGCGCGCCTCCAGTGCCGCCGCACTCGCCGACGACGAGGTGGCCCGCGCGTCCGCCAGGAAGAACCCCCGTGCACGACCGCCCTCGGCCCCATCCGTCAACACGGGGTGCTCGGTGGGGAGCAGGTTGCCCTTGGCGAAGACCTGCTCCACCTCCTGCTTCGCGAAGGTGAACGCCTCGAGCAGCGACACGCGACCATCCTTGTCGGCATCGCCGGCATCGGTGGTGATCGCGCGCGTGAACGGGCCGGGAAAGAGCGTCTCGTTCTGCTCGCGCTCGCTCTTGGTGGCAGTGATCACGATCCGCCGCGGCCCGCCGAGTGCCGTGGCAAACTCCGCGCTCGCGCTGCCGGTGTGAATCACCGCCAGCTCCGGCGCCGTCGCGGGGGCCAGCACCCGCGCGAAGTCCGCTGGCGTCATGTCCGGCCCGGGCAGGTTCACCCGCGTCGGCCCCGAGAGCGAGGACCCGTGCGCCATGATCACGATGACCAGGCGATCCGCGGCGCTCAGCGACCGGGCGAGGGCGCCAAGCGTGCGTTCGATGCCGGCTCGATTGGAGCGCCCGCTCATCCACCCGGTGGCGGCCGTCGAGTCCTCGTCGAGCACCGTCACACGCGACGATGCCAGTCCGAGCCGCGTCGTCGCCGCCGTGGCGATGGCGGTGGCGATCCCATGCCATTCCGTCTTGATGCGCGCTTCGCCGCTGACCCCCGTGATCACCACCAGGTGCGTGGCACCGGCGCCCTGCGCGCACACCGTTCGCGGCGCACACGCCACCACGCCGCCGAGCAGCGCGAGCACCACGCGCGCCATCATGCGAGCCCCCGACGGCGGCGCAGCACCCACTCCGCGCCCAGCGTCGCCAACAGCAGCAACAGCACCAGCGGCGCGTCCCAGAGGTCGAGTCGACGCACCGATGTCGCACCCGCGCGGCTGTAGACCAGGTCACGCGCCACGTCCAGCGCGCGCTCGGGGGTGTACGTCTTGCCGCCGGTCTCGCGCGCCAACGCCTCGAGCAACGCATCGCCGCGCTCGACGCCGAAGGCCTCGGCGTCCGACACCGCCACGTGCACCGCGCGGGGCGACGCGCGCACCGTGTCGCGACCCTGCACCGCACGCACACGCACCTCGTACAGCCCCGTCGTCTCGGGCACGAAGCTCGCGACGTACTCCCCCTCGCGTTCGCCCGCCGCGTCGAATGGCACGAGCGGCCGCTCACCAGCCGGACCCGACACGGTCGCCGAGACCGTCGCACCCGCGCGACGCGCGAACGCGCTGTCGCGCACCACGACGCGCAACCGCACCGCTTCCCCCGGGTCGGAGACCGGATCGGTGAACAGCTCCACCTGATCGGGGATGTCGTGCACCAGCCAGCGCAGCATCTGGCGCCAGAGCCGTTCGTGCGTGGAGTCATCCACCGCGATCGAGGCGTGCATCTGCCAGCGCCAGTCGTCCTGTGCGCCCAGGGCCAGCACGCGGCCGCGCCCGTAGGGTTGTGCCACCAGCAGCGGCCGCACGGCGCCGCCCTGCGACAGGCGACCCTGCAGCAGCACCGTGGCGCCCGGCTTGGGGCGTGCGAGCAGGTTGACGGTCGTCAGCGCCGGCAACGTGCGCCACCGCCGCGCGTTCAGTGAGTCGGTGCCGGCCACCTGCAGTGCCGGATGCCGCAGCCCTTCGGGCGTCGCCACCGCGGCCACGGCAGTCACCCGGCGTGCATCATCCCCGCCGCGCCGTTCCATCTCCACCGGCATCAGCTCGGCGAGCGGCGTCCCCGCGTACCCACCATCCGCGAACGCATCCCGACCACCGAGCAACAGCAGACCACCCCCACGCTCACTCACGAAGTCGGCGAGCATGCGCAACTGCTCGCCACTGAAGAACGATGCCTCGATCGATCCCAACACCACCGCGCGATACCGGAAGAGCGCCGCGCGCGACGTGGGAAAGCCGTTCATCAGCTCGAGCGAGTCGTCCACGCCAAGCCGCAGGTACTTGTCCTGCGCGGAGCGCAGCAGCGTGACGAGCTGGAGCTGACGATCACCGTCGACCGCGCGCCGCGCGAACTTGAGCTCCGGTCGTGGTTCCCCTTCCACGTAGAGAATCTTCTCGCGCCGATCGTGCACCGTCAGCAGCAGGCGCCGCGCGTTGTTGTCGCTCGCACGCTCGCCGGGCTGCACCGGGACACGGATGGTCATCAGCCGAGCACCGGCATCGACGGCAGGCACGCGCAAACGCACCGGCGTGGCGTCGGCCTTGGCGGCCAGTCGCACCGTTGTTTGCAATACGATCCGCCCCGAGTCCTCCACCACCACCGGCACCGACACGTTGCGCAGCCCCGGATGGCGGATCACCAGGTCCCACAGCACCGTCGCCTCGCGCAGCGTCTCGCGCGGTCCCTCGGGGTCAGAGAGTTCGAGATCGGGCGAGAGGCGCGCACTGCCGATCCCGATGGCGTGCACCGGCACACCGCGCGCGCGCAGCGCGGCCAATCGATCCCCAACCGTGGGCCGGCCATCGCCCGCTACACCCGTCTCGGCGCCATCGGTCAGCACCACCACACCGCTCAGCGGCGTTCCGGTGAGGTCGTCCAGCGCACGCGACACCGCGTCGAGCAGGGGCGTGCGTGTGCCATCGAACGCGAGTGCGTTCACCTCGGG
>JALOPS010000124.1 GCA_025453745.1 Gemmatimonadaceae bacterium
GGAATGCCGCCACCGCCTGCGATGACAGTCGCTCAGTGAGCGCCGGGCCCAGGTCCACGGGAAACTCCTCCGTCATCCCCGGCGTGTACTTCGCCTCGTAATCGTAGAACCCTTTCTTCGGCACGATCTCCACCACCGGCAGCGCCTCGTCACCCAGCACACCCACCGTCAGCTCGCGCCCGGGGACGAAGCGTTCGATCATCACCTCGTCGTCGTACAAGAACGCCTCGGCGACCGCGCTCGGCAGCGCCGCCGCGTCGTGGACCACCGAAAGTCCCACCGTCGAGCCCTGCTTGCTCGGCTTCACCACCGCCGGCCACCCGATCGTGCGCGCGACGTGATCGATGTCCGTCCCCTCACGCTCGGCCATGACCCAATCGGCGGTCTGCACCCCTGCCGCGCGGAACAGGATCTTCGAGAGCTCCTTGTCCATCGCGATCGCGCTGCCGAGCGGTCCGCTGCCGGTGTACGGCACCCCGATCAGCTCGAGCAGCGCCTGCACCGTCCCGTCTTCGCCCTGCCCGCCATGCAGCGCGAGCACGACACACTCCGCCTCGCGCAGTTCGCGCAGGCCCGCGAGCTCCGGCGACAGCGATGCGTGGCGCAATCCACGCAACTGCTCGAGCGACGGTGGTTTCACCCCCACACCGCCGGCGCGCAACTCTTCCTCGCGCGAGAGCGGCAGCACGCCGTGCGCGGGATCGACGCAGGTCACCGCGTGCCCGCGCGACCTGAGCGCCGCTGCAATCCGCACCCCCGACGACAACGACACATCCCGCTCCGCACTCACTCCACCCAGCAGTACCGTGATGCGCATCTCGTGCCGTCGTTCGTCGGGAAAGGGAAGCGTCGCGCGTCAGCGCGACATCAGGTACTGCAACATGTCGGAGCGCGTCACGATGCCTTGCACGAGTCCGTCCGCTCGGACGAGCACCGCGGGGTTCGCCTTGGAGAGCAGCTTGGCCACGGCATCGACCGGCAGCGCCGCCTCGACCATCGGGAACGGCTGCCCCATCACGTCGGACACCGTGCGATCGAGCACACGCGAATCCTCGAGCGACTGCGCGGAGAGCTCGCTCTCCGTCACGCTCCCCACGCAGGTGCTGCCATCCATCACCGGCAACTGCGACACATCGTGCAGCGCCATCAAGCGCAGCGCCTGTCGCACGGTGCCGCCGGGTGCCACGCTCACCATCGCCGGTGCGCTCGCATCCTTCCGACCGAGCACGGTCTCGAGCGTCGCGCGGTCCCCGTCGAGCAGTTGATTCTCGCGCATCCACTCGTCGTTGAACACCTTGCTGAGATAGCGCTCGCCCGTATCGCAGAGGAACGTCACCACGAGCGCATCGGGATCGTCCACGCGACGCGCCACCATCATCGCCGCGTGCGCGATGAGTCCCGCCGAGCCACCGACGAAGATCCCCTCTTCGCGCGTGAGGCGGCGCGCCATCGTGAAGGCATCCTTGTCGCCGACGGTGATGAACTCGTCGATCACCGACATGTCGAGTGTCTCGGGGACCTTGTCCTGCCCGATCCCCTCGACCTTGTACGGCGCGCCGGTGGGATGCCCGTCGCCGTGCGTGCGCCACATCTCCGCGAGAATCGACCCCTGCGGATCGGCGGCGATGATCTTGATCTTCGGATTCTTCGACTTGAGGTAGCGGCCCACGCCGGAGAGTGTGCCGCCGGTGCCCGCCGCACCCACGAAGTGCGTGATGCGTCCTTCGGTCTGCTCCCACAGTTCGGGACCGGTGGTGACCTCGTGCGCCGCCGGATTGGCCGGGTTCGTGAACTGCGAGGCGAGCACCGCGTTGGGTGTCTCGGCGACGATGCGCTTGGCGCGCATCACGTAGTTGTCGGGATGATCGGGCGGCACGGCAGTCGGCGTGACGATCACTTCGGCGCCGAACGCTTTCATGAGCCGCACTTTTTCCTGCGACATCTTGTCGGGCATCGTGAAGATGCAGCGGTACCCCTTGAGCGCCGCCGCGATCGCGAGCCCCACCCCGGTGTTGCCGCTCGTGGCCTCGACGATCACGCCACCCTGCTTGAGGGTACCGTCACGCTCGGCAGCTTCGATCATCGGCAGGCCGATGCGGTCCTTCACGCTGCCACCGGGATTGAAGAACTCCGCCTTCCCGTAGACCGGCGTCCGGATGCCGCGCGTCACACGCGAGAGCCGGATGAGCGGCGTCCACCCGATCGTCTGCAGGACCGAGTCGTAGGCAGCGCGATGCCGCGGCTGCGCGGCCGGGGAATCGACGGGGATGGCAGAGCGTTCGAGCGTGGTCACGGTGACGGACTCCGACAAAGGGGACAGGCCACCAATTCTACCGAGCGCACCACCGGACCGCCTGTCAGCCGGGCGGACCGCTTCGTGTCAGCCGGAGACCGGCACCTCGGGGCGCCCGGGGCGATTCGTGTTCCACATCCGACGGGGCACCGTCGGCGGTACTACGTTCAAGGGGTGGGGCGGGCGAAGCCGCCGGACCCCGTGGGTCACCGGTTTCCGTGGTCGTTTCCATGTTCGCTTCCCGTCGCCGATTCGCGGGCCATCGCCGCGTCGCGCTTTCCGCCATCGTCCTCGCCTCGCTCGCCGCCTGCGGTGGGGGCGGGAGTGACGGCAATGGCACCACCCAGCCCACGGCCAACCCGGCCGTGCTCAACATCCTGAGCGGACAGTCGCAGACGGGGCGCGTTGGCAGCGCGCTCACGCAGCCGCTGGTCGTCGAAGTCCTCGACGACAACCGCCGCCCGCTGCGCAATGTGAACGTCGACTTCCGCGCCAGCGCGGGGAGCGGGAGCACCTCCCCCGCGCGCGGTGTGACGGGGAGCGACGGGCGGGCCACGACCACGTGGACGCTGGGCACCGTCGCCGGTCAGCAGTCGATCAGTGCGAGTGTGCTCGGCGTCACGGCGATGACCTTTCAGGCCACTGCAACGGCGGGAGCGGCCACACAGTTGGTCATCTCGCCCGGCGTGGCCAACGTGCCGGTCGGCGACTCACTGCGCCTGACGGGCGCCACGCGTGACGAGTTCGGTAATGCGATCGGTGGCTCGGCGCTCACCTGGACATCCGACGCCCCGGCCATTGCGACGGTCAGTGCGCAAGGCACGGTCCGCGCGGTCGCCATTGGCACGGCAACGGTACGCGCCACGAGCGGATCGCTGAGCGGCACCGTCGCGGTGACCGTGGTCGCCGCAGGGGCGAGTGTGTGCGGAACGGTGACGCCGGTGGCGCTTCGGGTCGGCCAAGTGGCATTGGTCGCAGGCAGCGCGAGTGGCCGTGCTGGGGCGCGGTGCCAGCACACCGTCGCTCGTACTGCCGGCGACGGTCGATGGCGGGTGGCAACGCGATGTCGCCTTCGAGCGCAGCCTGCGCGAGCGCGAACGCCGCGAGCTTGGCCCCCTGCGCGATGCGCGGCTTCCCTTCTCGCGCGAGAGTGAAGCGGGGCTCCCCGTCGCGTCGTTCAACACGCCGCGCACCGCCACGGTGGGTCAGCTCCTGACCCTCAACGGCAACGCGAACTCCGCCTGCCAGAGCCCAGACAATCGCGTGGGTCGCGTGGCCGCGATCAGCGATCGGCTCATCGTCGTGGCCGACACCAGCAATCCGCCGGGCGGCTACACCGACGCGGAGTACCGCGACATCGCGACGTACTGGGATTCGGTGATCCACCCGATGGACGTGGAGAACTTCGGGCAGCCGTCGAACATCGGGGGCTACAATCGCATCATCGCGTTCTACACGCGCGCGGTGAATCAGCTCTCACCGCGCGGCGCGAACTTCGTCATCGGCGGCTTCTTCTTCCAGCGCGATCTCTTCCCCAAGACCAACCAGCCCGGCTTCCAGGGGTGCGCGGGGTCGAACGAAGCGGAGATGATGTATCTCCTCGTGCCCGATCCCACCGGCGTCGTCAACGGGAACATCCGCTCGAAGGAGAACGTCACGCGCTTCAACTTCGGCACGCTGGCGCACGAATTCCAGCATCTCATCAACGCGTCCCGTCGCCTGCACCTCACCCCCGGCGGCGACAACTCCGAAGAGGTGTGGCTCGACGAAGGGCTCGCGCACACCGCCGAAGAGCTGCTCTTCTATCGCGTTGCCGGCCTCGATGCCAACCAGAACGTGACGCTCACGCGCATCACGTCGACGCAGACGATCCGCGATGCGTTCAACAACTACGGGTTGAGCAACATCATCCGGCTGGGCGACTACCTGCAGGCGCCGTCGACCAACAGTCCGTGGGCGCCCAACGATCAGCTCTCCACCCGCGGTGCGATCTGGCAGTTCCTGCGCTTCGTCGCCGGACGCACGAGCGATCCCGCCGCGTTCTACCGTCGGTTGACCGATGCCCCGCAGAGTGGCGTGGCCAATCTGCAGGCCAATCTGCCGGGTGCGCTGCCTGATCTCTTGCGCGACTGGTCGGTGGCGCAACTGGCCGATGATGTCGCCACCGGACTGCCGTCGGAGTTCGGCTTCGCGTCGTGGAACTTCCGCTCGGTGGTCGGCGGGTTGCGGCAGAACAATGGGCAGCCGCTCTTCCCCACCTATCCACTGCCGGTGCGCGTGCTCTCGAGTGGCGCCGCAATTGACTTCACGGTGCAAGGCGGCGGTGCAGCGTTCCATCGCTTCACCGTGCCGGCCGCGCGCACGGGACTGGTCACGGTTCAGTCGAACGGCGGCGCGCTCCCCGCGACCGCGCGCGTCGCGGTCGTGCGCCTGCGGTAGCGACCGCGTGCGTGGACGCCGTGCGCGCATCACGCCACGTCGTCCACGCGCCGCGCAGCATCCAGCCGCCGACACCGAGCGGCACGAGGGTGAAGGCCAGCAGCGACGCCGCGTCGCCCAGACTGCCGGTGACGTTCTGGAGGCCGAGGACGAACACCGCGCCTCCCGCCGCAACGAACACCGCGCCGATCAGCGCGGCGAGGACCGCGCCAAATCGGGGTGAGAGCAGTGCCGACGCAGCCCTTTCGATGCGGCCGATCGGCGTCGTCGGCGCACGCCATGCATCCGGCACGAGCGGTCGCAAGACCACGGCGTAGACGAAGACGCCGACCGGCAGCAGCACGAAGCACCAGAATACCCAATCACGCCACGGTGAATACGCGAGCCGCACCCCGTCCTGCGCACCGCGCAGGTAGGCACGAAGCGCCTGCTCCGCGCGGGCATCCGCCCCGGGCAGTCGCATGGTGCCCGTCGTCGTCTCCAGCAGCAGCGCATAGCGACCCGTCCGCACACCGGTGATCTGCACGAACTGCCGCGTCGGGGTCATGCCGATGACGCCGCGCGTCGCCGTACATCCCTCGCGCGCGCAGTCGAGTGACCAACGGACGCCGTTGTACGCGATGGCGAAGAAGGCAAAGATGCTCACCAACGCGCTCGACATGAGCCACGACATCACGAGGGTGGACAGCAGTCTGGCATCCGTCCTGCGCATGCTCGCGTCCCGCTAGCGCACGGCGCGCAACGCCTCGACCTGCGCCGCCGCTGCGGTCCACGCGTCTATCGCGCCATCGAGCGCAGCCTGCCGCTCGGCGAGGTCGCGACCGAGCGCTTGCGCCCGTGCGGTGCCCTCGGGCGTGGTGTAGAGCGCATCGTCGTGCAGCGTCTCCTGCAACTGCGCGATCGCCTCTTCCAACTGCTGTACTTCACGCTCGCGAGTGGCTGCATTACGCTCGGCCTGCTCGAGCGCACGCTTCTGGGCACGCTCGTCGCGCTGCGCGGCCTTGCGATCGTCTGTTGGTGGCGTCGGCGCGGCCGCCGCGGGCGGTACCGTGCGCTTGACGGTGGCGCGCCGTTCCGCCGTGACGCGCGCAATCCAGCTCGCACCGTCCTCTTCCCACTCGACAAACGAACCGGGATAGTCGATCACGCGGCCGTCGTGAATGGCCCACACGCGCGTGGCCAGTCCGCGCAGCACGGCGCGATCGTGACTCACCAGCAGCACGCTCCCTTCGTAGTCCTGCAGTGCGTCTTCGAGTGCTTCGATGGACTCGATGTCGAGGTGATTCGTCGGCTCGTCCATCACCAGCAGATTCGCACGCTCGAGCGTGAGCAGCGCGAGCGCCACGCGCGCCCGCTCGCCGCCGCTCAACGTGCCGATGACGCGCTCCGATTCGTCACCGCCGAAGTCGAAGCGGCCCAGATGCCCCTGCACGAGCCGCCGCTCCCAGAGCGGCCGCGCATCCTCGATGCACTGCACCACCGTGTGCGTGAGCGGCAGGTGCGCGAGATCCTGGCGATACCACGCCGTGCGCGTGCTCGGACCCAACCGCACCTCTCCACCCGCCGGTGCGCGCTCGCCCAGGAGCGTCTTGATGAGCGTGCTCTTGCCCGCACCGTTGGGACCGACCAGCGCAATCACATCGCCGCGCTGCAAGACCGCCGAGAAATCCTGCACCAGCACGCGATCGGCGACGGCGACATCCACATGCTCGAGGACCGCGACCTGATCGCCGCTGCGATCGCCGCTCTGCAGGCGGAGCGCCATCGTCGCGGCGTCGCCGATGGGCGCCGAGAGCCGCGGCATGCGTTCGAGCCGCTTGCGGCGCCCCTTGGCCTGCGCCGTATTCACTCCCGCGATGTTGCGGCGGATGTAGTCTTCCTCGGCGGCGATCTTCTTCGACTGCTGTGAGAAGGCGCGCTGTTGCGCGAGGCGCCGCTCTTCGCGCTGCCGCACGAACTGCACGTAGTCGCCCACATACGGAAAGGCGGTTCCCCCTTCGACGTGCAGCACGTGATCGACGAACGCTTCCAGAAACGCGCGATCGTGGCTGATGCACACCACCGCGCGCGGCGAATCCTTGAGATACCCCTCGAGCCACTTCGACGTGTCGAGATCGAGGTGGTTGGTCGGCTCGTCGAGCAGCAGCACATCGCCGGGGGCGGCGAGCTGTCGCGCGAGTCCCACGCGGCCGCGCTCGCCGCCGGAGAGTGACGAGAGCCGCTGCGTCTTGGCGGCCTCGTGATCGAAGCCGAGTCCGTCGAGCACCGCATCGACGCGCGCGTGGAATTCATAGCCGCCGAGTCGCTCGAACTTCTCCAGATCGCGCCCGTACCGTTCGAGCGTCGCCTCGTCATGCGTGTGCGTGAGCGCGTCCGCCTGCTCTGCGAGCGAGCGCTCGAGCACGATCAGATCGGCAAACGCCGCGGCGGCCGCGTCCCATACGGTGGTGGCGGCACCAAAGTCGCGGTGCTGTTCGAGCAGCGTCACCACGAGCCCCGGCTGGCGCGCCACGCTCCCGCTGCTCGGCGGCATTTCGCCGGTGAGCAGCTTGAAGAGCGACGTCTTGCCGATGCCGTTGCGACCGATGATCCCCCACTTCTCGCCGGCAGCGATGACGCAGGAGACGTTCGTGAGAATCGTCGTGGCGCCGTACGCGACGCCAACGCCGTTGAGCGAGATCAGGGTCATGCGGAGAGGTTCCGGGCGCGCCAGGCATCTGCCCAGCGCAGGGCAGCCCACGCCGCATACGGCAGCGAGAGGACCAGCAATATCGCGAACCAGGGGGGGATGATGTGGCGAAGTGCGGCCACAACCGCCAGCGCAATGAGCATGCCGTACCACGCCAGCATCGGGATCACCCCCGGCACCGCAAGGCGACCGAGGCGCTCGACAGGGTCGCGCATCGTCGCGCGACCGAGCGCCAGGACGAGCGCGAACGCAGGGGCGTGCGTCACCGCGCCCCAGAGGGCGATCGGCAGGGCCAGCAGCAGCCGGGGAAGCGACCAGGCGGTCTGCCGCCGGTCGTAGTCGGTCGCCGCTCGGCCACTGGTGCGCGCGGCGTCGCCCAGCCGCTCGGCGATGACGGCGAGGAGTCGCGTGATCTCCGTCCGGGTGGGCACCGTGGCCGCGGCGACACCGTGCGTCGATGCGTCCCACGCGCGCACGTCGAGCGGTGCACCAATCGTCACGCGCGCAACGCCGCGGATCGTGTCGGGATCGTCGTATCCGATGCCGATGGGCACGAGCGACAGCGCCGCGACGCCACCTTCGCGCACCGCCCGCAGCGCGAGCGCGGCCGCGCCCGGTTGCAGCCGACCGATGGGGTCGTCGCGGCGCACGCCGCCCTCGGGAAAGATCGCGAGTACACCACCCTGCTGCAGCACGCGCAGCATCTGTTGCATCGCGGCGCGATTGGCCTCGTCTGCATTGCCGTTGGCCGCGGTACGTTCGTGTGCGCGATAGACGAACACCGCGCCGATCGCGCGCAGCGCGGCAGCGACCACCGGCGACGCCGCGTGCGCAATCGCGCCGACGAAGTGGATGGGGCGCGGCGTACTCGCGAAGGCGAGCAGGATGTCGCAGAGCTCGTTGCGATGATTGAGCACGAGCAGCACCGGACCCCGCGGCGGCACGGGCGTCGCGGCCTGGAACTGCACGTCGTGGAAGATCCACCGTACAGCCCACGCGCTCAGCCAGCGCAGCGCGCGGTAGAGCACGCTGGCTTGGTCGACGAACACGCGAGGCGGCGCGGGCGCGGGTGGCGCGCCTACTTCGCGACCCACGACTTCCATGTGGCTTCGTCGGCGCCGATGGTGAGCTGCTGCTTGCAGCGCACGAGCGGCATGCGGAGGAGCAGCGGCTCCTGCTCGAGGAGTTGCAACCACCGCTCGTCGGAGTGCCGCGCGGCGCGCAGGCCGAGTTCGTCGTAGCGACGCGAGGTGGTATCGATCATCGCGGTGAGGCCGAACTTCTGCACGAAGCGTTGCAGTTCGCCTCGGCTGGCCGCGCGCTCGGTCAGGTCCACGAAGTGCGTGCGCACGCGGCGTTCGGCGAAGAACCGTTGCGCCTTGCGCGTCTCGGCGGACTTCTTCACGCCGAAGATCTGGACCTCCAGGGCGCCGGGGGCGGTGGACATGGCGACGAATCTAGCGGGGGCGGGGGGACGGGGAGCGAGTGTTTTGGTTGTGATCTGTGTAGTGTCTGTGTATCGTGAGTGCATGGCATCGCGCACAATTTCCCTCGACTTGACGGCCTACGAAGCGCTTCGTCGGCGGAAGCGCGCCGGCCAGTCGTTCTCCGACGTCATCAAGGAGCATTTCGTCGGAGGCGGGACCGGCGCCGCCCTTCTCAGTGCCCTCGATCGTATCGGCCCCGTCGACCGCGCGGTGCTCGACGCGGTCGATGCGCAGATCGCGGCGCGAGGTGAAGAACCGGCCCGCGCGCGTCGCCGATGAGTGTCGACCGCCTTCACGTCGATTCGTCGTTCGTCATCGATCTGCTTCGCGAGCGCACCGCCAAGGGGTCGCGACCGGCCACGAGAAGGCTCGAGGAGCTGGCGGACGTGACGTTGGTCGCGTCCGTCTTCGTCGCGTGCGAGCTCGAGGCCGGAACGCTGCTCGCTCGGGACGCGCGCGCCGAACGTCGGCGCATCGACGCGCTGCTTCACACCATCGGCGTCCAGTATCCGGACGAGCGGCTCCCGCCAACCTATGCGCGGCTCTATGCGGAGCTGTACCGCCGAGGACAGCGTATCCCTGCCGTTGACCTGTTCATCGCATCGATGGCGGTGGCGGACAACGTCCCGCTACTCACGCGCAACGTGCGTGACTTCGAGCGCGTGCCGGGGCTGACCGTCATGTCGTACTGATCGCGTCTCGCCCGCTGGCAGCGCGCGTGCAGCGGCGCATCTTTGCGCGCATGTCAGTGCGCAAAGTGGTGCTCGGTAGCGGTGTGGTGCTCGTGGCGCTGCTCGTCGGCGTCCTGGGCGCGGGTCCGTTGCTCTACCCACGCGAGTGGCCCCCCACCGCCGCGGCCGCGCGCATCGCCGCCGCGCCCGATCTCGATCGCGCCCTCGCCGACGCAGAGCGTGCCGTCGGCGGCGTGAAGCCGGCGTTGGCGAAGGGCGTCCTCTGGCGCGATACGCTCACGCATCAACGCACGCCGCTGTCCATCGTCTATCTGCACGGCTTCTCGGCGAGTCGTCGCGAGCTCTCGCCCGTCGTCGAGCAGCTCGCCGATTCACTCGGCGCCAACGTGTTCTTCACGCGACTGACCGCGCACGGTCGCGTCGACGGCGAAGCGTTTGCCACCGTGCGCGCGCTCGACTGGATCGACGATGCGCGCGAGGCGCTGGCGATCGGCCGACGCATCGGTGATCGCGTGGTGGTGATCGCGACGAGCACAGGCGCCACGCTTGCGCTCGAGATGGCGGTCGAAGACTCGTCGCACATCGCGGCGATGGTGCTCGTCTCGCCCAATCACGAACCGCAGGATCGTCGCGCGCGCTTCGTGAGCGGGCCGCTCGGGCCCACCCTCGCGCGACTCATCGGTGGGTCGCACTACGGCTTCACACCGACGAACGCCGCGCACGGCGAGTTCTGGACCGCGCGCTATCGGAGCGAAGCGATCCCCGCGATGATGGACCTGGTCAATCACGAGCGGTCGCTCGATCTGTCCGTCGTGCGCATGCCGGTGCTCACGCTGTACACCAAGCGTGACAAGGTCGTGCGCGTGGATCTCATCGAGTCGCGACACGCGGAGCTCGGATCGCCACGCAAGGCGATCGTGGAGGTGCTGGAAGCCACGCGGCACGAGATGGCGAGCGACGCGTTGGCGCCTGAGGTCGTGGCGCCGGTGGTCGCGGACGTACTCCGGTACCTGCGAGAGGTGGGGGTGGTGGCCGGGCGGTGATGCGGTGGGTGGGCCGTGAGATCCGACACGAGGTCATCCCTCCTATCACGCATCTGGTAGACGTGACCCGTCTGCTCGTGGGCGTGATTTTCGGTGTGTGTTCGTAAGATGAGCTGGCGCACCACGTTTTTGACGGTGATACCGTCATTTTCGCCTTGTTTTTGACGGTATCACCGTCATTTTTTGGCCTGTGCCGCCACTCATTCCATTCGAGCCGCCGGTCCGCCGCAGTCTGCCAGCACCCACGGGGAGCACGTTCCTCTTCGGCTTGCGGGGAACCGGCAAGTCAACATGGGCCCGCCAGTGCTTCCCCGACGCGCTGACCATCGACCTCCGGTCCGGCCCTGTGGCGCGCACCCTCACGGCCACGCCAGAGCGATTGCATGAAGTGATTGCCGGTCTCGAGCCATCGCGATGGGTGGTCATCGACGAGATCGGGCGCGCCCCCACACTCCTCGATGCCGTGCATCAGGCAATCGACCGCGATCCCCGCCGACGCTTTCTCATGACGGGCTCGAGCGCGCGAGCGCTGCATCGCGCAGGAGTGAACCTCTTGGGCGGCCGCGCAGGCCGCCGACAGATGTCACCGTTTCTGGCGGCCGAGCTTGGCGAGCGCTTCCGGCTCGACATCGCGGAGCGGATTGGCATGCTGCCGATCATCTGGACGGCGGAGGACGCGGACACGGCGCTGCACGACTACGCAACCGTCGCGATCCTTGACGAGGCGCGCGCGGAGGCGCGTCTCCGAGAAGTCGCGGGGTTTGCGCGGGCGCTCGAGCAACTCGCGCTCTCGCACGGAGCGGTGGTGAGCCCGACCGCCATTGCGCAACAGGCCGAAGTCAAGCGAACCACGGTCAGCGATTGGATCGATCTGCTCGAAGCGATGTTCATCATCGCCCGCGTCGAGGTGTTCAGCGCGCGTCCCTCGCGGCGCGCGCTGGCGGCGCAGCCCAAGTTGTTCTTCACCGATACGGGGCTCGCACGCGTCTTGCGATCGACTGCCCGTAGCGGCGGCGACACCGCAGCGGGTGCGCTCCGCGAGGGGCTGGTATACCAGCATCTGGCCGCGTGGTGCGACGCACGGCGCGATGCGCGTCTGTGGACCTGGCGCACCACGAGCGGCACCGAGATCGATTTCGTCGTGGAGACCGACGAAGGGTTGCTGGCCATCGAGGTCAAGACGGCAAGCACGCTGCGCCCCGCAGATCGCAGGGGGCTGCTGGCGTTTCGCGACGAGTTCCCCGATGCGCGATTGCTCGCGGTCACGGGGACACCATTGCCGTATCGGGATGGCGCGATTCAGGTAGAGCCGCTCGAGTCGTTTCTGCGACGCGTGCGTCCGGGAGAGGCGCTGTAGGCGAACTGTGTGCACCGCGTGATGCGTGCATCGCAACGACGGCAACTCCATGCCGCGCGCCGCAGCGCAGAAGCGGCCCGCTAGTTCCTCCGCATCTCAAGCCACCGCCCCCACTCCTCGGGCACCTCCGGCAGCCGCGCGCTCGCGATCTCCCCAAACGCCACCGCCCGCGCGCGCTGTCGCGCCCCTTCGTCGCCGTCACCGAGTGCCGCAAGAATCGCCGCGTCGAGGTCGAGCAGTTGCGCGTACTGCCAGAGCTTGTCGGCGTCCGGCAGGAGCGCACTCGCACTGTCGACCGTCATGCGCGGCACGAGGGGCGCGACCGGCCCGAGCAGACCGTGCACCAGCGTGGCGATCTGCGTGCGCGCCTCACGCAGTTCCTCCACTGGTGTGCCCGCACCGTGCGCGATCCGCGCGACCAATCGCGCGATCTGCTCGATCCATCGCAAAACAAGGTCACGCTGTCGTTCCATCGCTCCGCGCGTACCCCGCAGACACCACGTCGGTCCGGCAGCGAGCGTTCGTGCTCACGGCCACTTCGGCACCCGACCACTCGTCCACGGTGCGCCGGCCTTCTCCGCATCGGCTTCGAGCGCGCGCAGATCGCGCTCCACCAACTGCTCGAGCGCCGCGCGTACGGGCGTGAACGCTGCACCCGCCATCTCGATGTTCTTCTTCTGCGTCGCCGTCGCCGCGCCCGACCCCGACCAATGATACGAGATCACTTCGTTGAGCCGCTCGCGAATGCTCGGACTCGTCGGCTCCGCGCGGCGTGAGCGCGTCGCGTCGCCGGTGAGCGGGAGCTGCAGATCGCGGAGCTGCGCCTCGAGCGCGCGCGCACGCGCCGCAAGTTCCCGCGTATCGCTCGGCGCGGCGTCGATCGCCCGCTTGAGCGCGGCCAGGCGCGTCTGTGTTTCGGTGGCAAGGGCGATGGCGCCGAGCACGGCACGTTGCAAGCGAGCGGTCTCCAAGCGGAAGTCGCGCGTCGCGGCGTCGCGCGCCGTGGTGCCGGCCAATGCTGCTGGTGGCTCGGCGACGAAGGTCTCCGTGCCGACGTCGCGCACCGCGCCGTTGACGCGCAGCGTGAGCGTGACCGTGTACGTACCCGGCGACGCCACCGGCCCTTCGGGGCCGCTGCCACCATCGTCGTCACTCGCGCCGGGGGCACGCGGCGCCGCGAGATTGGGCGCGGCCCAACGCAGGTCCCACGCCACGCGCGAGAAGCCGGCACGCACCGGCCCGCTGAGGCGACGCACCACACGTCCATCGGCATCGCGAACGGTCAGCAGCGCTTCCGGCGCCTCTTCGCGCTCCTCGGCGCGCAACGCATCGAAGCCCACGAATGGCACGTCCTTCCCATCTTTCACCAGCGCCTTCTCGCGCTCCTGTCGCACCGCGCGCGCGGTCTTGAGTTCCTTCGCGAGCCAGTACGTGAATACCGCACCGTGCGGCGGGTTGGGCGCGACGTAGTGCTGCGCACCAAAGAAGCCCGGGCCCTGTCCACCCAGATACGGCTCGGCGGGGAGGAACATCGGCGCGCGCTTGACCGGAAAGAGCTTGGCGTCCGTCGTGCGCAGCGTGGCGGCCTCACGCGCGGCAGCGCGCAGCGGCGAGAGATCGTCGAGGATGTAGAAGCCGCGCCCGAACGTCGCGGCCACGAGGTCTCCCTCGCGCGGATGTACCACGAGGTGGCGTACCTGAATGGTCGGGAGCCCGCCCGAGAGCTTGGACCAGCGCGCGCCGGTGTCCACGCTCACATACGCACCGAACTCGGTACCCACGTACAGCAGTCCCGGCACGGTCAGGTCTTCGGCGATGGTGTACACCGAGCCGCGCGTCGGCAGGTTGCCCGCCATCGACGTCCACGTGCGTCCACGGTCGGCACTTCGCAGCAGGTAGGGCGCAAAGTCGCCCGAGCGATGGTTGTTGGGCACCGCATACACCACATTCGCGTCGTGTGGCGACGCGAGGAGCTGGATCATGTACGTTGTGTCGGGCACACCGGGGAGCCGGTCGATCTTCCGCCACGTCGCACCGCCGTCTTCCGTCACCTGAATCAGCCCGTCGTCGGTGCCGGCATAGAGCAGCCCCTCCTGCTTGGGCGACTCGCTCACTGTGATGATCGATCCGTAGAAGCTCGTCGACTGGTTGAGCGCGATCGCGTCGGGCGACTGCTGGCGGCCGAGGAGCTTGAGCTGACGCCGGTCGATGTTGCGCGAGAGATCGCCACTGATCGCCTTCCACGAGTCACCGCGATCATCAGAGCGATAGAGCCGCTGCGAGCCGTAGTAGATGCGCTTGGGGTTGTGTGGCGAGATGAGCAGCGGTGAGTCCCAGTACCAGCGATTGGGCGCTTCGCCCGCGGCTTCCTGCGGTTGGATGCCGGTGTTTTC
>JALOPS010000463.1 GCA_025453745.1 Gemmatimonadaceae bacterium
CCGGGGACGCCGTAGATGCAGTCGACGCCATTCGTCTCGAGGAGAGCCAAAATGGCTTCGACCGCTGGGAGCCGAAGCATCGCAGCGGTCGAAGTCGCGGGTGTTCCATCGCCGACTCGGGGGGAGGTCATCGCCATGGACTCCAGGTCATCACGCTCCGTCATCCTCGGCAAGACGCCGTCGATCGTCGATTCGTGGATCCGAAAGAGGTCGGTTGGCCTTCGTGATCCGAAAATACGAACGCAAATAGCGTGATAGCTCGTAGACGATGAGTGACTCGCGGTTCCCGAAGAAACGAACCGGCGAGGCGCGATCCTCTTACCCGAAACTACATACGTACTGTGCGATGCCCTCTTCGACCTTGATCTCGAAACTCGAGTTTTCCGGGACGTGGAACGTCGAACCCGCCTCGAAGACGCGGAACTCGGACTCTCCAGCGAGACGGACGCGACACGTTCCGGCCGTGATGTCCATCTGCTCTTTGGCGCCGACGTTGAACTCGTAGGCTCCCGGGTAGACGAGACCGAGGGTCTTCTTGCTCGCGTCGGGAAAGAGAATGGTGTACTGCCCCTTCGCATTCGTCGTGCGCGAGCGGCTCGTGCGCGTTTCGATGGACGTGGCCGTGACGGTCGCCCCTTCGATGGGCTGTCCCGCGGGGTTCGTGACGCGACCGGAAATGAGGTCAGTGGTGCTGCCGACCTGCGCGGCGGCGACACGCGGCAGGAGGCCGGCGTACACGACCAGCGCGAGCGCGAAGAACGTCGACATGGCGCGCGACGCGCGACCAGTGGCAATGCACAGCATGGGACATCGGGCAGGCGTGAGCGCACCAAACCGACAACACCTGCGTGCCCGAGTGCGTGCGCGAGCGACACGACTGGAGCGCGAGGGCGGCGTCGCCCGGAACGCATGCGGGCGTCGCACTCGCGACGCCCGGACTCACCCAGCAGTACGCGTCGCGGCGGATCGCCGTTGGGGGGCGCCACGTGCGCCCCCTGCCCATTCAATCGCCGGAGAGCCCGGCGCGTGCCCGAAGTAGTGCCACCAGCGCCGCCGCCCGTTCGCTGTCGAGCCCGTCGAGCCGGAGCCGATGGCCGTTGCCGGCCACCAGTACACTCGCACCATGCCAGGTGCGATGCTGCTCGACACGCGCGATCGCCGAGTGACGCAGATCGCGGACGTTTTCGTCGAACTGTTCGTCGGTCACGATGATGAGTCGCCGCGGCGTGACGATCCACAGAATGGCGTGTCGGGCGTCCTGCCCGCGGGCCGCGAGCAACATGGGCTCATCTGGAGCAAACAGGCCGCGGGCGCGACGGCGCTCGTAGTCGGTGATGGCGCTCCGCTCCGGTCGATGCCAGACGAGATCGTCGGCGACGGGCGCATACCGCTCGAGGGAACCAGACAGCGACATGAAACGAGCTCCTTGGGGCGACGGACAGGTCGCCCGAGTCGCGGGCGTCGGCAACGGTAGAGTCGAGGCACCGGCGGCGTCGCCTGGGGCACTCGCTGCTCTGAACCGCGCCGCGCGTGCAGGTTCAACGTGCAGCCGTGCGGAACGTAGAGCCATAGGGACAGGTAGTCCGAGAGCGGGGCGACTTTGCCCGCGCCCGCTCGGCCACGTCCCGTCTCTCCCGCCCTTCGCCCATCCCGGAGCCGATCATGCGCTCACGTGTGCCCCTCCTCGCCCTGCTGTGCGCCGCGCCGCTGGCCGCACAGCCCGCTGCCTCCCGCCCGCAACTGCGCGAGTGGACGGTCCCCTGGGAGAAGACGCGGCCGCGCGATCCCGCGCTCGATCAGAAGGGGCGGGTGTGGTTCGTGGGGCAGGAGGGCAACTACGTCGCGTATCTCGAGCCCGAGAAGGGGACCTTCAAGCGCTTCACGATCGATTCGGGAGCGTTCCCGCACACGGTGACCATCGACACACGCGGCGACGCGTGGTACGCCGGCAATCGCAATGGCACGATCGTGAAGATCGATGCGAACACCGGTGCGCTCACGCGCTATCCGATGCCCGATCCGACGGTGCGCGATCCGCACACGATGGTCTTCGACCAGAAGGGCGTGCTCTGGTTCACCGCGCAGAACTCGAATGCGGTCGGTCGGCTCGATCCACGCTCGGGGAAGATCGACCTCGTGAAGATCGCCACGCCGCGCGCGCGCCCGTACGGGATCGTGATCAATGCGCAGGGGCGGCCGTTCTTCAATCTCTTTGGCACGAACAAGCTCGGCACGATCGATCCGACTACGATGGCGGTGCGCGAGTATGTGCTGCCGGATGAGCGGGCGCGCGGACGGCGGATCGCGCTGACGTCCGACGGGATGGTGTGGTACGGCGATTACTCGCGCGGCTTTCTCGGGCGGATCGATCCGGCGAGTGGCGCGGTGAAGGAGTGGGCGATGCCTGGTGGGGCGGGGTCGCTGCCGTATGCGCTCACGAGTGACGACGATGATCGGCTGTGGTTCGTGGAGACGGGGAAGCAGCCGAATCGCTTCGTGGGGTTTGATCCGCGGACGGAGCAGTTCTTTGGTGCGGCGGATGTCGGGAGTGGGGGCGGGACGATCCGGCACATGGTGTACGACAAAGCGACGCGGACGATCTGGTTTGGCACGGACAACGGCACGATCGGGAAGGCGGTGGTGCCGCGGCGTGTCGCGCCGGTGTCGGACTGAAGGGCAGCAGCCGGGCAGCTCTCAGCTCTCAGCGTGCTGCTCAAGTCCAGCTTTCCGCTGTCAGCTGACAGCTCTCAGCTGCTCTCGCGCATCGTGTCTACGGCGGATGCCGCGGCGTTTCGCACGACGTGAATGTGCCGGAGCTGCGGCTGAGAGCTCGCGCGGTGCTGACAGCACCCGCCCCGACCCGCGTACGACTCGCGAGAGCAGCTGACAGCGGAGAGCTGACAGCCGTCGGCTGGACTTCCGCAGTGTACGGACGGGAGGATGGGTTCGGGTCAGACCGGGAGGATGGGTTCGGGTGGGCACCTTGTACGGACTCTCGCGGAGGT
>JALOPS010000464.1 GCA_025453745.1 Gemmatimonadaceae bacterium
TCGCTCGATCGGCAGCGCCGTGCTGTACACCCGGAGCCAGCGCACATTGCGGCACTGCGCGTAGGTGTCGCCCTCGGGGCGAGGGAGGTGCCGGTAGTCACCCGTGACCTGGCCAATCGCGCGGAACTTGAGGTTCCCCTCGCTTACCACCACCAGATCGCCGGGCTTCACCTGCAACACGAAGGCGTTGGCTGCAGTGACGGCGAAGTCGGTGGATTCGGCACTCTGACCCGCCTGACGGAGCACCGTGCGAATGTCGTCGCGCGTGGTGCATCCGGAGAAGTCGAGTCCAGCCCCATAGCCCAGGAGCGCATACCCGCTGTTTATGCACTCCCGATAGATGTGCTGTTCGGTGAGGGCGTCTCCCAGTGACAGCTTCCAGATCCTGCGGCCGGTGACATCGAATGGCACCGGAGCTTCCTGCACCACGCGGACCTGCGCCGCTTCACAGAGGCGCTTGAAGACGCCGTCCACCACCTCGTAGCGCAGTGCACCCGTCTCGCTATCGGACTCCGCCCGCAGCCCCTCAACGAAGTCCTCGTAGCTGAAGCTCTGGTGGAAGGTGACGAACTGCACTAGCCCTTCGCGGGCCAGCGTGTCGAAACGCACCTTGAGCGCCGCGCGGTCTGCGGCATGTGCGCGCAGGAACGTCGGGTCGAGAATCTCCAGCGCCTTATCGATGGCGTGGTAGGTCTTGCCGGTACCGGGCGGGCCGAAGAGGATCTGGTTAAGGGGGGGCGTTCCGCCGGCCTTCCACTCCAGCTTGGGCTCGCGAACAACGACACCAGGCGGCACCGGCGGTGGTGCGGGCTCCGGCTCCTCCTCCGGACGCCACGTGTTCACAAGCGGGGCCAGGTAGAAGTCGAGATCCTTGGTGCCATGCTCGCTTTCCAGCCGTTGGCGCAGCGCGAGCATGGCCTCGTCGATCTGTCGGTCGGTCCAGTCTTCCGTCTCGCGCCCCGCCGCTACCCCGAAGGCCTCGAGCACCTTGTGCCGGTCACCGTTGCTGGACATGCGCTCCACGACATCGGGGAACAGCAGGTAGCGCAACATATGACGGAACTGCCGGTTCCCCTGGCGTGCCTGCGCCGCGATCCAGTCCGCGAAGCGGGCATAGTCAAGTACAAGGCTTGAACGCTCGGTGCCTGACAACTGCTTGAACGCGGTGAAGAGCCCCACCGCGTAATTGATCTCGCGCCAGCGGCCGGAAAGGAACGCCATGCCACCTGAGCCGATGCCCGCCAGCACCGCATCAGAGACCATCGGATGCTCTGGATCGAGGGCGTTACCGGAGAGCTGCCACACCCGCAACACGCCATCGCGCTTCGATCGGGCGCCGAGGTTGGATGGGAACAGGTACAGCACCCAGAGCAACTCGGCCATGAGCTTGCGAGCCGCGGGGTCCGCCGGCGCCAGTTGCTTGTCGAGCTTCTCGTAGAAGCCGCCGTCTCCCTCATCGAGGTTCCGGACGAAGTACCGATCCAACTGCGCGAGATGCTCAGTGGTCCACAGCGATTCATCGCCGAAGATGGAGCTATCGCGCACAAGACAACGCTCGGCCCACGTCGCCGCAGCGTGGAGAATCGGGGCTACACCTCGATCGTGATATCGGGACATTGAGAGTCTTGGAGAGGCGAAGTCAAGAGCGGAGCGACGAAGGCTTCCGCTTCCGCTTGGCTATTGACGACGCGGACGTTGCGTCGGTGACTTCGGCGGTAGCATGCTCGGAGTCGAGCGCCTCATGGATCACTGATTCGAGGAGACGACTGCGGGCGGATTCCCCAGCAGCGAGCGACGCTTCGAGCTGATCGCAAAGGGCCATTAGCTGTTCAACCTTCATGCCTATGCGGTGTTGCTCGGCAAGCGGAGCGATCGGTAGCCTCACCGTGCGGAGATCGCCGAGATTCAGCTTGTTGGTATGAGTTGCACCTCCAACCTTGATCCTGTTGAATTCACTTTCCACCAAAGGAGAATTCAGTAGATTCCTAAGGTAGATCGGTGAAACGTTCGCGTGATCAAAGCGAATCAACGCGACGCTGACGAAGAGACTGAATTCGACGTCCGTCTCCACCAGGACAGCACGGCCGATTGTACCGATTCGCCCAAGCAGAATGTCTCCTCGCCGCGGGTCGCACCTACGATACAGAACTGAATGCTCCGCCGGCATGATACGGCGTGTGTGCTCCAGCGAAAGCCGCCCACCGCTGAAGTCCTTCACCGAAACAAATGGAACGCCTTCTCGAACATAGGTCGGTGTTTTGTGTGCGCCGTCTGTAATCTTGGACGCAACTTCCCCAAGCTTCGCGGCAATCCAACCCTGCGGAAGCCCGCTCCATTGTGCTTCACCCGACCTTTGGACAGGCGGCCTTCCCCGGTTGCGACGTCCCTGGGTCAGTTCGCGCTCACCCTGAATGCGCCGAAGCAACTCCGACGCTGGCTCCTCATTCGGATCCTGCGGCACCAACTTCCCGCGCACCGCGAGATTGAGGATCGTCTGGCGCAGCTGCCTGACCTGATCAGGCCGCGCGCTGAGGACCGGCAGCACGTTCAGCGCGAAGCGCGCATCCGACTGGAACGTGTCTGGGTCCGGGGCATTGAGACGCGCTAGACTCGCCGCAGCGAGCCGGTCGCGCGCGGCCTCGCGTTCGTTGCGCGCGGCTTCGAGCTGGTCGCACAGTGCCATTAACTCGTCGACCTTCGCGACGATGCGGTGCTGCTCGGCGAGGGGCGGCACTGGCAAGCGCACCGTCTTCAAGTGGCCCGTCGAAACGCGAAAGCGCGTTGCCCCCTTTCCGTACTCTTCGATCTGAGAACGTGTTGATGGCGCGTTGATCGCAAGCGTCACATAGCGCCGATCCAGGTTGTCATCAAGGCGTAGTATCGCTACGTCCACCGCAGTGATCGCCGGCTGACCAATGTCGGGGTACACGCAGGCACGTCCGATTGGGTTCGGGAGGCGCGCGATGAGTACATCGCCAACGGCAAGCCGAGTGCAGTTGAGG
>JALOPS010000125.1 GCA_025453745.1 Gemmatimonadaceae bacterium
AGCGGCCGGAGGCCGCGGAGTCGAAGGACCTCCCCCCGTCGTCCTGAGCGGAGCGGCCGGAGGCCGCGGAGTCGAAGGACCTCCCCCCGTCGTCCTGAGCGGAGCGGCCGGAGGCCGCGGAGTCGAAGGACCTCCGACCCGGGGAACGGCTCCCAGTCTGCCTCCGCTCGCGAATGGCGCTCCCTTCGACTCGCGGCTCCGCCGCTCGCTCAGGGTGACGCGCCATCGCGGGGTCCTTCGACTCGCCGCTGCGCGGCTCGCTCAGGACACGCAGTAGCGGCGCCACCACCAACGGCTCCTTCGCCTCATAACTCGCCTGCCCGACGATCAACCCATCACCCAGCGGCAACGCCATCGTGAAGTCTCCCGCACCCGCCGCCGCTACCGACCGTCCCACATACCGCCCATCCATCCACGACAACACCCGCAACGCCCCACCACGCCCGCCCGCCACCACGATCTCCTCTCGCGCATCGCCATCGAGATCCACCCACGCCACCCCCGGCCCCAACTGACTCAACCGACTGGGCAAGAGTGGCTGCCGCGCGAAGTCATCGAACAGCGAATCGCGATGCTGCTCCCCGCCCAGCAACGCCGTGGCATCCTCGAACAGCGCGCGTGCCGTGTCCACCGGTGCGCTCTCAGCCTCCGCGCGCGACGCATCGATCACGACTTCACGCCCCACCGGCACATGCGCCACGCGCGACACACGTCCATCCCGCCACCGCACCGCGATCGCCACCGAATCCGCCGCACCGGTGGCAAACGCCACCTGCGGCGCCGCACTCGCCAGGTACAACCCACCCGCCGTCACCTCGCGCGACTGCGCGGGCATGCCCGCCGCCTCCACGGTGACGCGCGCACCGATCGCCTGCACCCCGCGCAGCGTCACGAGCACACGGCCGTTCGTCGCATCGTTGCGGTACACCAACGGCGTGTCATTCAATCGCGTGAGCACCACATCGAGATCGCCGTCACCGTCCAAATCCCCCGACGCGATCGCGTGATGCACGCCCGCGCGCTCCCCGAAGCGCCACCGCGAACGCACCTCCTCGAAGGTCGCATCACCGCGATTGCGCAACGCGACCGGATGCGCCGTATCAGGCGGGAACTCCCCCTGCTCGCGATTCCACGGCACGCGCGGAAACCGATCGCGAATCGCATCGTACACATCCGCCTCGCGGATATCCCACCGGTGCCCGTTGGCGACGAGCAGGTCCTCGTAGCCGTCGAGATCGACGTCGAGAAAGAGCGAGCCCCACGTCCAGTCGGTCGCGTCCACGCCCGCGACCTGCGCGACCTCGGCCCACGTCTCGTTGCCACGTCCCAGATGCAACATGTTGCGCATCCACTGCGGCCGTTCGCGCGCTTCGCCCAGCGTCTTGGGCAGCGGCGTGTGCGTGGGGACCTGTCGCTGCCGGGCCACGCGCGTGGGTGCGAGCATGTCCGCCGTGAAGAGATCCACGCTCCCGTCACGATCGATGTCGGCAAACTCCACCGACATGCACGTATTGCTCGTCGCGCGCAGGGCGCCCACGGGGAACAACACGAACCCGCCGCGGCCGTCGTTCTTCCAGAACTGATCGGGGTCCTCGAAGTCGTTGCACGCGTAGAGGTCGGGCGCGCCATCTCCCGTCACATCATAGAAGCGCGCCGCGAGTGTGAAATGGTCCGGCGGCGCAGCCAGCGGCGCCCCGTCCGCATCGCGAAAGCGCGCCCCGGCAACGGGCTCACGCGTGAACCGGCCTCGCCCATCGTTGAGCAGGAAGAGATCAGGCTCCGCTCGCTGCGAGCGCACCACACCGCCCAGGTCCGGACGATCCTCCACGCGATACTCGGCCGCCCACTGCGGTTCCACCACATACCGACTGTCGATCTTCTTCACCACCTGATCGAACGCCCGCGCCTGCGGCGGATACGCATCGAGCGCGGTGCGCTTCTTGTACGTCGCGGCGTAGAGATCGAGATCTCCGTCACCATCGACGTCTGCGAGCGTCATGGTGGTGACCGCAAAGCCGGCGGGAAGCCCGCTCGCGGCGGTCGCGTTGGTGAAATGCCCACGACCGTCGTTGGTCCAGAGCGTCAACGCGCCGCCGAGCGTCCCCACGAGCAGATCGAGCGACGCGTTGCCGTCGACGTCGGCGAGCACCACGCCCGTCACGGGTGCGTCGGCCGCGCGCACGCCCGAAGTCGCAGTGCTGTCGGCAAAGCGCAGTGCGCCGATGTTGCGATAGACGAAGAGCGCGCCGTCGGTCGTGCCGAAGATCAGGTCGACGGCATCATCACCATCGATATCGCCCGCTGCCACGCCAGCGCCCAGCAGCAGATGCCGATTGCCGAGCGCCGCTTCGTCGTTGACGTCGTTGCGATGCCGTACGCCGGACGTCGCCGCGTCAATCGCGGTGAAGCCGGGCGACCCGTCACCAGCGGACGCGAGCTGCCGCCAGCGGTACCCGTCGCCTTCGTGCCACGAGCGATCGACGGGCGCACCACACGCGGTCACTCCGACCAGCGCCGCGCACACCAGACGACGGATCATCGCCGCGTACGAAGCCGCGTCAGCACCGCATCGCCGATGCACTCACCCATCGTCACGCCTTCGGTGATGGCCGGCAGGAAGTGAATCCCGCCATAGAGCCGCGAGATCGCCACCTCGTCGCGCGCCGCGCTGAACGACGCAAACGCTCGCGGCGCATACCCAATGTCCACCTGCGTGGAATCGACGAACGCGATCGTATCCCCGAGCAGGCGCGTGAGCACACGCACTGCCGCGCCCGACTGCGTGGAGTGCCCACTCGGATACTCGGGGAACGGCGGCGTGATGACTACCGTCGTGAACCGCGGATCGAACACGCGCTGCACGTACGTCACCGGTCGCACCACGTTGGAGCGATACTTTTCGCGCCACGTGGCAATGAACGCATCGGCGATGCTCACCGTCGTGAGTGCCAGCATCTCCGCGGCCTGCTCGGCGGAGAGCCCGCGACGCGACACCATCTGGCTCATCACTGCCATCCAGTGGAAGCCGGGCGTGCCCGTCATCGCCGCATTGTCGGCCCAGAAGAGCGCGGTGGCCTTTTGTGCAGGGGTGAGCGCACGCACCGTGTCGTACACGGCCTTTGCCATGATATGAAACGGCGAGCCGGGCTGCTCCGAGTACGGCGGCGGCGGCGCGATGGGACACGCGTCCGCATGCGCCAGCGCAAACGGACGCAATCGCCCCCAGTACGGTTCCGTGGGCTTCGACGGATCGAGTGCGCCGAGCGTCGAGGGGCCACGCGCCTTGGGACGATTCATGAACAGCTCGCGCGTGGCCGCGCGCTCGTAGTCGGTCGCATTGCCGGCGTTGCGCTCGAGCACGATGTCGCTTTCACCGGAGAGCGCGGCGGGCAAGTGCTGATCCGGTGTGGACGTATTCACCCACACGCCACGCCCGGTGGGCGGCGCATACGGTCGCCCGCGCGTGGCGGCAAAGCTGTCGACCGCGGCCCACGCGACCAGCGCCTCACCAATGCGTTGCCCCAGCGCCACGGACGAATCGTGTACGACCTGCGGCACCCCCGCACGCACACGCGCGGCCAACTGCGCGCTCGCGAGCGTATCCACCGCGCGCCGCGTCGACGCAAAGCCCGCCTCGAGCAGTGCCGCCATCACCGTGCGCTCGGCGGCAATCGCCACACTCGCGCCGTCGAGGCGCGCACGGCTCGTGGGGAGCGCGCCGAGTCCATTGAGCTGCCCGCCGAGCGACCGCAACGGCGAGGCAGCCGGTGCCGCGAACCCTTCGTACAACGCGAGTGCGCCATAGGCAGCGATCCGTGTGGCGAGTGGCGGATTCACCCGCTCGGCGCGCACGATCGCGAGCTGCGTGCGCATCCACTGCGTGACGGTCGCAGGATCGGCCACCGGCAGTGCCGTCTCGCGACGCGCACACGCAGCGAGCGCCGTCGCGGCGCCGATGCCGCACACGACGACGGCGCGCCGCAACCGGGCGCGCCGTCTCCGTTCACCGTGCATGCGGTTACGGTGTGGCCGGCGCCGGCGCGGCAGGCGCGGGCACGGCGGGTGCGGCAGCACCCGGCTTCGAGAAGTCGACCGTCGGCGCTTCGCGCGCGGCCGCGTTGGAGACCTCGAAGTACTCGCGCGTCTTCGCGCCGGTGACCTTGGCCGTCACGACCTGCGGAAACTGGCGGATGTACGAGTTGTACGTCTGCACTGCCCCGTTGTAGTCCTGCCGTGCAACGGCGATGCGGTTCTCGGTGCCGGTCAGCTCGTCCTGCAACTTGAGGAAGTTCTCGTTCGAGCGGAGCTGCGGGTACGACTCGATGACGAAGCTGTTGAGGCGCCCGAGCTGCGTGGTGAGTGCGGCATTCGCATCGGCGAGCTCCTTGGGATCGGTGCCGCCCGGCTTCTGCAGTGCGCCCACGAGGCCGCTGCGCGCCTGTGTGACCGCAGTGAGCACCTCGCTCTCCTGCTGCGCAAACCCCTTGACGGTGTTCACGAGATTCGGAATGAGGTCGGCCCGTCGCTGCAGTTGCACCTCGATCTGCTGCTTGGCCGAGGCGGCCTGCTCGTCGAGCGTCTGGATCTGGTTGTAGCCACAGCCTGCGAGCGACACCATGGCGGCAACGAGCGCCGTGGCGCGGGCAAGGCGAAGAACGCGCGTGGACATGTCGAATCTCCGAAGGGTCGCGGGGTGAGGAGCCACCGGCCCCCCACGGGCCGGGCACGGCAAGGAGGAACGCGAGACGTGTGGCACGTCACGCCGGGGTCGGAAAGCCATCGAGATACCGCACGAGGTGCTCCATCCCGTCAAGATACTGGGCGAGCACGTCGGGCACGTCTTCGGGCGGGATCACGGCGGTGCCGCGGCGATGCGCCACCGCCCGCTCGAAGGGCGGCGCCGGCACCGCATTGCGGGTGAGATGCGCGACGTGCCGCGCGAGATCGTCGTATTCGCGATCGGCACGGTCGCCGTGGAGCCTCACGACGCCCCGAAAAATGGCCATGATCGTCGAGAGCGACTGCGCGATCAGCGCCGACTGCTTCTCGCGATCGTCGCCGATCGCCATGACGTGTTGCCGCAAGCGCAGCAGCTTGCCGATCGCCTCCTGCTCGACCTGCAACCGCAAGTCGCGCGGGGCGACGGTGATGCCGTCGGTCGGCAGCGCGCCGTGCAGCACACGATGCCGCTCGAGAATGTCCGCGTACTCCATGGGAAACACGTCACTCGACCGGCGCCATTCGGCGACCGTCATCGTCAGCGGTGGTGGATTGCCCGCGGCGGACCACGCGCGCGAGGTCGCGGCGACGCGCCGCAACACCTCGAGCGGGAGCGCATCGACGAGCACGAGCACGTTGATGTCGGACCGATTGGGGAGATGCTCCCCCGCGGCCGCCGAGCCGTAGAGCGCGATCGTGCGCAGGCTCGCGCCGTATGCGTTCACGAGCTGCGGCACCAACTGCTCGAGGGTGAGTGGGGTCGATGTCATCGTCATGCGCTCCGCGTTACCAGTCCGACCCGCCGCCACCGCCACTGAACCCGCCACCGCCACCAAAGCCACCAAAGCCACCGCCGCCCCAACTTCCGCCGCCGCTGCTCCACCCGCCACCGCTCCCCCAGCCGGGCCCGGGAAGAATCACGGGGACCACGCCACCGCGACGCCGACCACGCCCGCCGCGCGACATCGCCGAGACGAGCAGCATGATGACGATGAAGATGATGAAGAGCGCGAACGGACTGAGCGTGACCTCACGCGCGCCCTCCGGCGCTCGTGTGACCGGCGCCCGCACGCCGCTCCCGCCCTCGAACGTGAAGCCGAACTCGCGCGCAAACTCCCCCGCCACCCGCTCGGCGATGAACTGCGTCCCGCTCGCGTAGTCGCGCTGCCGGAAAAACGCCGTCGCCTCGCGACAGATCGTGCCGGCGTCGGCGTCGGTGATGAAGCCCTCGGTCCCCTGCCCCGTCTCGATGCGACAGGCACCGCGCCCGCCGGAGTTGGTCTCCTTGGGGACGATGAGGATCACCACGCCCGTGTTGCGCGTGCGATCGCCGATGGTCGCGAGCTCGCCCACCTTCCACTGGCGCCCGATCTCGCGCGCGACATCGCTGGCCGCGTACTGGCCGATGTCGCTCAGCGTGACGATGGCCAGCTCGCCGCCGGACTTCTGCTTGATCTCCTGGGTGATGGCGTCGAGACGTGTGGTCGCGCCGCCCAGGACCCCCGCGAAGTCGTTCACATACCCCGTCGGCGGCGGGATGCGCATTCCGCCAGGCTGCGCCGATGCGACCGCCGCCCCGATCACGAGCAGGGCGGCGAGCCCCAATGCAACGGGCGCGCGACGGGACGGGCGAAGCACGACGCGACGATAGGGGGCTGCGCGACGCCCCGACAGTGGGGGACGGTCTTCCCCGTCGGACGGGCTCCTCCGGAGCGGAATCGGGTAGACTTCGCGCGAACTGCCGCTGTGGCGGCGCGCGTTTCCCGTGTGACTTCCCATGCGCCACTGGTACCCCCTCGTTACCGCCGCGCTCCTGTGTGTCCCCTCGGTCGATCGGCCGATCGGCGCACAGGCGGCCCCGTCGCTCCCCGCCCGGATCGCGCTGGTCGATGCTGTCAGCGGTGAGGCGCTGCGCGAAGCGCTCGTCCGCTTCGATCCGATCGACGGGGGAACCGGTGCCGAGCAATTGCTCGTCGACGGCGTGACGCGCGCGCTGACCGTGCCGGGTGCAGGTGCATACCGCGTACGGGTGCGGCGCCCCGACGCAGCGTGGTGGTCGAGCGAGATCGTGACGTTGCCCGCGCCGAGCCCCAGCACGCTCACGGTGCGCGTGGAGTCCCGTCCGCTGCGCGTGGCGGTGCCTGCGCCGGCGACCGCGTGCGTGGTCTCACCGGCGGAAGGGAGCGCACCGGCGACGGCGCTCGAGTCAGTTCGTGCCTCGCTCGCACTCGTGCAGCGCGCGCAAGACGAGGGGCTCGCGCCGCTGTTCGTGCGGCGTACGGTCCGCGTAAGCGCCGGCGCACCGGCGCGCGACCGCGAGTGGCGTACCGAGTGGGGACGCGCGCGCGCGATCGGCGCGGGCAATGACTCCGTCGATGTGGTCGCCGGCTCGGGACTTTTGCGTAGTGACGCTGCGGCGGCGCCGTGCGTGGCGCTCGTGCCGGGGAGCGGGGCACGCGCGGGGCAGGTCGGTCTGTCGTTCGCCCCACCGAGTGGCCGCACCGCGCCCGATGTGTCGGGTACCGCGTGGCTCGACGCGACATCGCTCGCCTTGCGCGCCATCGAGTATCGCAGCGTGAACGCGCCGCCGGGTCGCGCGAGCATCGCGACCGCCGAGGTGACGTTTGCGGTGCGCGACAACGGGGTGCGCACCGTGAGCGGGTGGCAACTGCGGCGCACGCGCGACACGGAGACCATCGAGGAGATCGCCGAGGTACGCCCCGCGACGGCGGGGGACGCGCTCGCGCTCGGTGCGCGCGTGGGCACCATCGAGGGGTTGCTCTACGATTCGCTGCGCATGGCGCCACTTGCCGATGCTGCAGTCCACGTTGCGACGCTCGGCCGCACGGTGTACGCGGACGGCGCGGGGTGGTTCACACTCGACCTGTTGCCGGCGGGCACGCATGCACTCGAGGTCGCGCATCCGCGGCTGGACTCGCTTGCGTTGCCGATTGCCCTGCGTGTGCGGGCCGACAGTGGGGCATCGGCGCAGCTCGTGGTGTCCACGCCGAGTCTGGCGACGCTCCGGCAGCGGACGTGCCCCGACACGCTCGGGCGGGGGCGCGATGTGTTGTTGCTCGGTCGTGTGCGCGACGCCGCGACAGGGATGCCCGTGGCCAAGGCGGGTGCGTTGATCAAGTGGTTCGAGACGGGGAAGAACGTGCGGGGGTTTTTTGATGTGAAGCCCAAGGAGGCGGCGGCGTTCACGGAGGCGGATGGGAGTTTTCGGGGGTGTGTGCCGGCCAACGTGGCGTTCAGCATCGCCGGCGTGGCGGAGACGATCAGCGGTGAGCTCGAATATCCGGGGACGAGCGAGTCGGTGACGAGTCTGGATTTGTGGGTTGATCGCGACAGCACGGCCACGCGACGCGGCGCGCTCGGTGGTACGGTGCGCGATTCGAGCGGGCGCGGGATCGCAGGCGCAACGGTGGCGCTCGATGGCGTCGCGGAAGTGGCACGCACGGACTCGAGCGGCGCGTTCGCGCTGCGCGGTCTCCCTGTGGGAAGTCGCATGCTCGACGTGCGGCGTCTGGGCTATGCGGCGATTCGCATCCCCGTTGTCGTGCGCCCGGGCGGGGCCGACCCGTTGCGCATCGTCGCGCAGCCCGCTCGCACGCTCGCGCGTCGCACGGTCACCGGGCAGTACGCATTGAGCGCCAAGTTGCAGGGGTTCGAAGAGCGGCGGCGACTGGGCTTCGGGACGTTCTTCGACGCAAATCAGCTGGAGTTCTTCAAGAACACCACGGTGACGTCGGTTGTGCGGCGCGTGCTTCCGCCATGATTCCAGGATCGCTGGGCTGCATCGTTTGGGTGGTCCATACCGCTGGGTGATGGTATCCCCTTTGTTCACATAGCGTTCTCTTGACAGATCAGAACGACGGTCCTAAATAGCCCGTCGCGGATACACCGGTAACGGATTACCGGAATTCCCCCGTTCTGAATCTCCTGTGGGAGGCACACGCACATGGCAAAGGGCAAGGTGAAGTGGTTCAATGACGCCAAGGGCTTCGGCTTCATCGAACAGGACTCCGGCGAGGACGTTTTCGTGCACTTCTCGGCTATCCAGATGGACGGCTTCAAGACGCTGGCCGAGGGGCAGATGGTGGAGTTCGAGGTCGCGAGCGGCGCCAAGGGGCTCCATGCCAGCAACGTGACGCGCGCCTGACCGGTCTCTGGCGGACGGTGCCGCGCACGCGGCGCCTCTCTCCGCCGAGGTGGCGCATGTGCCTTCCGCTCGATGCGTTACGGACCGCCTGCCCTCGACGGCAGGCGGTTTTGCGTTCCGGTCCTCGTGGTCCTCTCGTGCGGGAGGAAATGCGGCTAGAGTTGTTTCGGATGTCCCCGCGTGTTGCGCCACGCTGACGCGCGCGCGCGCGGGGACGTCGCGTCCGGGTGTTCTCGCCCCCCTCCCCTCTCCGTCGTCTCCCGTGCCCCCCGTCACGACTCCCACCGGCCCGACGCTCTACCTCGTCGACGGCTACGCGCTCATCTATCGCGCGTTCTTCGCCCTGCTCTCCCGACCACTCAAGACGTCGCGCGGTGAGAACACCTCTGCGGCGTGGGGGGTGGTGAACTTCCTGCAGCGTCTCGTGGCCAAGCATCGCCCGGACTACCTGGGGTGGGTGCACGATTCCGGGCGATCGTTCCGGCATGACGTCTATCCGGCGTACAAGGCGACGCGCGAGAAGCTGACGGAGGAGCTGCAGGCGGACTTCGACACCGGGCTGGAGCGGATCCGCGAGCTGCTCGAGGCGTACGGCGTCCCGGTCCTTTCGGTCGACGGCTTCGAGGCGGACGACGTGATCGGCACGCTGGCCGCGCAGGGGGTGCAGCAGGGGTTGAACGTGGTGATCGTCTCGGGTGACAAGGACTTCCAGCAGCTGGTACGTCCCGGCGTGTGGCTGCTGAATCCGGGGCGCGGGGGACCAGCGTCGGTGGACGAGCAGTGGGTGGGCCAGGAGAACGCCGCCGAGCGCCTGGGCGTCCCGCCGGCGCTGGTGACGGACTACCTGGCACTCGTGGGCGATGCCTCGGACAACGTCCCAGGGGTGCCGGGAATCGGCGAGAAGACGGCCAAGGAGCTGGTCGATGCGTACGGCGACCTCGAGGCGATCCTGGCCAATGCCGAGTCGGTGACGAAGAAGCGGCCTCGCGAGGCGCTCCTGGGCAACCAGGAGCAGGCGCGTCTGTCGAAGGATTTGGTAACTATTCGCGACAATGTGCCGATCACGCTGGAGCTCACACAGCTGCGGCGCGCGGTCCCGGATACGGGCCGGCTGCGGCAGTTGTACACGGAGCTGGAGTTCACGTCGCTCGTGAAGGACCTGGTCGACACGGTGGAGCCAGCGCCGACGGCGGCCCGTCCGGCGACGCGCTACACGATCGTCGACACGGTCGATGCGCTGGCCGCGCTGGTGGCCAAGCTGCGGAGTGCAGGGTCGTTCGCCTTCGATACCGAGACGGTGGCCGAACCCGACAGCCCGACCAAGGTCGATCCGTTGCGCTCGCGCCTGGTCTCCGTGTCGATCGCGACCGGACCGGGGGAGGCGTACTACCTGCCGTTCGCGCACCGCGCGTGGGAGCCGGCGCAGGGGCACCTGCTGCTCGCGCTTGGGGACGGCGCGGGAACGGGTGCGGCTGCCGGCACCGCGAGCGGGCGCACGGGGCCGGAGGGTGACAGTATCGCGGCGCGCGCCCTGGCGGGGGGGGCGCCGGCGGTGCGCAACCTGCCCTCCATCCTCAGTGATGACCTGGCCGACTTCCGCGCGGTGCTCGCGGATCCGGCGATCCGGAAGACCGGGCAGAACGCCAAGTTCGACGTCCTGGTGTTGCGCACCGCCGGGGTCGTGGTGCGTGGCGTGGAGTTCGACACGATGCTGGCCAGCTACGTGCTCGATCCCGGGCGCCGGTCGCACTCGCTCGACCTGCTCGCCTTCGAGTTCCTGGGGCACACGATGACGTCGTACGAGCAGCTGTGCGGCAAGGGGAAGCACGAGCTGCCGTTCGACGTGGTCCCGGTGGAGGCGGCGCGCGACTATTCGTGCGAGGATGCGGACATCACGTGGCAGTTGCGCGCGGCGTTCGAGCCGATGCTCGAGGCGGCCGGGATGACGCGGCTCTTCCACGAGATCGAGGTGCCGCTGGTGGACGTGCTCGCCGACATGGAGTCGGCAGGGGTGTCGATCGACGTCGAGTGGTTCCGCTCCCTCAAGGCGCGCTTCCAGCGCGAACGCGAGCGCGTGGAGGAGGAGATCTACACCGAGGCGGGGGAGCGCTTCAACATCAACTCCAACCCGCAGCTGCGGGTGGTGCTCTTCGACAAGCTGCAGCTCCCCGTCAAGAAGAAGACGGCGACGGGGCCGTCGACCGATGCGAGCGTGCTGCAGGAGCTGGCCGAGGAGGGGCACGCACTCCCGTCGCTGCTCATGGAGTAC
>JALOPS010000465.1 GCA_025453745.1 Gemmatimonadaceae bacterium
TTGATCCACCAATGAAGATCGAGATCGAGCTCACGGCCATGAAGCAGTCAATATGAAGAATGCGCGTGGTGATGCCGACGCGTGGTGCTGAAGGCGATGCACTGTCCGCCTGCCGCTGCACTCCAACGCGGGTGTGACCTCCGGCGACTCGAGGAGAGATCAAGTGCGCAATCGGTGCCGGCATGATCCGCCGATCGTGGATCGCTCAGCGCACATCCCTCCGCAGCGCCGTCTTCCCGCAGCACGAGGTCGCTGATGGCGTCGCTCAACCTTCCCCGCAAACCGGTGGTGGTCGCCATCTGCCTGGCGGTCGCGGCGCTTCAGTACCTTGGCGTTCCCCTCTTCGGTCGCACCTTCGACCCGCTTGACCTCGTCATGTACGCCACCGGCGCCATTGCTGCGCTCGCATTCGAACGTGTGGCATTCGCGGCCGCTCCGCGGCGCGAACCACAACGTTGAAGCGGTCACGCGCACGGTTGACGTGACGCTTGCGTCGCCGCTATCTGTTCGTGGCCGATCCAGCCGGTATGCCAACGACGCAGGTCACGACTCATCTGGAGGTTTCTCCCGCATGTTCGTTTCCGATCTGAGCCACGATGATGTGACGGACGTCCGGACTCGCTCCTGGTTCCGCGACCTGCTCCGCGCTCCGCTCGTCAGGCAGGCAACGCAGGCCCCCGCGCCGCGTCCACCGAAGCGTCGCCTCGTGGTGTATGCGTTTGCCGGAGTACTCGGTCTCTATGCTGCGTTGTACGGCGTCGCGACCATGCTGGCGTCGCCGCTGTCCAGTCTCGGTGCGGCATCGCCAGCGTTCCCCCTCGCCATCAGCGCGTCCGGAACGCGGTCCGCCACCGTCCTCGTCCATGGCCCCGACGTGGGCTGGCACCTCGTGCGCGTCCCGGGCGCCGCGTCGAACACCGAGGCCCAGCAGATCCCCGCGCGCCTCGCGGACGCCACACTCACGGTCATCTCGCTGGGCGGCGGCTCGCTCGATCTTCGCACGACGGGTCCGTTCGGATCCGCTCAGTCGCTAGAGGTGCAGGGGCGCACGTTCACCATCTATCGCACACCAGCGCGCACCGGTGTGCGCAGCCGTTGGTGAATCGGCGCGGCGCAGCGTAGTGATGCGTGCTGCGGTCGGGCGACATCGGTCGCGCACTTCTCGCGCCGTTGGGGTGATCGCCGGCTGCCGCAACCAACGTTGCACGCCTCCAGAGCGCAGACGATCAGTGACGGAGGGCCGGAAGGTCGATCGTTCGAGCGGGTTCTGCCTCTCTCGGCGACGCTGCGTGATTGCGTGGATCCTTGGCTCGCGCAATGCGCGAAGCGGAGCGACAGCAGGCGCGTCACTACGGACGTTCGACGATAGATCAGCATTTCGCTATACTATCGCCGCAGGGGGGGAACGATGCCTTGACGCATCCCGCTGCGACACTCGCGCCCCCTCACCACTTCTCCCGCCGCGGCCGCACCGGCAGGTCGGGACAGGCAAACGGCCCGTGCACGTTGTGGAACCCATAGTACCGGAGTGACTGCGGCGAGCGGATGCCGTAGACATCGCGCAGCGTGGTGGTGACCACGGCGGCGAGTGGGGCGAAGCCGTCCATGGTGGACACGTTGCGATAGCAGTTGGGGATGCCGGCCGCGTCGTGCGCCCTGCGCCGCGGCAACTCGATCGTCCACTCCTCCGCTCCACCTACCTGACACCGTGATCTCCGAGTCCGCGTTTGGCGAGCGTCTCGCGAAGCGTCTTCGTCCGCTCATCGCGAAGAAGTATCTCATCAGCACGAAGAAGAGCCTGCTCTATGCGGCGCCCTTCGACGACGAGGGGCGCCTCGAGCTTGGCCAGAACTCCAAGCGCGAGCCCGTGCGCGGCGGCGGGACTGGATTCGAGCAGGATCTGTTGGTCCACGAGGAGTTTCCCGACGGGGACACATCCGTCGTCCCGCGCGTAGTCGTCGAACTCAAGTTCGGCTCCATCAGCACGCACGACAGTATCGTCTATTCCGAAAAGGCACGCCGCATCAGGCAGCTGTATCCCTACATACGGTACGGTCTGGTTCTCGGCGGGCTTGCGGCGATACCAGGCCGGACGCTTCGATTGGGCGCCGAGTTCGATTTCATCGCAGCGCTGCCAACGCCAATCCGTGAGCCGGCGCTGGTTCGCCTTGCCAAGTTGTTGCGTGGTGAGCTCACGGTGTCACGACACTTGAGTTCGATCCTCAAAGGGAAGCGACCCGTAGCACTGTTCCACCGGTCGCTCGTTCACCGAACGAAGCTCTAGCGAGCACGGCAGGTGGTGGTGACGATAGCGGCGATCGGTGCCAAGCCGTCTGCCGTTAGCGGAGGGCGCATTGCGCGTTGAAGTGGAGCCGGCTAAGGCGGCGCCGGAGGCATTCGGGGCGGGGCCGTGGGCGCGCACGCCTTGCCAATCGTCGGGAGTTGGCGACGGCACCGGGTCGGTGGACACCTCTGGCGTGGTGGCCGGATCTGGTGGCGGCCACTCGGTCGGCCGCTCCTCGTCCGGTTGCGTCAATAAACGAAAATCGTATAATAAACACTCCGTTTATTATACTATTGCTGGTTATTATGCCCCGTCCACCTGATTGGCTCGTCCGTCGCCTTCGCACCCTGCCTGGGGTGCGGGTCGAAGTCGATGCCATGGGCGATCACCTGGTCGTGCATGGTCGCGGCGCCACGCCGATCGTCTTCCGAGCGATCCCTGTGCGTGGTGGGTGGGGTAAGGACGCGTCGCGGCGGGCAAAGGACCTGTCGGCGCAGGCGGAGGACGCGCACGCGCTGCTGGTCGTGCGCCGCCTGCCGGCGACGCTGCGCGACGAACTCGCCGAGGCCGGCGTGTCCTGGGCTGAACAGCTCACCGGGCACCTGCACCTGCAGGCGGCGCCCTTGTTCGTGCACGTCGAGGCGGAGCGACGTCCCACGGCGGCGCGTGCACCAACCACGCCCGGTATGCGCCCCACCCGGCTCGTCGCCTG
>JALOPS010000126.1 GCA_025453745.1 Gemmatimonadaceae bacterium
AATCGGAATGCCGGCCGCCGTGAGATACCCGCTGATCGTCTCGCGACGGACGCCGGTCGCCGCCTCGATCTTCCGGAGCGACCACCCGAGGCGCCCCAAGGCTTCGATCTGCTGTTGTGTGTGCTTGGCCAAGACGTTGCTCATGGCCGAACGACCCGGTCAGATCGTCCCGCCGTCAACGCCGCCGGGCCCTATCCGTGGTGGCCGGATTTCAGGTGTCCGCTGGTGGCCGGATTTGGGTGTTCACCGAGGATCTGGCAGGCGGGGCGATGGCAGCTCGTTCGCCACGGCCAGACCTACGTGACATCGCCCGTCGAGGCAGTTCCCTTGGACTCGGCGAGCCAGCAGCCATTCGTGGGGCGCTATGACGTCGCCCCGGGGATCGTGGATAGTGTGCATTGGACGCGAGGGTATCTCGTCGCCACGCTCTCCGGGCAGACCAGTGGCGCGCGGCTGGTCCCAGTGAGCTCGACCGTGTTCAGTCCGGACGGAGTTGGTGCATTGATCGCGTTCGAGCGCGGTGCCGACGGCGCGGTCGTGGGCTATGTGCAAGGGTATCCTGACGGACGCGTGGTGCGGCGCCGCAAGCTCCCGTAGGTGAACCGCGACCGAGCGGTGTCCAGGTGGTCTGACGTGGGCGTTGAGAGGACCATGAGCAATGTCCGGTAGAAAGCACCTCTTCTTCCTGATCGCGGCGCTCATCGTGGCGATCGGTCCTTCTTCCAGCGCAGCCCAGCCCACCGTCGCTGGGGCCGCGACTGATCAGCGCCTGAACTGGCGCCTGCAACGGGTCTGGCACATCGGCGGCAGCGAGGACGAGACGCTCCTGCTCTCGCAGCTCTTCGACAAGGACTTGGCCGCTGACCGACGTGGTCGCCTCCTGGTCGTCGACCGGACCGAGAATCGAATCGTGGTCTACGACTCCACCGGGCGGCAGCTACGGACCTACGGGAAGAAGGGCCCGGGGCCCGGCGAGCTGATGGCGCCGCTGTGGGTTGAGATTCGCAGTGATGATCGCATTCTCGTCGGCGACGCCGAGAAGAACTCGGTCGTTGTGTACGGTCCCGATGGTGCGACCGAGCCGGAGTTCCGTCTGACGCCGCGCCTCCGGTCCGCGCGTGCTCTCCCAGGTGGGGCGTACCTCGGTCCGCTCGCACCGGCGCGCGACTCGACGGCACTCGTCGCCGTCTCACTCGCTGCGCCCGTGACGCTCGTGCGAATGGCGGTGCCGCGTCCGCGCAGCACGCCGCCGGTGTGCCGACTGACAGACTATCCAGCGGGTCCCATCTTCGCTCCCACCCTTACGTGGGCTGCCCGCGGCGATCGCGTCGTCGCCTCGACCGGCGGCTTCCGCATCCAGGTGTTCCGCGGCACGACGCTGCAGCGCACGCTCACGCGCGACACGCCGCTTCGACCGTCGTCGACTGCGCTGGCCCGCCAACATCTCGGCCCCGGCGAGACCGTCGAACTATTCGGCATGCCACCGTGCACGGTGCCGGCCTCGCTCATCCTCTCGGTCGCGGAGGTCGCGCCGACGCTGCCGGCGTACAGCGCGCTCACCATCGCGCCGGATGAGCGCGTCTGGGCCACGCGCTAGGTGGTGCGCGGTGAGCCTGGCCTCGTCGACCTCTATCATCCGGAGCGCGGATACGAGGGCACACTCGCACTCGGCGCAGTGCGCCCGGCGGCATTCCTCTCGAACGGGCTGCTCATCAGCCTCGAGCGCGATGCGGATGGAGTGCCGCTTCTCGTCGCCTATCGCGTGGTCCGCAGCGAGCATCGGCGCGCGGCCTCCTGACGCAGTTTGCTGCGGCCGGGCGTCACGGGCGTTCGTCTCACGCCCGCACGGCCGCCGCTCCATCGTGAATGAAGGATCGCGGCGGCCGCTTGCTCCGTTGTGGCACCCGCCGCAGAGCGCGGCGATCACCTCACCGAGACTCCTTGACGAGCACATGAGTCGCACGCGTGCAACTGGTCTCGCCAACGTCGCCCTGCGCTTCGCGTTCGTCGTCACCACCGGGCTGGTGGGTTGCACCTCGCACCGTGCCACGCGGTACGGTCCGGCGGCGTCACAGCCGTCACCCGCTCTACATATCATCTACAGTGACTGGCTCGCCCGCGAGCGCAACGTCGAGCAGCGTGAGACCGCCCGACGTGCCGTCGTTGTTCGTTCTGCCGAGCGACCGCTCGCACCCGCAGGCTTCACCGCGGTCATCCTGACGTCGCGCACCAATGGTACGGTGCGACGCGTGAGTCCAGACTCAAACGGCACTGCTCTGGTCGACTCACTGCCTGCTGGACGATATCGCGTCGTCGCTCGCCGTATCGGCCACATCACGGGCAGTGTGGAGATCGAGCTTCCCAAAGGCTGTCGCGTTGATCTCGAGATGTACATGGGCTGGGACGTTGTCGGCATCGACCCTCCGGCGCCCACGCCGAATCGCTACATCATGACGACATGCACCCCGCGTGTTCCCAGGTGACAGGCACCTCTCAGACTCGCGCCTGGCTTCGCATTGGTACCATAGACGATCGACGGGACCGGGTGCGCCCTCTGCGCTGTCGGCCCGGTACGCGGGTCACGCGCTCGACGGGAGCCTCGCGTCCGCGTTGCAATCCACGGGCGCCGAGGGATCTGGTCGCCGAGGCGCGGAAGCCACATCATTCACCTTCGTTTGTGCGCGAGGTGATCTCCGCATGCAGCCGATCTTGCAGACCCCTCGACTAGACCTCCGCCCCGCTGCGCTCGCGGACGCCGACGCATTGTGGGCGCTCTGGACGGATCCTGCGGTGCGGCGCTTTCTGTGGGACGATCGCGTGATCTCGCCGATCGAAGCGGCCGATACGCTCGGCGACTGCCTGGCGCTCGCGCCCAAAGGGCTCGGGCTGTGGGTGGCGGAGGCGCGGGACGCGGACGCGGTAGTGGGATGCGCCGGGCTGCTGCCGGTGAGCACCGCCGCCTCGTACGACCCGCGGCTGGCCGGGCTCGTCGAGCCGCTGGTGGCCCTCACGCCGGCGGTGTGGGGGCGTGGGTATGCGGGGGAGATGCTCGATGCGCTGCTCGCGCACGCCGCCGGGGCGCTCGGCCTCGCACGGCTCGCCGCTGTCACGGACGTGCCGAACGTGGCGTCGGACCGCATGCTGCAGAGGGCCGGCTTCGATGTGCTCGGTGAGGTGCCGGGGCCAAGATACCGGTTGCGTACGTACCTCTGGCATGCGCCGCCCAGTAGCGATGCGGTCGAGAGGTAACGAATCGTCACAGCGGACACAGCGGCCAATCCCTCTGTGGCGGTGCTAGTCTGGTGGGGGCCGCGTTGCCGCTGCACTCTCGCGTCAGGCCGCACAATCACCGCCGTGTTCACTCGATCATGGGCACCGCTGACGTCTCCGGCGTACGAATTGGCGTAGTGTCAGGAGTCGCCGTCTCGGCGCTGAGCGTCTTCTACGCGTTCGCGCTCGCCATCGGACTGCTCACGCTCCCGTCACCTGACAGTCCGATTCAGAATCCATGGTTCACAGTCATGGAAATTCTGATTCTTCTCATCGCACCTGCGATGTGTGCGTTCACGGTCGGGCTTCATTCCTGGGCAACAGCCGACCGCAAGGCGCTCAGCATGCTGAGCGTCCTGTTCATGAGCATGTGTACCCTCGTGACGTGCTGCGTACACTTCGCCGTACTCACTCTGAGCCGCCAGCAAGCGTTCGTCGACGCGCGTTTGTCGTCACTCCTCTTCGGCTTTCAGTGGCCGTCAGTTGTGTATGTCATGGACATCCTGGCATGGGACGTCTTCTTTCCACTGGCAGCGCTGTTCGCGGCGCGCGCTGTTCATGGCAACGGTTTGGCTCGCGCAGCGCGCACTCTGCTCTTCGGCAGCGCGGCACTCGCATTCGTCGGGCTGGCCGGTGTTCCGATGGCCGATATGAGTGTCAGAAACATCGGCATCGTTGGCTATGTCCTTCTCTTTCCCGTTGCCACCGTCATGCTGGCAATCGTCTTCGGCCGGCAGGCCGGGCGGGGTGCGACCTGACCCCTCGCTCACGCCGACACGCCACGGCAGGTAGCTCAGCTCGAACGTGTGGCCAGTGAGCCGTGACCGTACATCCCTCGACTCTGAGGAGATCGCCGATGTGGGATCGGTCGTCCGCGTGGTTCGACCTCGCCGTCATCCTCGGCGTCGTCGCGGTGAGCGCGGGCATCGAACATCTCTGGTGGCTGCCCACGCACGGCATCAGCGGCTGGACGGCAGAACTGCACGACAAGTACTTGGCGCTCGTGGCGCGTCGTTCTGCGCTGCGTTCCGAGTAGCGACGCAAGCATTCGTCCGTCACGGCCTCTCGGCAGTTGGTGCGGACGGATGCGCTGGGGTAGCGGTTGGGCGGCCGTTGTCTATCGTCCCTGTCAGTACCGCGCGCCGCCCATCCGCACGGTATGGACGCGGCGGCACCGCAACCTGGCGTTGAGGCTGTCGGAAGGCCTCAACGCCGGCGGTTCAGGCAGACTGCGGGGGTACTCAGACTGGTGGCGATGGCGCCGATCGTGCCGCGGCGGTCAATTGTGAAGGTCGCTGGCGAGCGCCATCGTGGCCCACATTGCGACCGAGGCTTTTCCTGCATCGTCGATAGTGCCCATGTCCAGCCTCCATTCTGACCTGGACTTCATCGCTTCCATCTGTGGCAGCTTCGCTGATGCCATCAATGAGACTGGCTCGGGTCTGAGCGGTCAGGACGCGTATGAGGTTCTGACCACGGTCTTCGGCGATACGTTCTCTGAAGACGACCTCCGCAAGGCAGGCTCGAGACACCACGAGGCGCTTGCGGAGCACTTGCGCTCCGTTCTCGATGTCGCGAACGCTACGCCGGAGCTGGCGAAGAGCGCACTTGAAAGGGCGCTCCAATTGTGGCGCTCAGCGTGATACTCACTCTTCGCTCGAGCGGAGAGATCACGCGCTTCGCGAGTAACGTGTAGTACCAGGCTTCTCGTCTGACAGTCGACAGACACGCGTTGACGGTGTCGCTCGATCGCCCGCCGCGGTTGTTGTAGCCGCGGCGCGGAATTCGCGGTTGCAGTTGATCAGCCGAGCATGCACCGGGGCGACGCGCGGCCGCTCAGCGATCACCTGCCAAGCCAGCCTGCTCTCGCGCCTGGTTCGGCCGCTGCGCGACACGGTGCGTGAAACTCTGCGACATGCTCCGTCGTACGGCGTCGTTCGTTGCGCAATGGCATTGCGCCGCCCTGTCCCTGCCGCCCATGACGCCACCGACACCTTCAAGCGCTACCGTCGCGGACGCGAGCCGCCTGCCGCTCGACGAGCAGCTCGCCGCCTTTCAGCGGAGCCGGTTTCTCGCCATGCCGATCGCTGGTGCGATCGCGTGGACGGCGATCGGGATCGCCGGGTTCCTGCTGCCGCTCCGCGAGGCCATCTGGGCGCTGTTCCTCGGGACGGGTGCCATCTTCTACCTCGGGCTTGGTATCGCGCGCCTGACGGGCGAGGACCTGCTCGGGCGACGCCAGAAGGGGAACTACTTCGACACGCAGTTCTTGCTGAGCGTCGGGTCGGCGCTGCTCGTCTACGGCATCGCGATCCCGTTCTTTCTCGTCGAACCCACGTCGCTCCCACTCTCGGTCGGCATCCTCACCGGGTTGATGTGGGTACCGTTTGCGGGACTGCTTCGCCACTGGGTCGGGCTCTTCCACGGTGTGTCGCGCACAGTGCTGGTGGTCGTTGTGTGGTACGCGCTCCCCCACGCCCGCTTCGTTGCCGTACCGGTCGTGATCGTGGCGATCTACCTCGTCACCATTGCCGTCCTCGTGCGTCGTGCGGCGCGCGCACGCGTTGGCGCAGAGGGTACCATGTCGACGTAACGAGGCCCGCCAGTCCACAACACTCCCGCATCGCGCCAACACGCGAATCACATCGCTCGGCGGCGCCGCGGCAAGGCAACGAGCCCCACCAGTCCAGCGGCGAGCAACAGCACCGTCGAGGGCGCTGGCACCACCGGCGACTGCGTGATCACCCCTTCAATCGGGGTGACGCCGGCACAGTATCCCGACTCCTGGAGTCGGACCATCCTGCGTGATCGCGATGTATGGCTTGAGCCTCTTCAAGAACTGCTGACCGCACGACGTACCGCCCACCGTACACGACACCACGAGCTCGCGGCGACTCACCTTTCCACGTGCACCCGATGCCCTCCGTGTCTACGCATGTCCCCACCGCTCCGTCGCGCCGGATCGCCTGGGGCGTGATGACGTTCTTCGCGATCGTCGTCGTGACCATGGTCCTGCTCACGATCGTGACGCCTGCGATGCAGTCGCCGGTGTACACCGGGCGGCGCGATGATCTTCCCGTCGCGCTCTACACACACGTCATCGCCGGCGCCGTCGCGCTCGGTACCGGTGCATTCCAGTTCAGCAGGCGCCTCCGCGCCCGACGGCTGGCCGTGCACCGACTGATGGGACGGAGCTACGTCGTCGCCGTGGCGTTGAGCGGTACGGCAGGGCTCGCGATGGCCCCACTCTCCGACGGCGGCCTTGCCGGCCACTTCGGCTTCGGCGGCATGGCGCTGCTCTGGCTCATCACCACCGCCTGTGCTTTCACCGCGGCGCGGGCGCGGCGCATCGATGACCACGAACGCTGGATGATCCGGAGTTATGCGCTCACGCTCGCCGCCGTCACACTTCGCCTCTATCTCCCGGCCATGCTCGTGGCCGGCATCCCGTTCGACTCGGCGTACCCGGCAATCGCGTGGCTGTGCTGGGTCCCGAATCTCGTGATCGCCGAGTGGTGGTTACTCAGACCGAGGAAGGAGTCGGTGCGCTAGCCGGTTGCCCTTCGCCGGTCGACGCCGGTGGCGTTGGCGTCTTATGTAGCTTGGCATGATGACTTCGTCGTCCACTGCCCGCCCACGCTTCGCCTTCCTGCGCGACCCGCTCGCGGCCCTGGCCTCAGCCGCCGCAACGGGCGATGCACCGCGGCTGTGGCTCGGTCCGGCACGCGTACGGCTTCTCGTGCACCCGGAGGCCGTGCGCGACGTGCTCGTGACACGACAGCGCGACTTCCGCGGGCTCGCGTTCGAGGCGGCGCGGCGCATCGCGGGTGACGGCGTGCTGCAGGCGCAGGGCGAGGCACACCGGCGGCAGCGTCGCGTGTTGCAGCCGGCGTTCCATCGCGAACGGTTTGGCACCCACGGAGCGGTGATGTCGACGCATGCGGCGCGCTGGGCGGCCGCGCGGCATGATGGCGAAACGCTCCCGCTCCGCAACGCGATGGTCGCGCTCACACTCGGCATCGTGGGGGAATCGCTCTTCGGCGACGCCGATGCCGCAGCCGTGGACGACGTGCGCGACTACCTCGACGCAGCGCTCTCGCTCTATGGGCCACTCGTCGTCCCGGTCGCGCGCTGGATCGAGCGGGTACCGCTGCCCTCGGTGCGTCGCGTGAGAACACGGCGCGCGCGGCTCGATACGCGCATTGCCGCCATCGTTGCCGCGCGAACGGAGGCAGCACGCGTGGGTGCACCATGTCGCGACGATCTGCTCACGATGCTGCTCTCGGCGCGAGACGCCGAACTGGCCGCCGAGCGCGCAGTCGACGCCGAGTCCCCGCGCAACGTCGCGCACGGTGGCGCGAATGGTGCGCGCCGCCCGCTCGACGATCGCTGGGTCCGCGACGAGATCATGACGCTCGTGCTCGCCGGGCACGAGACGACGGCGAGCGCGCTGACGTGGGCGTGGCGGCTCGTCGCGGAACATCCCGACGTTGAAGCGCGGCTCCACGCGGAGGTCGATGCACTCGATCGTGACATCCCGACGCTCGATGACGTGCCTCGGCTACCGTATGTACGCGCGATCTTCGATGAGACGTTGCGCCTGCATCCAACGGTGCCCTTCATCTTCCGTCGCGCGATGGCCGCAGTGCCTTTGGGCGACGGGGCGCCGGGTGTGGTGCTGCGCCCGGGCGAGGTGGTAGTGCTCAGCCCGTGGGTGACACAGCGCGACGCCCGGTGGTGGGACGCGCCCGATACGTTCCGCCCCGAGCGCTGGCTCGACGACGCAGATCGAGCGGCGCGGCCGCGCTTTGCGTGGTTTCCGTTTGGTGGTGGAGCGCGCGTCTGCATCGGCGAGCACTTCGCGACGTCGGAGGCGGTGCTGATTCTCGCCGCCGTCGCACGACGCTGGCGTTTACGCATCGCCCCCGACCACCCGGGGCGCGAACGGACGCGCCTCGATCCGCTCGCGCCGACACGACCACCCTCCACCTGGCGCATGCGCGTCGAGACGCGGTAGATGGTCGGTCGAACTCGAGCGGTCCGCGGGTGACAAACGGCCGGTACGAGATGACGGTGCGGTCAACGGTATCCGTCCGTCGCTCGGCTCTTCACGCCTACCGTCGCCTGGACCGCACGCTCCGCGACCGCACCGATGATGCCGCAACGAGCGTGAACGCACCGATGGGTGTGACCGCGCCGTTCATCTGCAGCTCGACGGCGTGCTTGCCGGGGTAGTGCGTTCGCGTGGAGAGATCGGCCAGTGACACCGTCTTCCGCAGGGTGACGCGCTCACCCGGCCCGAGCGCCACGGTGGAGAGCTTGAACACCTTGCCGGCCGTGCTGCCGTTGGCCTTCACGAAGTGCACGCGCAGATCCACGATGGCAGCCTGCCGCCGACGCGTGGCGTTGTGCAGCGTACACTGGACGACGACCTTGGCACCCATCGGCGGTCGCCGGGGTGTGATCGTGGTCGACTCCACGGTCAGGTGCACTGCGGCACCGTGTCCGAGCACGGCCAGCGCGTCGGCGTCGCCGGCCTTGATGGCCGAGCGCAAGGCATGCGACACGATCCACCGCCGCTCGGCCGATGCGTCGATCATCCAGTCGCGTGCCACCTGCACAAGCAGCGCCGGATGATCCTTGCCGATATCGTTGAGGTTGTTGGCGACCGAGCGACGCACGTAGAGCGATGGGTCATCGCGCAATTGCGTCAGCAGGCGAATCACCGGCGCAGGGTCTCGCTGGAACTCGCGCAGTCGTGGCGCCCACGGGAGCCGCGGGCGCGTGCCTTCCGACACAAGTCGACGCACGTGTTCGTTCTCGTCGCCTACCCAAGCGTCCAGTTGCGCGAGCGTCGCGTCGCGATGGTGCTCCAGGAACGGACGCAGCGCCCACTCGCCGGTGAAACAGCGGGTCAGTACGTGGAGGGCCTGCATGGCGTGCGCAAAGTGCGGAACACCGAACGCGCGGATGAACTCCGTGTGCGGCAGGTAGTAGAACGATGCCATGCCGCCGGCTGGTGCCGGACGTGGCGGAAGTGTTGCGAGCAGTACGTCCACGGCGGCGCCGAAATCGTCTGGGAGATAGCGGTGCAGCATCTGCGCGAGATGTCGCCCGCGATCCATCAACTCGAGTGCATCGTAGCCCGTGAGCGCATTCCGCACGAAGTCGCGCGTGCGGAACGCCGGGTACGCGGTCGAGATCTCCACCGCGAGACGGCGGACCACGTCGGGTCCGAATTGTACCTTGAGGGGTTCAGCCATGGGAGAACAATGGCGTGTCTACGGGTCGAGTCCGTCGATCTCCAGCCGCTTCCGCCGAGCCGTTGCACCGCTGCGCAGGCGCACCTGTGACCGACGCACGCCAAAGTGCTCCGCGACCAGTCGCACGAGCGCCTCATTGGCCTTGCCATCCACAGGTGGCGCTTGCAGGTGCGCCACCCACGTCCCGTCGCCTGCCGGCTCGAGCACGGTGCGGCGCGCGTTGGGCGTGACCTTCACGTCGATCAGGCGCACGCGATCACGATCGCCGCGTGGCCTGTGCGGTGCAACCGCCCTGCGAGACCAACGTTCACTGTCACGGTGAACGGACGCGTCCCATCGGGGTGCGCGAAGGCATGGACGCCGACGTCGCGCGCGAGTGTCATGGCCTTCTCGGCGAGGTAGGTGTCATCGTGGAGTGCTGCCCGTCGCGAGACCACTGATGCGCACGGCCAACGTCATCCCGGCGGGCCGCTGACCAGCCGTACGTCGGAGCACTGCGTTGCGACTCCCCCCGAGCATAACCTGGGCGCGTGTGCGGCAGATCAATCTGGTCGTGTCACGCTGGCACACTGCCCATCAGCGATCACCGCGTAGAATCATTGGCGTCTTCCCCCGTCGACAGCGCACCGCCCGCGATCGGTCCGCTGCAAGGCGAACCGACGCGCTGAAACCAACGGCCACCCGCGTCGTACAGCGCGCGACGAGCAGATGCCGCGCGTCGTTGGTGACCCTTTCGGAGAGGTTGCATGGTTCGCGCCCGTGGTGCACGCCTGTGTGTTCGCCAACTCGCCGTCGCAGCCCTGCTCGGGGCACCGGTCCTGAGCGCACGCACGGCGGCTCAACCGCCCGTGGCGAACGCGGCGACACCGCACGACATGCACGGTGCGTGGCGCATGCGTGATGGCGGGATCGTGGCCCTGTACCGCACCGAAGCAGGCGACTCCGGATGGCGCTTCGTGGACTTTCGCAACGGTGCCAGCCATCGACTCTACGCTCGCGATGCGTCGACCTTCACCTCGTCCGACGCGTGGACCGGCGCCACGCCAGCGACACGTCGGTACGCCATCTCGCGCGACGCGAGTGGCCGAGCCGCCGGCTTGACGCTGACGCGCGCGGGTTCGCGCGCCCGCTACGGACGTCGGGTGGCGATCCGCGAGGACAGCGCGACGTTCACGAGTGGCGGCACCACGCTCGTGGGCAAGCTCATTGCCCCGGCGACGGGGCGCGGGCCATGGCCGGCCGTCATCTACGTCCATGGCTCCGACAGCGTGGCCTCGGTGGACCGCGTGTGGGAACCGTACCTGCTGGCGGCACATGGCGTCGCAATGTTCGTCTTCGACAGGCGCGGCACAGGGCGCTCCGGCGGCCGATACACGCAACTGTTCACCACGCTCGCGGACGACGTCGTGGCCGCGGCCGCGTGGGTACGGCAGCAGCCGCATATCGACTCGACGCGCATCGGGCTCGCGGGCTTCAGCCAGGGCGGATGGGTTGCCCCGCTGGCGGCGTCGAGAGATCGCGGCATCCGCTTCATGCTCGTCAGCTACGGCATGACCATGTCGGTGGCGGAGGAGGACCAGCTCGAGGCACCGCTCAAGCTGCGC
>JALOPS010000466.1 GCA_025453745.1 Gemmatimonadaceae bacterium
GCTCAACGGTGGCCTCCACCGGAACAGCAATCATGGGCAGCGGACTCGAGGTCCGCGAGCTGCGACGGCTCAAGGGTACAGGGGGGGGGGCGGCTGGTGGTCTAGCGCAGTACCGGATACTCCCCCGTTCGCGCGCGCCGGTCCTTCCAGCGCAAGTGGCTCGTCACCGCGCGCCCGGCCAGCAAGCCCGCGGCCAGCGAGATCCCCACGAGCGCCACCTGAAACGCGGTCTCCACCCCCGTGACCACCTGACGCGCGGAGAAGCTGGCCACGCTGCGCAGCCCGATGCTCCCGGGCACGAGGATGAGCAGCCCGGGCACCGTCATCACCTGTGACGACGCGCCGCGCCAGCGCGCGACGAGGGTCGCCAGCGCCGAGACCATGAACGCGCCCAGAAAGGCGGCGAGCTGTTCACCCACGGTGCGCCCCGCGAGTTGGGCCGTGGCAAACGCGACCACGCTCGCGCCGATGATCCATGGCGCATCTGCGCCTCGCGCCTTGAGCAGCACGGTGAAGCACAGCGGCGCGATCAGGACGCCGATCCACTCGGTCCACGAAGGCACGGCAGGATTGGGGAGCGCCCACTGCCACCCGAGTCCCACGGCGGTCACGCCGAGCCATGCGCCGATCTGCACACCGAGCGCCACACCAAACCCCAGTCCGAGGAAGGTCACGAGCGCGCCCGAGAGCCGCGCGGTGCCGCTCGAGAGGTGACGCGTGGAGAGCTCGATCACCCCGGTGGTGAACTGCATGCCGGGCAGCAGCACCACGAGCCCGGCAATGATCGTCGCATACCCTGGCGCACTGCCGGTGATCGTGGCGAGGGCGATCGCCAGCGTCGCGACCGCGCAGGCGATGAGCGGCTCGCCCACGTCGTTCCACGCCGGATGCCGAGCGGTCCACAGACTCAGCGCACCGGCCACGAGGCCCAGCACGGCGGCGATGCCGAGATCGATGGCGCGCACATGCAGGAACGTCGCGACCGCCACCGAGACCAGCACGAATGCGATGAGCGTCATCTGTGCCGACCACCGTGGTGGCTCCGCCGAGAGCGCATCGATGCGCGCGACCCCCTCGCTCACCGACGTGCGTCCCGCCATCACGTCGCGCGCGATGCGATCGAGCCCGGCGAGTCGCCCGAGATCGGTCGCACCGGGCACGACGCGAATCAGGTGCGTGCGCTGCTCTTCAGGCGGGCCGAACGCGGCGAAGATCGACGTGGGCGTCGAGAAGAACTGCGCCGGCACCTTGAGCTGTTCGGCGGCCTCCGCGAGCGTGACTTCGAGTCGATGCGCGGGGAAGCCGCTCGCATGCAACCCGTGTGCGAGCCGCAGCAGAAAGCGCGTCGCGTCGTGGAAAGCGGGAGAAGTGGTCACGCGGCGCCGAGTCTACGCGGCGCCGACACGTTCGGCCAGTTGACCGGCCGCGTTACCCGGCCGCGCGCGCGGCGACCGACGGATTCGGTCCGTCGTGCGATGCGCCGATGATCGCACTCGGCAGCGACGCATCGGCGCTCCGGCGGACCGTCAGCAGCTCGTCGATCGCATCGGGCGCCATCGGTTCGCCGAAGAGCCACCCCTGAAGCTGGGCGCACCGCTGGAATCGCAGCAGCCGCGCCTGCCCCTCGCTCTCCACGCCTTCGGCAATCACGCCGAGCCCCAGTCCGCGCGCCAGGCGAATGACCGAGGACACGATGGCCACATCGCGCGTGTCGGTGGTCAATCGCCGGACAAACGTCTTGTCGATCTTGAGCGCGTGCACGGGCGCTGCGCGCAAGAAGGCCAGCGACGCGAAGCCGACGCCAAAGTCGTCGACGATCAGGCGCACGCCCAGCCGACGCAGCTCCTCGAGCGTGTCGATGATCGGCGCTGTGTCGTGCATCGCGTTGCGCTCGCTGACTTCGAGCGTGAGGGCATCGGCCGGGCAGTTGGCCGACTCGAGCGCACGCGCGACGCGCGCGGGCAGATCGCGCTCCTTGAGCTGAATGCCCGAGACGTTCACATGCACACGAAAGGCGCTGCCGCCCTCCTCGAGCCGTGCACGCCACCGTCGTGCGGCGTGACTCGCCGCTTCGAACACCAGGTCGCCGATGGGGACGATGAGCCCCGTGTCTTCCGCCAGCGGGAGGAACGCAGCCGCGTCGACGAGTCCGCGCGTCGGGCTGCGCCACCGCAGGAGCGCTTCGACGCCCGTCAGCCGTTCGGTGAGCGCATCGACGATCGGCTGGTAGTGCACCGTGAACTCGCCCTGTCGCAGCGCGTGGCGCAGTTCGGACTCCGAGATGGGCGCGCGATTGAATGCGTCGCTCACCACCGTCGACGCGCCGGCGAGGGCGAACTCGCCGCTCGACGGCGCTCCACGCACCGGCATGTTGGGCACCGCGCGCTTCGCGCGATACATCGCGGTGTCTGCCGCTTCGAGCAGCGCCCGTGGAGTATCTCCATCGAGCGGAGCCATTGCGCCACCGATCGACGCACGGATCGGCAGCACCAGCCCGTCGCCAAGATCGTGCGGAGCCTGCAGCGCCGCGACGATCGTGCGCTGCACATGCAGCAGGTCGCGGCGACTGCGCACGTCCGGCAGCAACACGGTGAACTCGTCGCCACCGAGTCGACCCACCGCGTCCGACTTGCGCACGCAACGCAACAGGCGTGACGCGAGTGACGCCAGCAACGCATCGCCCACCGCGTGGCCGTAGCCGTCGTTCACCGCCTTGAAGTCGTCGAGATCGATGAACAGCACACCCGTCTTGCGCCCGTAGCGTCCACTCAGCGCCAGCGCCTGATCGAGACGGTCGAGGAAGAGCTGTCGATTGGGCAAGCCGGTCAGCGGATCGTGCGTGGCGCGGTGGGCCGCCGCTTCGCGCGAGCGCTCGAGCGCCGCGACCACCGAATGGCGCGCCACGGCACGCTCGAGCAAACGCACCAGCGTGCGCACGTCGGCGTCGTCGAGGACAACGAGTTCCTGCGCGCCGCGAGCGAGCAGGTCGAGC
>JALOPS010000467.1 GCA_025453745.1 Gemmatimonadaceae bacterium
CGGCCGCCGTGTTCAGCATTGCCGCTGTCGCGATCATCGCGACGGCGGCGATCGCGCTGCGCATGCCGCGCGAGATCCTGCCACGCGTCGATGAAGGCACCGTCGTCGCGCAGCTTGCCCTCGCCGAGGGGACCGCGATCGAGGAGACCACGCGGCAGGTGGCTCGCATCGAAGAGGCGGCGCGCGCGCTGGGCTCTGGCGGCGTGTACGCGCGCGTGGGCACCGCGACCGATGAAGAGATCCTCGCCGGCGCGGAGCCGGGATCGAGTGCGACGGCGCAGCTCATCGTCCCCGTGCCGGGCGGGGTGAACGCCGCGACCTTCGCCGATCGCCTGCGCGCCGCCGTCCCCGATCTGGCCACCGGGGCACTGGCGCTCGATCTCGCGGGGCAATCGGAGTTCGGCTCGCTCATCGGACGCGAAGGGCGCCTGGTGCGCGTGGAGGTCTCCGCGCGCACGGCCGCCGAGGCGCAGCGCGCGGCCGACAGCGTGCGCGTGCGCATGCGGCAGCTCGCCTCGCTCACCGATGTGCGCGATGCGTTCGCCAGCACGCAGCCGATCTACGAAGTGTCGCTCGAGCGCGAGCGGCTCGCCGACCGGGGGATCAGCATCGATGCCGTCGCCGCCGCGCTGAGCGGCGGGCTCGGTGGCGTGGAAGCCAGCGAGCTGCGCGAGACCGATCGCCGCACGCCGATCACCGTGCGCTTTGCCGGAGGCCGCAACGAGGACCTGGCCACCGCGCTCGCCACGCCGATCAAGGGAATTCCCCTCGGCCAGCTCGTGCGCGTGCGCGAAACGCGTGCGCCGCTCGAGGTGGTGCGCGTGGACCAGCGCCCGGTGACCATCGTCGAGGGACTCATCGAGCGTGGTGGGACCGCGCAGGCCACGGCGGATGTCGAGCGGATGCTCGGTGGCATCGTGCCGCCGGCCGGCGTGACCTGGTCGGTGGCCGGCGCGGACGCCGAGCAGCGCCGCACCACGTCCGAGCTGCTGCTTGCCGGCCTGCTCGGCGTGGCACTCGTGTTCCTGGTACTGGCGGGGGAGTTTGCGAGCTTCCGAATTCCGCTCGTCGTGATCACCACCGTACCGCTTGCGGCCGCGGGGGGGATCATCGCCCTCTGGATCACCGGACAGTCGCTCAACGCCGTCTCGCTCATCGGCCTCGTGGTGATGATCGGCATGGCCGACAACGAGGCGGTGGTCAAGCTCGATGCGATCCGCCGTTTCCGTGAGCAGGGGCACGACATTCACAGCGCGATCATTCGCGGCGGTGAGCAGCGGTTGCGCGCGATCGCGATGACGTCGATCACCACGATCACCGGCGTGCTGCCGCTGGTCTTCGGCTGGGGAAGTGGCGGCGCGCTCTACCAGCCGCTGGCCGCAGCGATCATCGGCGGGTCGGTCAGCGCGCTGCTCGTCACCTTCTTCCTGCTGCCGACCGCCTACGCGGTCCTCGAGGGGCGTGCGGAGCGGGCCGCATCGCGCGCCACCGTGCCGGCGGGCGTCGTGCCGAGCGAGACATGATCGCCTGGGGCGTGCGCCGTCCGGCGGTGATCTGGGCCGCCTGTGCGATCGTGTCGATCGGCGGCGCGGTGTCGTTCACCCGGCTGGCGCTTGCGACGCGCACCAGCGTGGAGCTGCCGCGACTGCAGGTGAGCAGCGGGTGGCCAGGCGCATCCGCCGAGCTGGTGGAGAGCTACCTGACGAGCCCGATCGAGGCGGCGGTGCAGGGCGTGCGCGGCGTGAAGCGCACGAGCAGCACCTCGCGAGACGAGGATTCCGACATCGAGGTCGAGCTCGAAGCGAATGCCGATGTGCGGCTGGCGCGGCTCGGCATCCTCGAACGGCTCGAAGTGCTGCGCAAGGAGTTTCCGCCCGGCATCACCGCACCCGTGGTGTCCAACTGGGTGCCCGAGGCGCTTGACGAGGAACCGTTGTTGCGCGTGACGGTGTCGGGGCCCTACACCCCCGGCACGCTGCAGCAGCTCCTGCGCGACCGGATCGAGCCGCGGCTGTCGGCGGTGCGCGGGGTGAGCGGCATCTCCTCGCGCGGCGGTGCGACGCTCGGCGTGTCGGTGTCGTACGATGCGAGCCGCCTGCGGCAGCTCGCGATCCCGCCGGAACGGTTGAGCGAGGCGGTGCGCACCGCGCGCGCGGTGCGCTCGCTCGGTGAGATGCGCACGACGGTCGACCAGCGCGTGACGATGCGCGCCGTGGTGCTCAACGACCAGCCGGAGGCGATCGAGGCGCTCACGCGACTGCCGGTGCTCGGCGCGGGGTCGCAGCGCTTCACACTCGGTGAGCTGGCGACGGTGCGAGTGGACGAGGACACGCGCGGGCAGTTCTTCCGCATCAACGGCACCCCGGCGGTGTCGCTCAGCATCACGCGACAGGCCGAGGCCGACGCGATCCAGACGGCGCGGCGCCTGCGCGCGGAGATCGCACGGCTCGAATCGTCGCTCCCCACGGGGGTGCGCATCCGCGTGGCGCGCGACGAGAGCGAAGGGCTTGCGCGCGAACTGCGCGACCTCGCCCTCCGCGGGGGTGCGGCGTTCGCGGCGGTGCTGCTTGTGCTCGCGGTGACGCTGCGCAACTGGCGCGCGGTGGCACTGGTGATGGGGAGCACGACGGTGGCCATCGCCGGCACCGCGTTTTCGCTCTACCTCCTGGGGCTCCCCGCCAACCTGCTGACGCTCGCCGGGCTCGGGATGGGCGTGGGTGTGCTGGTGCAGAACCCGCTGGTGGTCGTCGAGCGCATGGGGCGCGAGCGTGATACGCCGGAGGGGCGCATTGCGGCGGCACGCGGCATCACCGCCGCGGTGATCGGGGCGACACTGACGACGGCGGTGGTGCTGATTCCCTTCCTCTACCTGCAGGGTGATGCACGCGCGGCGTTCGTGCCGTTTGCCGCGGCATTCTCGCTGGCGCTCGCCTGGTCGGTGGTGACGGCACTGGTGGTGGTGCCCGCCGTGGCGCACGGCGTGGGGCTC
>JALOPS010000127.1 GCA_025453745.1 Gemmatimonadaceae bacterium
CCAGCCAATAGGTCACGCGGCGCTGCGTGAGCGCGTGCGCGAGCGGTGCGATGTACCGCTCCTTGTCCGCAGACGCATGCGAGATGAAGACGTGATGCTCGAATGTCATGAGCACACCTGTCGGCTGACGGTTCGTGCGGCGCGATGTCCCCCTCCGGCACCGTGAGGGTAGATGGAACGTAGCGGGGTGTTACAGGCTCGGCGAACAGGGCGTGCGTCGGCCCGTCGTTCGCGCCAGGCATACCAGTGCAGGGGCAGTGCTCGGACGAACCGGGTCCCGGCGTGTCGGTCGCGCGCGACGGGCGCTCTATTCGAGCGTGGGCGCGTCCGACACGCGCGGTTGCGTATCGTGATGTCGTGTATCACGACCCGCGTGTGCGTCGGGGGCGGGCACGACGAATGACTCCGCTGGGGGCCGCGCGTCGCTGAGCAGTACCGGCGCGGGCGAGGGCACGAGGTCCTGGGGCCCCGGTGCGCGCGATGCGACGTGGTCTCTGTGCAACCGCTGCGCGAACCAGCCCACGGCCGCTGCCGCGACGCCGACGATCGCCGCGCCCAGCGCGATGGACTGCTGTGCGTCTGGCTCCATGGGCTCGAACAGCGGTTGCACGCCGAGTAGCGCGACCGCTGCAACGCCGCACACGATCACCGCTGGCGCTGCCCAGCGCGCGCGCCTGATCAGGCCAACGGCCCCAGCCACCGCCGATGTGCCGATGACCACCTGCAGCACGCCAAAGAGCAGCGAGCCGGGCTCGGTGTCGCGGAATTCGCTCAGCGCCTGACGAAAGGCACTGCTGCTCACGAGCAGGAGCGCGGCAGCGAAGCCGTGGGCACCAACCGAGCGAAGCAGGGGTCGCATGCAGTGTCGCGGACAGGGTGTGTGGTCCGTACGCGTCGCCGCGTGGGCGGTTTCTTTGGCGGGGCGCGCACGGCGGGTGAAGCTGAGCGGCAGGCGGCGAGGTAAGCGCAGGCGCGCACACCGATGAACGACCCACCGAACCGCAACTCCTCACGTGCTTAGATCTGGGCGACTATCACCTGCGTCATCTTGGGTGATCCTTGACAGTACCCGCCCGGACGCACACCTACCAGACGGTGCGCCGTACATCGCGTTGCGATGAGGTGGTGCCGGGCGCCGGCGATACGTGGCTAACGTCTCACTTCACAACGGCACATGCGCAACATCGAGCGACATCGAAACATCGCGGCTGCGATCACCCTCGCCGGGGTGAGTGGACTCGCGAGCTGCATCGCGCTCGGCGTGAGTCCCGATCGCGCCGCGATGTTCGGCGCTGGGATTGTCTCGTTCCTCGTGGCGTTGATCGCCGGCTTCTTTGCCAGCACGCTGCAGTATGCGGCGCATCGACGCAAACGGCTGCTCCGGGGCGAACGATTGCTGGCCGCGTGGTCGGTCAGTGTAGACACGTGATTGCAATTCGTCGCCCTGAAGAACACGCGCGCGGATGACAGCCAGAGTCCGCTGCGCGTGCGCGATCAGCGGGAGTCCACTGGCATTCAGGTCATGATCTCGGAAGAGTCTGTCCTGGTGGACGACGATTTTCATCACCTGGGCGACCTTCGGGCACTCACGTGGCACGAGACGGTCCCACCGTACTTCGACTTTCGCTCCATGACGTGGACAGGGTCACTCTGGAACACGTGGCATCTGCGAATTCCTGCACCCGCGGACGACCCGGCGCCCGTGCGACGTGTATGGGACTACTTCCAGGCACGACTGGTCGCGCCGTCGTGGGAGTCACGCGTGCCGCGCCTTCGCCTCTTGCGCAGCGTGAGCCTTGCACTGATTCCCTTGGGCATCGGCGCCGTGATCGTCGCCAGGACGTACCGCGACGACAGCGCGATGCAGGACGTGGTCATGGCCGCGCTGTTTGTCGCGATGCTGGCCGTGCCGATCGGGGTCGTCGTGGGCGGCGTGGTGCACTACCGGCTGACGCGTGGGCGTGGCGCCCAGGGCACCGGGCTCGTGTGATCGGGCAGCGCAGGAGACTGCGCAGCATCGTAGAGTGATGCGCCGCGCAGGATTTGATCAACGCTGCGCGTTCGCCCCGCTAGAGCGACAGTCTGTCTGGGATCTAGCGCCGGACCACTGCAACCCAGCGGCAAACCACAGACTGAGCCCCGGCCGAATCGCACATGCCCGCAACTGCCACGCCGTCGCCCGCTTCGCCCAATCCAGTTTGTGCAGCAACGACACCAACCGCACCATGGGTGGTGCAAAGATGTCGTTCGCCGTGGGCGCAGCGCGCTCCAGCGATCGTGTCTCGAAGGCAGACGCCTCGGCCTTCCTCGCGTCACGCTGCGCGTGACGGTATCGCGACCGCTGTCGGAGTCACTCCAGATGAACAGCTCCGAGCACCGTGTCGTCACCTTCGAAGCCACGGTGAACAATGCGGGTGAGGTCGTGAGCATTGTGGCCGTAAGCCCTACCGGCACTGGTCCGGTCGGGCGCCCCTTTGCGTTGAGCGAAGTGTTGCAGGCGATCAGCGGTGTGATGTCGAGGACGTCGATGAGGAGTGGTAGTGCTTCGACCGCGCCATCGGTACTCGGGCTCGTGATTCCAGTGCATGTGCCTGCCAACACCTGGATGGTGATGCGACGGGGCGGTGCGTTCTGCGTCCTGCGCAGCTGGCGTGTGTCTTGCAAGGAGTCGGTGATGCGCCTGAAGGCGATGCCCGGTGTTATTGGGAGGTCGCGATCGACACTAAGCCTGGCGATGTCGCTGCTGCGCATACGCTCGTCCGACAGCCGAGAAACCGATGACTCCGTTGTAGTCGAGGCACCGGGCTTGCAAACGGTCATCTGTTCGGTAACCGCGTCGGGTGTGGTCGCTGCGTCGCGGCACCCGTTCGCGGCTATCGCGACCGAAGGCAGCGTGCAGTGCATCCATCGCGGGATCGTCGGTATCCGTCGCCTCCCGGGTAAGCCGTGGTATCCCACCGTGCGCTACGAAGCGATGGTGAGGACCTGCGCGGCGTGGAACAAGAGGCACGTGAAAGACGGCGCGGCGGAGGGCCGCGGTGATGCATCGGGTATCGTCGGAGGCTGCGTGCGAGGCGCTGGCGCAGTACGCGGCAGGACTGTGGGGACAGAGCTACTCCACCATCGCGGGCCTCTGGGAGCGTGCCTGGGGGCCCGCGAACCTCGTCTTCGCGATTTCCTTCGCGGTACGAGAATCGATCTACATCGCGAAAAAGATTGAGCGCCTGCACATGCGGCGGTGGAGGGTCATAAACACTCGGCGCCGCTCTCCGACCGACGAGGCCGCCTTCAGACTCTTGCTTTTCGCCCCGCAGAACACTCCGGCCTATCGCATGCGATCGGCCAAACGCTAGTGCGAGGCCCTGAGTCAATTCGCGATCTATTGCTACGACGGCTTCACGCACCCCGCGCCCTACGTCGCGCCACGATCTTCCTCCAAGTGTAGTCTGGCAGTTCCTCGCGCGGACTGCGGTTTGCACTCTCGCTACTTCCGAAGAGCTAGCCCGGTACTGCCCTCGCCGAGCCACTCACCGCGCTTCCCTGCGGCGACGGCCGCCTCCACAGTAGACGCGATTGACGCGCGGCTCACACCAAGAACCTGCCGGACCTCCGACACCAGTTCGTCTAACGTCAACCCACCAGCAGATTTCAAAATCAGCCGGATTGTGGCCTCCACCTCTTCGGGTGCGATCCGGTCCCCGGAAGACTTGATCCCTGTACGCGAGCGCACGGGCACCGCGTCCGGCGCCGCTGCGAGCCTCTTCGACCAGACGTACTCGCCTCTCCGCGTGATCGCGCCGCCGCGGACCGCCTGATCGATCGCTTCATTGACCTTCTGCGCGATGCGGGTTCCAAGTCGGCTGTTCCACAGGCCGACCACACGCGTTGCGAGGTCATTCACATGCAGTGGTGCCTCGATTTCGACGATCTCTGCTATCGCCGCGACTAGCCGACCAGTCGGCGTAAGCAGTAGATCCGTTCCTGCGTACTTTCCGAGGCCGCCAGCAAGCTGATACGGCGTCGCCCTAGGCCTTACGTACGCTCCCGCAGCTATGGCCTCTCGCGCCGATGCCAGCCGCGCATCCTCATCCCGGGCGACTCGCTCCTGCTCCTCACGCTGCAGACGCTCAGCGTCGGCACGCAGCCGGGCCTCCGCGTCCGCCTCAGCGGCACGGATGGTTCGGACCTCCCGCTTCGCCTCATCAATCAGCCGCATCATCCGGTCGATGACGGCCGCACGATCCTTGAACCAGTCAGTCGACCATAGCCGGTGAATGATCCACCCCCGCGCTTCGAGCACTTGCTGTCGAAGCCGATCGCGGTCTCGAGCCGTCTCCGAGCTGTGGTACGTCACGCCGTCACATTCGATGCCACAGACGAACCGTCCGGGCACTTCGTCGTCGAGCACACCGATGTCGATTCGATACCCCGCAACGCCAACTTGCGGTACTGTGCGTACGCCACGGCGCGTCAGCTCTGTGACGACCTCGAACTCGAACGGCGAATCCGTCTGTGCCGCGCTGTTCGCCACGACGCTCTGCAGTGTTCCGTGTTCAGCATACAACAGGAATTCTCGCAGGAGGTGCGCGCCACGGGACGTGGTCCCGGCCGCGTTGATCTCGTCTCCCTTGATCGAAGCGAACACGCGCATCCGCTTGCGGGCGCGCGTCGTGATGACGTTAAGGCGCCGCCAGCCGTTCTCGCCATTGAGCGGCCCAAAGTTGTAACGCAGACGTCCATCTGCCGCCTTCGCGTACGTGATGCTCAGAAAGATGACGTCGCGTTCGTCACCTTGGATGTTCTCGAGGTTCTTGACGAAGAAGCCCTCGTCCTTCCCACGAGCGAAGAATGGCTCGAGGCTCGGGTCCTGGCGCCGACGGAGCTCGAGCTCATCGAGGATTGCGAGTTGTTGGCGCATGTTAAAGGTGCCTACGCCAAGCGACTCCTGGGGGCGTGCCTTGGCGTGCTCGATCACCGCATCGACGACTCGCCGCGCCTCAGCCATGTTGAGCCCCTTGCCTTCGTAGACGCCGTCCGCGACGTACTCGAACGAGAGGCCTACTTGATTGGACCCGGTCTCAACGCTCGGGAACGTGTAAAGGTCTGCATCATAGAAAGACACGTTCGAGAAAGTGATGAGCGACTCATGCGCACTCCGGTAGTGCCACTTGAGGCGTGTCACCGGCAGCCCAGCGCCCATGAATTCCTCGAGAACGCTCTCGGCATCCTGCACGACTGGGAGTCCATCATCATCAACGGGGCCGGTCAACGTCGGGCTCGCCGCGAACGCGAAAAAACTTGTAGGCGGTAGCTGCTTCGGATCACCTACGACGACAAGCTGCTTGCCGCGGCAGATCGCGCCAACCGCATCCTCGGTTGGAAGCTGGCTCGCTTCGTCGAAGATCACGAGATCGAAGGTCGGCGCCCGGCCATCCAGGTACTGTGCCACCGTGAGAGGGCTCATGAGGAAGCACGGCTTGATGGCGCGGACTGCCGGCTCCGACTGTTGCAGCACCTTGCGGAGCGGGGCGATGCTCCGCTGCCGCGTCATCTGCGTCTGAAGGAATGGCAACCCCGCTCGTACATCAGGGCGCTGGAGTCGCTCTTGAGCTGCTGCGCGGAGCTTCCCCACAACCATAGCCTGGTTTTCCTTGAGCACCCACTCGTCAAGCTGTCGAAACTCCTTCAGGCGCTCTTCATGAGACACGGTGCTGAACTCCCTGAGCGGAGGGCGTGCCGTCATGACCTCATCGAGCCACTTCTCGAGCACGGCCCGCCGGAAGACGCGGCCGAGTTCCTGAAATGTGAGGCCGGTCTCCGCGCCCGCATGTGCGAGCGCCGCGGTCACCAGCTCGCCGGCCGGACTATGAGCCGCCTTCTGCCGTGCCTGTTCGAACGCGGCCCACCCCGGCGCTGCCGCGATGCCCGTCCGCATCTCAACCACACGCGCGCGTAGCTCTACGTACGGTGTTGCGTCAAGCATCCCTGGCCGCCATTCAACTAACGCGACGAACTCGCTAAGCGTCCTGGAAAGCACCGTGGCAGCCTGCTCGAGCGCGCGAATCGCAGAGACATCGGGTGCGGCAGACGTAGCCTGCTTGAGCGATGACGCCGAGAGCCCGTGCTTGACGCACATGGCACGCACCTCAACAACCCACGCGATATAGCGCTCGAGGAGCTCCGGATTTGACTTCTCGCCCTGCCAGAGCCCACCAAAGAGCGCATGACCGCGGTCCGCCCGATCCGAGAGGCTTTGGCGTGCCGCGCGGTGCCGATCAACCGCCTTGAGATCATTGGCCTGATCCAGCAGAGCGGGTGGATTGTACCCGGCGGCTCTGTAACCAAGCCATCGCCGCTTGATGTTGCGGAACCGACCATCCAGAATCGCGAGAAACCCGAACAGTCCGGACGTCTTCAGCTCGACGAAATCGATGTCAGGCGCATGCGCTTGTTCCATCGCCTCTCGAGTAAACCTTCGATCCAGCTCGACGCGCTGCCGCTGGAACTCGCGGACTTCGCCGACGAGCGCGGTCGCCTCCGTCGGAGGAGCGTTCCACGCGTCGCTGTCGAGGACGGACAATGGTGCGCCGGGGGACCTTTCGTAGACCTCAGCGATGACCCCGGCCATCGCTACATCGCTAGGGGTTCGAAAAGGGGGAAGAGCGAACGCCGTCGCCGCCGCTGCGGCTTTCGCCAGTACGTCATCGATCTGCGCCACGAGGCGGTCCAGCGTCGCGGCCACGTCCTCGAGCACGGCCGAGGTGTAGTACACTCGACCCGTGTCCCGCCATGGATGCCGGCTCGGGGGACCAATCGGCCCCTGGGCAGCGGCCAGATCACCAAGAAGCCGCTCGACGTCCTCGAGCCGCTCCGGCGTGATGTCGTCAATGCTCTGAGTCAAGCGAATCCGTCGCACGTCGAGCACCTTGTTCAGCATGCCAGTGGCGCGGAACGGGGAGATGCCGAGAGCGCCGTGTGGTGCGTGCACCGCCTCCGCGTATGCCGACAGTTCTGTCCGGACGTGAGGAAGGCGGTGGGTTCGGCGGTCGGTCACGGGACGCTGGAGTGACGCATCGAGTGCGGCCTTGATCTCGTGCATCACCGTTCGCTTGTTCGCCTTTGAAGCGTGCAGCTCGAGGCAGAACTCGCCGAGCCCGGCCCGAACGAGTCGATCGTGCACGACCTGCAACGCCGCCAACTTCTCTGCGACGAAGAGCACGGACTTCCCGTCGGACAACGCCTGGGCAATCAGGTTCGTGATCGTTTGAGACTTCCCCGTTCCCGGAGGGCCCTCGATGACGAGGTCATGACCACGGGCGACAGCGACGATCGCGCGGAGCTGACTGGAGTCAGCATCGACCACCTGCGCCGTCTTCTCTGGCGGAAACTCTCGATCGAGCGCCAGATCGCGAACGTCCCCTGGCAACCCAATGAGGTAAGTGCCCGCTGGCGCTTCTCTGGTCACAAGCTGGCCGAGAAGCCGGTGGCTGCCAAACGGCGAGGCGTTTGCCTCCAGATCCTTGAACATCACCAACTTCTGAAAGGCGAACACCCCGAGGAATATGTCGGTCTTGACCGCCCAGGCCTGGAAGCCAGCCCGCACGCGCTCCGCCGACAGCGCAGTCGCCGCCGCGAAGAAGTCGCGCACGGCGGCCGCCGAGGCAGGGTCGTCGGCAGCGGGGAGCTCAGGGAGTGAAAGCCCGAATTCACGCCGCAGATACTCAGCGAGCGCTGGGTTAACCATCGGGTCCTCGTCCGTTGCTTCTACGAGGTATCCGCTGCGTGCAGAGCGGCGAGACAGACGAACGGGCACCATCAGAAGCGGCGCGCGGAAGACCTCCTCGCTGTCGGACGACTCGGTGTAGTGGAGCATACCGAGCGCGAGGAACAACACGTTGACGCCCTGCTCCTCGAGCGTCGCGCGCGACAGGTCGTCGAGGCGACGGAGCGATTTGTCCAGCGCCTCGGGGGTGGCCAGCACCTGAAGGAGATCATCCCGATGGCGATCGTCGAGCGCCTCGGGGTCGTACGGTGCGAAGTCGAGCTCGAATGACTGCGGCTCGTCCACGCCATCTGGGTCCACCCACGCATCGCCCTCGGCCGTGATGCCTGACGCACCAGGCGTCGGAGCATCGCGCAACGGTGGTGAAGTGTGCACCGTCGTAGCGCGCTCTGGCGCCTCCGAGTTCCGCTTGCCGGCGGCGCTGAGGAGTGGGGCGAAGCGCATCGGCTTCGCCTCGATGCAGAGATGTCGATACACCTCGGCGGGCTGCTCATCGACTATCGTTACTGTCGAGACCTTCGTTGCCTTGAAGTTCAGGCCACGATTCCTCTTACTCAGGTCGAGAAGTCGCGTGCGCCATAAATCGAGCGCGGTACGGAGCCGTTCCGCCACCAACCCACTGTGCGGTGGCACCGAGCCCACCGTAGACACCGGTGGCGACACGATACCGCGATGCGAGGCCCCGGAGGGTATTGCGCTCGTATGAGAACTGAGAGCCGATCCGGTCGGTGGTGGCGCGTCGGCGAACTCGCGGGCGACTCCATTGCCCGCGGCAGGACCATCAGTGAAAGGCGGGTGCGTCATGACGAAATCAGCAAGAGGTGGTCAACGTCAGGGAAGCTGCACCGAGAGCGCTTCACGACTACGGCCGTGAAGCCATGGAGCCAGAGAGCCATGGAGCTCGCGTGACGGACTGTCATTGCTGTGCTCGATCGGTGATCCGGCGTGGTCCAATGAGGCAGTCGGAAGAGGCACGACACACGACGAAATGGCACAACACGGCCTGCGCGAGCCCTGTTGGCCTCGGGGAGAAGCTGCACGCTCGTGTTCTCGTCGTCGAGGTGGTCAGCGGCGTGCTACAAGCCGGTCGAAAGGCTGTCGCACATATCACCCTTGTTCACCGGACTCAGCAGTTTGCGCCCGGCCGAGCAGCGACGGAAAGGCGAGCGCTGCAGGAAGTCGTCCCGAGACACAATGAAGAGCGCTGAGCGAGGATACGGCGTCACCGGCGCCCGTTACCGCGCGAGCTGCCACTCATGAGCTCGGTGAAACCAAGGTGGTAAACGCCACACGCGTCGACACTCATGGCCTGCGTCATGCGCCCGTGCGAACAGGCGGACCCACTCAAGTCGCGCCCTTATTCTTGTGTGTATCGGACCCCCTGTAACGTCGCCTGAACATGTACACCAACACGCTGTCGAACAGCTGCGCGCGCTGAAACGAAGGTGGCATGTGCGACACGCCGATCGCTTCTCGACTGTGTCGGCTTGAAGCGCGGGTTAGCTGGTTCAACGCCTCTCATCTCCACGCACACTACGCTGCCGAGAAGTGGTTCAGGTCCCTTGGCTCTTCGAATGATGATGTGACACTAGCGACGCCAGCTTCGGTACAGTCAAGACGATCGGCTCTAGCGCGTGACTGCTCTCAGGCAGCCAAAGTATTCGAACTTCTTGCTGCCCTCTATACTCGACACCCTTGAGCATGGCTGGATGAACCCCATCGTCAGTATCGCGAGAGCGCTCACGGTCATCGTATACACAACGCACCACCGACACTGACAGTTCGCCGAGTCTCGCGCGAAGTGCTGTGGTCAATGCATCGACAAATGCAGGAATGTCATTCACCCTCAAGCAACAGTCGTACGCCGGACCGTCACCCATGGCCGAATAGGCCTCGCTACTGAATGCCTCACTCAGACAGAACACCATGCAGTTTTCCGAGATCTCTTGGTATCTCAGATCGATCCCGGCAAAGTGCACGTTCGTTGGCTCGCGACTACCAAACATGGCTTCAGTGACCTCCGACCATTGAGCAGGGTCACGCAAGTCTATATGCGCCCGGTCATTCCTGACTGTCTTGGTCCCTTCTGAATGGTCCAGAACGAGCCCCCCGTGTGCTTCCGTGTTCTGAAAGTCCAGCAGTGTCCCAACGCGGACCGTGCCATCGCGCAGCAACCCCCGTGCGAACCGAGTCTCCATGAGCTTGAAGAGTGGCCCTGGAATCTGCTCCAAGTCTGACTTGGGCAGGTCTTTCCGCGTCCCACTCATGATGATCTTCGGAGCGTCTGGTGTAAGATGGGTCGGCCATCGCATGGCGAGCCACTCCAGCACCATGCGCGCATCCATGTGCCCAAGGAACGCAGTGGTCGGATACTTCATTTCAGTAGGCGAACGCTGACATAGCGGGAGTTCTTTCACCACGATGAGGTGACGACGAATGTACCATTAAGGAGCCCCCATCGGACCTTCTTCGGCGCATGTGTCGACACAACGCGCCCCACCAGCGCACGCGGTGCCGCATCCGACTGCAGGTGGTGGCGTCTACTTCCTTGGTTTCACCGAGCTCATCTTTGGCAGACTGGGTCGCGAGCGGCGCTATTGATGACGAGCTTTCGCTCGGCGCTCTTCTGTCCCTTAGAGACGGTGACACGCAGTTCCCAATTCTCCGTCATGAGTCGACTAGGTTCGCACTGCTGAGCCCGTCGAAGCGAGAGTGGTAAATGCGACGGTCTGCGTTACCGCGGCGCGCAGCCGCAGTGCAACCGCCCCGCCGAGCTCGTCTCCTACCTACCTCCCCACCCCCGGCACCGTCCCCGGCGCCTTGCGATGCCTCGTCCCCTGCTCGTACGCATACGCAAACCCCAGCAACTTCGCCTCACTCCACGGCCGCCCGATCATCTCCAACCCCGCCGGCAACCCCTCCACCGTGAACCCCATCGGCACCGTGATCGCCGGCCATCCAAGACTCGGACTGAACCCGCGGTTATCCCCGCGCCCGTAGTCATCGATCGGCCTGGGATTCGTCAACACATCCGCCGGGATCACCGTCGTCGGCGCATCGTACGTCGCATACACAATCGCATCGAGCTTCTTCTCCGCCATCAACTGCAACCACGCCACCCGCTGCGCCTCACGGTACTGCATCACCGCCAGATAGTCCGCATCACTCGTCCGCCGTCCGAAGTACTCCACCAGCGACCGCGCACGCGACGGGTTCACCGCCCCCGACAGCACGATCTCCTTGAGCGTCTTGACCGGCGCATTCGGATGCTGCGCGAGATACGCATCCGTCGCCTCCTCGGTCTCGAAGTCGTCCCCACACGCCGCCCGGGCACCACGGGCACACTGAGCGAGTCCACCACCTCCGCCCCCTGCGCGCGCAAATCCGCAATCGCCCGCTCGAACAGCACCCGCACCTTCGCATACTCGGCGGCCACCACGCGCTGCACCGAATCGCGACGCGCCGCCGCCGTGTCACCAGGCGCCCCCGCACCCGCCCCACCACCGGCACTCGCACCCGCAGCGCCACCCGCCGCACCCCCCGCGCGCCGCACCGGCTCCGCATCACGCCGCACGCGCAACACGCCAATCCGCGCGCCACGCAACGCCGTGGGCACGAGCGCCGCGGTATACGTCGCCGGCACATTGCCCACCGCATACGCCGTCACGGGATCGTTCACATCGTACCCCGCGATCACATCGAGCACACGCGCCGCATCGGCCACGGTGCGCGTCATCGGTCCCATGGTGTCTTGCGTGGGGTTCGCCGGCATCATCCCGAACCGACTCACCAGCGGCAACGTGGGCCTGAGTCCCACCAGGCTGCTCACCGCCGCCGGCCCGCGGATGGACCCGCCCGTGTCTTCTCCAATGCCCACCAGTCCAAAGTTGGCCGCCACACCAGACGCCGAGCCGCCCGACGACCCGCTCGGATTGCGCGTGGGGTCGTACGCGTTGCGAATGATTCCTGCCGCCGAGCCGACATACCGCGTCGCGAGCTCGCCCATGGTGGTCTTGGCAAGAATGATCGCGCCCGCCCCCTCGAGCCGCTTCACGATCGTCGCATCCCGCTGCGGCACGAACCCCTTGAACACCGCCGACCCGTACGTCGTCGGCATGTCCTTGGTCTCCACCTGATCCTTGAGCAGCACGGGCACGCAGTGCAACGATCCACGCGGCGCCTTGGACTTCCACACCGCATCGAGTGAATCCGCCTCGACGAGCGCGCGCGCGTTCACATGCTGGATCGCGTTGAGCGCCGGGCCCTGCTTGTCATACGCGGCAATGCGATCGAGATACGCCTGCACGAGCGCGCGACAGGTGAGCTTCTTCGACGCAAAGGCCGCATGCACGCCGGCGATGGTCGTTTCCATCACGTCGAACCCCTGCGCGGACAGCGGCAGCGACGTGGCAGACAGGGCGCCCGCGAGCACGAGCGCGGGGCGGAGGCAGAGCGGGAACCGGGGGCGGGAGCGAGGCATCTCGCCAACATACGGGCCGCCGTCGCCGCCGCAACGCAAAGCGCCCTCGGCTGAGCCGAGGGCGCTGCGTACGCCTGAGAGACCGCGCGACCGCTACCGGTTGGCCGTGTTGTCGAGGAAGGGGCGATTGACCGCCGTCGTCGACGTGACGGTGATGTCACCCCGCGCCCCCACGGTGTACACGCGCCCGGCCACGAAGTTGACCGCCGTCCGCGTGAACGCGTTGGCCGTCTGCCCGGCGAGCCGCGCGTTGAGGTCGTACACGCCGGCCGGCACCGGTACAAACGCGCCGCCCGCCTTGTACGCCACACTCGTGCCTACGGGGACTTCTGCGTTGGTCGTGGTGTTGCGCACGACGAGTTGCAATGGCCCCGCATTCGCAATCGCGTGCACGAAACGCACGTACGCCTGTGTGAAGTCGAACGTCGCGGGGAAGTTGTCTTCCAGGATGAAGCCGTCGGTCGTCTTGGCGGTCGCATCGTAGAAGCCGCTCAGGTACACCGAGTAGGCCTTGGTGGCCACCAGCGTGCCGGCAATGCGCGCGATGGGGAGATCCTTGTCCACCGTCGCCGAGATGCGCCCGGAGAAGCTGTACTGCCCCGGGTTGAGCGCCGAGTAGAGCCCGCCGAGTCCCGCCGAGCCGTACCCCGTGCCCAGCGTCGACTCGACGCCGGTGGTGGATGTGATCGCCGTGACCTTGGTGTCGTTGGCGTAGAAGTTCACCTGCGGGCCGTTGACAC
>JALOPS010000128.1 GCA_025453745.1 Gemmatimonadaceae bacterium
GAAGGGCGTCCAGCATCTGCGCCCGCTCACGTTGCGCGAGGTCGCCGAAGCCGTCGGCATGCACGAGTCGACCGTCAGCCGCGTGACCAACGACAAGTACGTGCAGACGCCGCGCGGCGTGTTGCCGCTCAAGTTCTTCTTCAGCTCGGGGCTCGCGACGTCCGATGGCGACGACGTGTCCGCGCGCGGCATCAAGGACACGATCGAGAAGCTCGTCGCCGGCGAAGACACGCGGAATCCGCTCACCGACCAGGCCATCGTCGAGATTCTCCAGCGCGACGGCATACAGATCGCCCGGCGTACGGTGGCGAAGTATCGCGACCAGTTGGGGGTGCTCTCCGCGCGCATGCGCAAGCGCGTCTGAGCATGGCCACCTGGACCACGCCGGCGTCAGCCAGCCCGGTCGTGAACGCGGAGCGGGCGAGACCGCGCGCGCTCGTTCCTGCCGAGGTCGATGTCAGCGTCCTCGTGCCGGCCAAAGACGAAGCGGAGAACCTGCCGCTCTTCATGGCGCAGTTCGCCGACGCGGTCGCCGGCAGCACGACGCGGTACGAAGTCATCGTCATCGATGATGGCTCGACCGACGCCACCTGGACGGTGCTCGAGACGCTCAAGCGGGAATACCCGTGGCTGCGCTCGCTCCGGCACCGCGCGCGTCGCGGCATCGCCGATGCACTCCGCTCGGGCTACCTGCATGCGCGCGGCGAGATCCTCGTCTTCTATCCCGCCGATCTGCAGTTCCTGCCGGAAGACATCCCGCGGCTCGTCGCACCGATTCTCGCCGACGACGCCGACATGGTGACGGGATTCAAGCAGGGCAAGTACGAGAAGGCCTTCGTCTCGCGCGTGTACAACTGGCTCAGTCGCGTCCTGTTCGATGTCCCGGTCAAGGACCTGAACAGCGTCAAGGCGTACCGACGCGAGATCATGCACGGGCTCCCCGTGCGCCCCGACTGGCACCGCTACATGATCGTCATCGCGGCCGCGCAGGGCTTCACCGTGACCGAGATCCCGGTGCCGCTCTATCCGCGTCACGCGGGGAAGTCGAAGTTCGGCATCGGGCGGATCCCGGTCGGTGTGCTCGACATGCTGAGTGTGTGGTTCGAACTCCGTTTCGGGCAGAAGCCGCTCTTGGCGTTCGGCATGCTCGGCGCGGTGCTCTTCGGTATCGGCCTCGTCGCCGGACTGGGTGCGGTCCTCGTTCGCGTCATCGGTGGCGTGGGCTATCGCCCGGTGCTCACGCTCGTCGAGACCTGCCTGCTGCTCGGGAGCGTGTTTTTCGCCACCGGCATCCTCGGCGAGCAGATCGCGGTGCAGCGCGCCGAGCTGCGCGAACTGCGCCGGCTCGTCGACGAGATGCACGTTGACCGACCGCTTGGGCCCGAGTAGCCCGCGCCGCGCCCGCCGGCGCTGATGCGCGTCCTCTTCGTCACGCACAACATTCCTCGCGCGCCCGGTGACGCGGCGGGGTCGTTCGTGTTGCGGCTCGCCGCGGCGCTGCGCACCGCTGGGCACGACGTGCGGGCGCTCGCGCCGCACGCGGAGGGGCTGGCCGATCGCGACGAGATCGATGGGGTCCCCATCACGCGCGTGCACTACGCCGCGCCGGCACGCGAGACGCTGGCGTATACCGGTACCATGGCCGAAGCGGTGCGCGCATCGTGGGGTGCGCGCGGCGCGTTGCTGGGGCTCATCCGGGCGATGGCTCGTGCCACGCGACAGTGGATGCGCGGCGAGGGCGATGCCGGATGGCGCCCCGACGTACTGCACGCCCACTGGTGGTTTCCATCCGGACTCGCGCTGGTCACACCAACGCGTCCGTCAACGCCCTTCGTGGTCACGATGCACGGCAGCGATGTGCGACTGGCACGCACGGTACCGGGAGGCGGGCTGCTCGCGGGGCACGTGTTGCACCGCGCACGCGTGCGCACCGCCGTCTCGACGTGGCTGGCGCGACAGGCCGAGCGCTTTCACGGCGGGCCGGTCGAGGTGGCGCCGATGCCCATCGATCTCACCCGATTCACTCCCGATCCGCCGCTCGCACGCGAGGAACGCTCGCTGCTCTTTGTCGGACGGCTCAATCGGCAGAAGGGGGTCGCGCAATTGCTCGACGCGTTTGCCGCACAGTCGGCGCAGACGCGTCTGACCATCGTGGGAGACGGACCGGACCGCGCCGCGTTGCACGCGCACGCTCGAGCGCTGGGTGTATTCGACCGCATTCACTGGATCGGTGCGGTGACGCAGCCCGGGTTGCCCGAGTTGTATCGACGTGCCTCACTCGTCGTCATGCCGTCGATTCAGGAAGGGCTCGGGCTCGTGGGCGTCGAGGCACAGGCCTGTGGCACGCCCGTGGTGGGTTTTGCGTCGGGGGGACTCCCCGACGTCGTCGCGCACGAGACCACGGGGCTCCTCGTTCCTGAGGGAGACACACGCGCGCTCGCCGGCGCGCTGGGGGCGCTGCTCGATGACCCGGCACGTCGCACGGCGATGGCGCACGCGGGGCTCGCGCACGTGGCGGAGCGCTTTGCGCCGGCACGTGTGGCCGCGCGCTACGCCGCGTACTACGAGCAGGCCATCTCCCGGTGACGGCCAACACACCGGTCGTGCGCACGCGCGTCTGGCGGCTGCTGCAGGGCGCGGCGGTGGTGGGCGCGCTCGCCTTCGCCGTGTACGCCATCCGTGGACAGTGGAGTGCGCTGCGCGCGGCGCAGTCGGAGTTGCGCCCGTCGTGGGGCTATGTGTTCGCCGCATCGCTGCTCACGCTGTGCACCTACGCCGCGCTCGTGCATGCGTGGCGCATGCTGACCGCCGTCGGCGGGACGCGGCTGCGCTATCCCGTGGCCGTCCGCATCTGGTCGATTGCCAACCTCGGGCGCTACCTGCCCGGCAAGGTGTGGTCGATCGTCGCGCTGGGCGTCCTCGCGCGACAGGCCGGCGTCTCACCCACGACGGCCACCACGGCAGCCATTGCGGGCACACTGATCAACCTGGGGCTGGGCTTTGCCATTGTGGGGGGCTTTGGTGCCGCGGCGCTCGACGCCATGCGGCTTACCGGGGGGCGGTGGCTGGCGTGGGCGGTAGCGGGACTCACGGTTGTCGGCTTGGGTGTCGCTCCCGCGGTGTTGCCACGCGTGATCCGGTGGTTCGCCGCGCGGCGCGGCGAGACGGCGCTCGCCGCGGCACCACCCCCGGCGTCCACCCTGTGGACTGTGGCCGCGATCAATGCGGCCTCCTGGTGTGCGTACGGGCTCGCGTTCCGGTGGCTGTGCCTCGGGATCGGCGTGCCCGGTGGCGATGCCGGGGTCATGATCGCCATCTTTACGGCTTCCTATCTCGCAGGGTATCTGGCCCTCCCCTTGCCGGGGGGGTTGGTCGTCCGCGAGACCGCGCTCGTCGCGGCCCTGACCGGGCTCGGCGTCATGGGGAGTGCAGATGCGACCCTGGCTGCCGTCTCCTCGCGCCTCTGGCTCACCGTGCTGGAGGTCCTGCCAGGGTGCGTGGCGCTCGCCATCGGATCGCGGGAGATGCGTGATCGGGCTGCCTGACCGCTCGTCGCGTCCCGCCCCCTCTAGCTGGAGCGTGTGCCCCTGATGTCACGACCGATTGCCCCGTCGCCGAGCGACGAGGTGCCCGAGGTAGCGCGCGGTGCCCTGTGGGCGCTCGCCGCCTCGGTGGTGTGCACGTTCCTGCTCGCGTTTCCCGCGCTGTCGGGACAGTTCCTGCTCAATCCGTACAGCGATCAGTTCAAGGCCGGTTACGCGTTTCGCCACTTCGCTGCGGAGTCGCTCAGGTCGGGGCATGGGATTCCGCTGTGGAATCCGTACCTGTTCGGCGGCATGCCCTACGTCGCCGCGATGCACGGCGACGTGTTCTATCCGACCGCACTGCTGCGCATGCTGCTCCCCACGGATGTGGCGATGACGTGGGGCTTCATCATCCACATGGTGTGCGCGGGCAGCTTCACCTATCTGTTCCTGCGCGCGATCGGGCTCAGCTTCGCGTCGGCGATGGTCGGCGGCATTGCGTATCTGCTCGGCGGCACCGTCGCGTCGTACGCGTCACCCGGCCACGACGGCAAGCTGTTCGTAAGCGCGCTGTTGCCGCTGGCCCTGTTCGCGGTACATCGCGGCGTGTTCGATGGCCGGCGCTGGGCGTGGGGGCTCCTCGCGCTGGTGGTGGGGCTGCAAGTGCTCTCGCCGCACCCGCAGCTCCTGCAGTACTCGTTGCTCACCACCGGCGCGTACGCCGTCTTCGTGGCGTGGCGCGCAACGCGGCGCCGGGCGGATGGTGGTGTCGATTCCGCAGCGGCATCCGGCAACCCATGGCTTCGCCTGTTCGCGTCGCTGGGCGCAGTGGCGCTGGGCATGACGATCGGCTTCGTCCAGTTCTGGCCCGTCCGTGAGTACGTCCCGTGGTCGCCGCGTGACGGCGGCAAAGGATGGGACCATGCGATCAGCTACTCGTTGCCCATCGAGGAGCTCGTCAACACCTGGCTCCCGCAGTTCTCGGGTATCCTCGACCAGTACTGGGGACGCAACGGCATTCACCTGCACAGCGAGTATCTCGGTGCATCCGTGCTGCTGCTCGCGGCATTCGGCATGGCATCAGGGCGCGCGATCCCCGCGCTGCGCGCGACGCGCTGGTTCTTCATCGGCACGCTGGTGATCGCCACGCTGTGGGCGCTCGGCGGCAACACGCCGTTCTACTCGATCGTCTACGCGATCGTCCCCGGCACGAAGTTCTTTCGTGCGCCCAGCACGATGCTCTACGTGATGGGCTTCGCGACGGCCACGCTCGCCGCGTTCGGTACCGAGCGGATCGTGCGCGGGGAACTCTCCCGTCGCGCATTGCTCATTGGCGGCGCGTTCAGCCTCATCGTGTTGCTCGTCGCCGTGACGGGCGGCTTCACGAACATGGCGCTTTCGATCGCCGGCGGCCTCGACCCCCGACTCGCCGCGCGCGTGGAACCCAACGCCGATGCGGTCGTCCTCGGGGGCGTGCGCAGCACGGTGTTCGCCCTCGCGCTGTGCGCGGTGGCGCTTGTCGCCGTGACCAGGCGTTGGTCGCAGCCGTTGATCGCGGTGGTGCTCGGCCTCGTGGTGGCCGCGGATCTCTGGAGCATCGCGCGGCTCTACTGGCGGTTCGACAAGCCGGCGGCGGAGCTGTTTGCGTCGGACCCCGTGATCGACTACCTGAAGAAGCTGCCCGCTCCCGCGCGCACGCTCTCCGTCCAACTCGGCGAGAATGCAGCAGCGCACGATCCGTATCTCGGCGATATGGACGGGCTCATGACGCATGGCATCCGGCTCTCGCTCCTGGGATACCACGGCAACGAGTTGGGGCGATTCCAGAAGCTCGCGCAGAAGGACGAGGGATATGTCGCCATCGGCAATCCGAACTTCTGGGCGCTCACCAACACCCGCTACCTGTACACCAACACGCCGACGGCCCCCATTGAGGGAGCCAAGATCGTGGCGGGGCCCGCGCGCAACGCCGCGGGGACGATGGTGTATCTGTACGAGCTGCCCGGGCAGTCGCACGATGCGTGGGTGACGCCGTTGAGCGTCAAGGCACCCGACGCGCAGGTACTCGCCACGGTGCAGGACCCACGTTTCGACGTGCGCCAGGCGGCGCTGTTCGCACCCGACGCCGACGTCCCCGTTGGCGCGACACCGTCGACTCCTCCACCTCCGCTCGATCTGCCCGTCACCACCGTGCGACCGTCTCCCTCTGCCATCGACATCACGCTCGCCACGCCTGCACCGGGTGGATCGGCATTGGTGGTCTCGGAGAATTTCTATCCTGGCTGGGTCGCAACCATCGACGGCAAGCCCGCCACCGTGCATCGGGCGGACTATGTGCTGATGGGGCTCGCGCTGCCCGCTGGCGCCCGCCGAGTGGAGCTGCGCTTCGAGAGTCCGACCTACGTCACCGGGAAACGCGTTACCCAGGCTGCGGTCGGCGCGGCGCTCCTGCTTCTGGCCTGGGGGCTCGTGTCCGGCCGTCGCGCGCCCGAACCGCACCCGCTCGCACGAGGGGCAGCGGCGCAGACGCAGGAGGCAGCGGCGTGACCGGCGTAGCCGACGCGGCCTTTCGCACGCGGGTCACCCCCGGCGCCAATCCGGCGGTCGGGACAACGGTCACGGGCGACGTGGTCCGCATGCGATCGGGAACGGCGCAGCGCGGCGAGCGCGCGCTGGTCATCATCCCCACCTACAACGAGCGCGAGAATCTGCCGCGTATCGTGCCGCGCATTCTGAGCCAGGACGAGTGCCTCGAGATCCTGGTCGTCGACGACAACTCGCCCGACGGGACGGGTGCCATCGCCGACGAGATGGCCGCCGCCGACTCCCGTATCCATGTCCTGCACCGGGCAGGGAAGCTCGGATTGGGGACGGCGTACCTCGAAGGATTCCGGTGGGCGCTCGCGAGGGACTACGCGCTCGTCTTCGAGATGGACGCCGACTTCTCGCACAATCCGGACCATTTGCCTGAATTCCTCGAGGCGATCGAGGGGGCCGACCTCGTCCTCGGCTCGCGGTATCGCAACGGCAAGGTCACCATCGTGAACTGGCCGATGTCGCGGCTGATGCTGAGCTACGCCGCCAACATCTACGCGCGCTTCGCGACCGGGCTGCAGCTGTGGGATGGCACCGGCGGCTTCAAGTGCTTCCGCCGAGCGGTGCTCGCGGCGATCCCGCTCGACCAGGTGCGCTCAAACGGCTACGCCTTCCAGATCGAGATGAGCTTCCGGGCCTGGAAGCGGAACTTCCGTATCGTGGAGATCCCGATCGTCTTCAACGATCGGACGGAAGGGGAGAGCAAGATGTCCAAGAAGATCGTGCGCGAGGCCGTGTGGATGGTGTGGCGGCTTCGCTGGTGGGGGATCACCGGTCGGTATTGATGTCCGCGTCGATGGCGCAGTGGACCGGGCACCCTTTCGCGAAGATGACGGGGTCGGGGAACGACTTTGTGCTCTTCGATGCGATCGCCCACCCGCTTCCCGGCAACATTTCACACGAGATTGTCCGGTCTATCTGCAATCGCCGCAATGGCATAGGTGCAGATGGCGTCGTCGTACTCTCAAGTGGCGCTGGTGTGGCAGCTCGCGTGTCGTACTACAACGCGGACGGGTCGCTTGGCGAATTGTGCGGAAATGCCACGCTCTGTAGCGCGGCTTGGTGCGTGTCACATCAGTACGCAGCGCCGTCTGGGTTCACGCTGCTGACAGATGCCGGGGAGGTGTCGGCACGACACGACGCAATGCCGTCGGCCCGCCTCGCACCGGTCGCCGAACTCGACCCGACGTGGACACCGACTCGGCTGCACGCGGCGGAGCGGCGCCTGGGGTTCGCTCGGGTGGGCGTCCCGCATGTGGTCGTGCTCGTCGATGACGTGAGCACCGTGGACGTCGCGGCGCGCGGCCGCGAGCTCCGGCACGACGCCGGCCTGGGCGACGCCGGGGCAAATGCCAACTTCGTGTCTGTGGACGGGTCAGCAGACCACGGCTTCCGGATGCGCACGTTCGAGCGTGGCGTAGAGGCGGAGACACTCGCATGCGGGACCGGGGCGGCGGCCGTCGCGGCCATGCTCGTGACCTGGGGAGTGGCCGCGGGACCTGCCGTGCGCTTGACCACGCGCTCGGGCCGACCGCTTGTGGTCGAATTGAGCCGGAACTCGCCGGACGGCCCCTGGTCGCCGTTGCTCACGGGCGAAGGGCGAGTGGTGTTCGAAGGGCGGATCGGCATATTGGGCGACTGACGCGGCGATCTGCGCGGCGCCGCGAGGCCGATACTCGCCGAAGTGCCGCATCGCCGGATTGCACGGCGCGTTGTCGTGGCTCGTGAATCGCCGGGGTTGCCACGCAGGGTGAGCGTGTGGCGCATAAAGGCCTACTTCACAACGGCTTACAGTTGGCTTGGCCAGGCGACGAGGGAGCCAACGTGGAAATCCACGAACTTTTCCCCAGCCTGTAGTTTACATAACATATCTTATACGAAGTATAGGTAGGCGGAGGGAGCGCCATGCTGCACTCATGCTGGCGTGTCACTGACTCCCCGTCGCGCCCTCCCTACGCACAGCCAAAGGGGGCGCCGGCCATTGGCCGACGCCCCCTCACGTCCTCTGCAGTCGACGCGCCAGCTACTTCGTGCCGGCCGCCACCAGTTCGCCGATGCGCACGCGCGCCTCCTGAACCACCGCACCACTCTCATCCACTGCGAGGGACCGCCACAGCGCCAACGCTTCGGCGGGGCGACCAGCCTTGGTCAGCGCACGCGCCTGCGACGCCTGCAGCAGCGCCTTTTCACCGGCGGCCGCCGTCCCGGTCGCCGCCTCCGCATAGTGCTTCGCGGCCGCGGCAAAGTCGTTCTGCCCCTCAGCGCCGACGCCGAGCAGTTGGTGAAACGACGCGGACGCCTCGGCGGGAGCCGCCTTCCTGGCGGCCTCGAGCGCGGCAACCCCCTCCTTGTACTTCCCCTGCTCGAACATCGCCTGCGCCTGCAGCATGGCCGCCTGCGCACCCGACATCGTGCCCGCATAGCGCGTGGCAACCTTGGCCAGCTCCGACTCAGCGGACTTGTAGTCGCCAGCCAGGAACGGCGTCTGTGCCGTACTGAGCGCCGCCGACGCCCGGTTCAGCTTGGTGCTGACCGAGGAGCGCCACAGCAGCGTCCCAGCCACGCCCGCGACCAGCACGCCGGCGACAATGCCGACGGTGCGCGAATTGGCCTGGAACCACTCGAGAAGTGACTCGCCATCGTCGTCGAGCGACAACGCCGGCGCGGTAGGTGACTTCGCCATCGGATGTCCTGCGAGGGGGAACGGAACTGCCTGAGATCCGGAAGATCGCCAGCCGTCAGCCGACGTTCAACCCGCCGGGACGGTCTCATCGAGCGCCCATCGGAGCTCCCATTCGCAGAAGGCGTCGCCGTCGAGCGAACAGCGAACGTGGCGCACCCGGCAGCGCCCCCCTCCCGCGGCCATCAGGGCGGCCCGAAGGCCACCGCGCTGCCGCTCACAAAACAGGGGCGTGAGCGGATCGAATCCCTCGAGCCGAAGCACCGCGAACTGTTCGCGCGAGTCCACGACGGCCATGTTGCCCGGTCGGTAGAACAGTCGAAACAGCGACACACTCTGTTCGAGGAACTCGTTCGGCGACCGCTTGCCGAGGATGCCCGCGTAGAGGTGCTGCCCCACCGAGTCGATGGAATAGGCACCTGCGTCGGCCGCCCACGACGGGCGTGTCGCGCGCAGCCCCCCGTCGATCGCCTGCCAGAGCGCGACCAGTTCCGCGTAGTGCACTTCCGCGGTCGCTTCCACCGCACGGAGCGACGCGACCTCGTGACGGCCGAGTGCGCGGTCGAGATGACGTCGCGCGGCGGCGGGTCCGAGCGCCCCCTCGAGCCAGGCGAGCGTGCCCAGTACCGTCGCTCCCTTGGCGAGTTGCCCGGTGCCGTCGCTCATGCCTCGCGCCGCACGAGGGTGGCAAGCACCGCCCGATCGATCTTGCCGGAACCCAGACGCGGCAGCGTGGGCAGTTGCACGATCTGCTTGGGCACCTTGTACGCCGCCAGTCGCGTGCGTGCCCACGCGCGCACCGCGTCCGCCTCGACGACGAGATCGGCGCGAGTGGTCACGACGGCACACCCCACCTCACCCCACATGGGATCGGGGATGCCGAGCACCGCGACCTCCGCAATGTCGGGGTGCTCGAGGAGCACCGCTTCGACTTCGGCAGGAAAGACGTTCTCCCCGCCGGAGATGAACATCTCCTTGCGACGCCCGCGCACGCGATACGCACCGTTGGGCTCCCGCGAGAGCAGATCGCCCGTGCGAAACCATCCATCGACCGTGATCGCCTCGTCGGTCCGCGCCGGGTCCCGCAGATAGCCGGCAAACCGCTGCGGACCGCGCACCCAGAGCTCACCGACTTCGCCATGAGCAACGTCGCGACCCTCTGGATCGACGAGGCGCAGTTCCGCAAACGGGACCGGCCACCCCACCACCCCGGGCGGAAGCGTGTGCGCATCGGACGTGCAGAAGCAATTGGGCCCGAACTCCGTCATGCCGAACCCTTCGCGCAACACGTAGCCAGCCGCACGCACGCGAGTGGCCAGCGTTGTCGGACACGCGGCGCCACCCGCAATGATCCACTTGAGCCGCGGGAGCACCCGCCCCCAGTCGTTTGCCGCGAGCAGCATGGTCAGTTGCGTGGGGACGGCAAAGGCCACGGTGCACGCTGTCGCCTCGAGCACGCCGAGCCATCGCTCGGCATCGAATCCGCCGAGCAGCACGACACTGCCGCCCGCCCACCACAGCGGCGTCGTAAACACATGCCAGCCGCCCGTGTGAAAGAGCGGTGTCGCAATGGGCACGCGATCCGTGGCGGCAAGCTGCCATCCGGTCACCGTGGCGATCGCATTGGCCAGCACCTGGCCGTGCGTCAGCATCGCACCTTTCGGAGCACCCGTGCTCCCCGACGTGTAGAGCACCATCGCCACGTGGTCGGGCCACAGCATCGGTAGCTCTGCGTCGACATCCATCGACGGATCCGGAAGCACCAGGTCGTCGAAGCACGTCCACTGCGACGCCGTCGCCAAGGGGTCGCTGCGCGCGCGGTCGTCCGTCAGGCAGACGACCGGTTGCACCTGGTCAACGATTGCGTCGAGTTCTCGCGGTGCCAGTCGCCAATTCAGCGGCACCAGCGCCGCGCCGAGCCGTCCGCACGCCACGTACAGCGCCATCAACTCGATGCAGTTTCCCGCGAGCGCGGCAACGAAGGCGCCGTGCTGCACGCCGCGGAGTCGAAGCCAGTCACACCATTGGCTCGCGTACGCGTCCAGCGCACGATAGCTCCAGATGCGATCGCGCGTGACATCATGCACCGCCATCGCTGTCGGTGTCAAGAAAGTCAGGTACCTGATCTTGGTCTGAGTTCACAGGCGTGAGACCCGAACCGAAGGCATCATCGATGCCGTCTTTGTTCGCATCATTGCCACTTGCCGTCACGGGGCTTGCGCCTTGGGCTTCAACGGCATCGCTGCGACCGTCGTTGTCGCTGTCGGTGTCGAGATAGTCGGC
>JALOPS010000468.1 GCA_025453745.1 Gemmatimonadaceae bacterium
AACGCGTTACCTGGGCGACGCAGAGCATCGAGCATCACTCTGAGGGCACGAGCGCGTCCACGGATTCCTCGGGCCATGACCTCACGCTCGAGCAATGCGATGGCTCGGAGTCGAAGCTCTCGGGTATTGCTTGGGTGAACACCAACGCGGGTCATGGTGACCACCTTCTCCCGCTCGTTGAACGCGTGCTCCACGACCTCAGTCTGGAGCACCGCCTTCGCGACGGCCAGCGGTGACTGCGGATGAGCGCTCCACGCGGGATCGCGTAGCCATACCTCCAACGCTTCGAGCGCGCGCTCCTGCATCCAAAGATGCCGACGCCGTGAATATGATGCGGTGTCCGTCAGCACACGGAGCGGATGATCCGTCTGCTGCCCGAGATCGCGGACGTCGTCTTGCCCCATGCGCCACAGTAGGGTTAACGCGCTGACCGTGCAGTCCGGATGAAGCGCCGCACGGCCAAGCAACGGTGGGAGCTTGCGGACGACAGCCACGTCGGGAGTTGGGACGGCAAACATGCCGCCTGCAAATCCTTCCGCACGTTCATCACGTTCGTCGCCACGCGGATCGTCGATGAGAGCCTCGGCGAACGCGATCATCGCGCCCGGCTGAAGCGCAGCGACCGGATCAAGTTGCGCGAGCCACTCAACGCGCTGCCAGTTCGGCGCGGCACGGAAGGCTTCGGAGAACGAGGACCAGATACTGGGGAAGATGTCAGCAGGTTGGTTTGCGACCTGACGACGCCAATCCAGCTCGGCAACGTTCCTCAAGAGCGGGAGGAGCACGCGTGCGCCGAGCGCATGCAGAATCTCGGTGTCGATCGCCGTGGGCCGGCCACTCGCCACCATAGCTGTATCGAGGATATGGTCAGCGAGTACGTCCGGCACAATGCGACTACCGCCGTCACCGGAGCGGATGACGCCACCCTCTTCGAGTGCGGCGACGGTCCGGCGAAGCGTGCTAACTTCTAAATTGATGAATCTTGCGAGCGCGCCCTCTATCTCCTCATCCAAGAGGTCGAGGGGCTGAACGGCGGCCAGCGTCTCCAGCAGTCGACGCGCCGCAAGTTGATCAACTGTTCCGGGTAGCGCACCCACTGCCTCGTTCCGAAATCCTTCAAGCACCGTCGTCTGGAACTCGGCATCATGCAGGACGGCGACGGGCTCAAGCTGTCGCGTGCGGAGAAGGCGAGCAGCGACCAGAGCGACCAGCATAGATCCGCCCGACAGGCGGAGCAAGCGCTCCGCCGCATGCTGGTATTCCGGTCCCAACTCTTCCGCGACAATCGGTACCAGCTCAACGAGCGGCACCTCGGGCACCTCTCCGAAGTCGCTCAGTCGGTCGTACCCGATATTGGCCAAGTTCAGGGACGTCCGAACCGCGCCTGTTCCGTACGGCCGGGTACTCACCAGCACGACCGTAGGGTCCGTCCGTCGTTGTGCCAGTGCGAGCAGCTCCGTCAGGTCCGCGCGGCGATGGGCATCGTCACACAGCAGCAAGAGCGGACCGGTCGGCAGCTCGGCAAGCGCTGGGAGGTTAATGGCGATGCTGTCGCGGACCCAGCGGACGTGCAGCTCGTGCTCTAGTCGTCGCGCGACCTCAAGGAGCAGCCTCGTCTTACCGGCCCCGCCGATGGCACTGATAGCGATGACGCCGGCCTCGGGCCCCGCGAGCAGACTTCGCACTTCGCTGGCCAGCTGTACCACGAGTCCTTCACGACCAGCAAGCGGGCGTGCATGGTTGAAGGTCGGGGCACCAGTGAGCCGACGCCCGAGATGACTGTCCGTCGTGGCGAAGTGAAGCGACTCCCCGGCGGCGAGCAGCATCGAGGCACCAGGCATGCCAGCACGCTGATCCGCTCGCATTTCGGCGACGGTAGCGGCCGTCTGTGCGACGGCCGACTCAATTCGGGCAATACCCTCGGCCGTGAAGACTCGATAGAAATCTTCGTTCGTCCTGAGCTGCTGCTCGAGATACGTCCGGAAGAGTGGTAGAAACCCCTTGCACCCTCTGCGACCGCGGCGAAAGTGCTCCTCGAACCCACGCGGAAACGTCGCAGTCTGTGTAACCTGCCGCAGTTCATCTAATACGGCCGCTTCCGCAATCGCGGCGAGGCGAGCGGATCGATCGGCCTGCGTAGCCTCTCCAACTAGTTCGGGGAGGAGTGCGTCGGTCGCCGCCTCGGTAGGCAGCGCACGTTCGACATCCAGCATGCCGCGAAAATCAACGCCCCAGCCGACGGAGGTCGCGCAGAACTTGCGCGCTTGATCGATGAATTCGCTGACGGACCGGCTACGAAGGAAGCGCGGCACCCGCAGCGAAGCTTCGTATTCTCGGACCAGTCGCTCGAGCGCATGCAGCTGTGCCATCCGCACGCCCCGGGCGACAGCGGCACCTTCCGGCGCGTCGCGCCAGCCAGCCAAACGGTCACGCACTGCCCGGGAGAGCTGTTGCCAAGTTCGGTCAGCGATGCCGCCGACGACGCCGGACCCAGCCGCACTCGCCGCGCTCTTCGCCAAACCCACCAGTCCCACGGCTGAGAGGGTGGTGCAAGCCGCGATCGCGGCAGACGGCTCGGTCACGGGCATTCGGGAATCGGTGTCGGTCACGAGAGCAGGCGGCGGGGTCAACCCGTCACGGCGCAGCTGTGTGAGGCTAGGCTTGCAATTTATCCATCACATCGCGTCGGCGTTCGGCGTTGCTCGCTCGTCCCCCAGTATCGGTGTCAAGCGAGTCGCCTCACGCCCACCGACAGGGAGAGGGCCGCCGGCCGCAGCGTGGGGTGGGTTGAGCACGACCGTGGTCGTGGGCGAGCTCTCCTCAATTCTGGCGGAGTTCCGGCCACCCGTAACTGTCGCTCCGCATCGCAGAGACGACCGTTCGACAGACGAGTTGATTGCGCACCGGCACCAAGCGGATAGGCCCCGAGCCGCTTCCAGATACAAATCCTGATACAAAACATGGCCGCCCC
>JALOPS010000002.1 GCA_025453745.1 Gemmatimonadaceae bacterium
CCTCGGTACAGGTGACACCGCCCGCGGCGTCGCTCGCACTCGGCTCGGCGACGCAGCTCGCCGCAACGGCGCGCGCGGCCAACGGTGCGGAGCTGACCGGGCGCGCGATCACCTGGGTGAGTGGCGCGCCCACCATCGTCACTGTGTCGCCCACCGGCCTCGTGAGCGCCGTGGCACCGGGTGTCGCACTGGTGCTCGCGACGATCGATGGCGTCAGTGGCAGTGCCACCATCACGGTGCGTCGGCCCGAAGTGGCCACCGTGACCGTGTCGCCCGACGCGCCCTCGCTCATCGTCGGGCAATCGCAGCAGCTCTTCGCCTCCGCGCGCGACGCGGCAGGCACGACTCTGACCGATCGCGTTGCCACGTGGTCGTCCGCCGATGAGACCATCGCCTTTGTCACGAGTGCCGGCGCGGTCATTGGTGTGCGCCCCGGTTCGGCGGTGATCACGGCTACCGTGGAGGGTGTGCGTGGGACCACAGTTGTCACCGTTCGCTGAGGCGCGCGCGATCGCGCGCGCCGGCCGATGCGTCGCGACGCTCGTCGCCGTGTGCGTCGCCGCCTCGCCGCTCCGCGCGCAGTCGCTCGTGCCCAAGCGCGCGATCTCCACCGGCGCCGCGCCCGGCTGCGAGGTCGCACCCGCCACACGCCTTGCCGACGGCAAGCGCGACAACGCCGAGGCCCGCCGACTCGCGGCCGCCGGACAGGAAGCCGCGCTCGCGGGTGATCAGGCGGCCGCGCGTGACGCGTTCGCGAAGGCCGCCGAGCTCAATCCCACCGACGATCGCATCGCGTACGACCTCGGTCGCGCACACGAAGAGCTCGCCGACACACTCAAGGCGGTCGCCGAGTACTGTCGCTATCTCGTGTTGTCGCCGGCGGGACGCGAAGCCGGCGATGTGCGTGAACGGCTCCCGGGACTCGTACCGCGTGGCGCGGTGCAGCGCGCGCAGGAAGTGCAGGTCGCCTTTCAGCTCGGCAGCGCACTCCTGAACGACGGACGGTACGAACAGGCCGCACGCGAGTTCGACAAGGTCGTGCGCGATGCCCCGGGCTCTGCGGAGGGCTACTTCAATCGCGGCCTCGCGCGCGCGGCGAGCGGTCGACGGACCGACGCGATCCGCGACCTCGAGGTCTATCAGGCCGCAGCACCAACGGTCGAAGAGCGTGTGTCGGTGGCGCGCGCCATCGACGTGCTGCGGCGCCCGGTGTATTCCCCTGCGGCCGCGTTTCTGCGCGGCATACTGCCCGGCTTCGGCCAGCTCTACACCGGACGCCCCTTGCTGGGCGTGCTGGCACTCGGGTTGGTGGGCGGATCGGCGGCGCTGGGCTTCGGCGAGCAGACCACCGAACGGCAGATCGCCTACACCGATCCCAACGGCGTGGCGGCGCCGTACACCGAGCGCTCGACGTCGCGACCGAATGCGACCACCGCTGTCGCGGTGGCCGGTGGTGTCACGGCCGTCGCGATGCTCGAGGCGCTGTTTTATGCACGGCGATCGCAGCGCGGTGCATCGATCGTCGCGCGACGCCCGGCGGCGAGTGGTGGGCTCGGGCTTCGTGTGCATCCCACGCGCGATGGGCGCGGCGTGGCGATTGGCGTGGCGTTCTGAGCGACGGGATCTGAGCGACGCGTGCTCAGGTCGCCACGGCGATCGCGGGTTGATCCGCTGTTGGTACCCGCACCGCACCGAGTGCGACGATGAGTGACGCCACGATGAGCACGGCCATGCCGACGGTGAGCGTGGTGGCGTGGGCGATGCCGCCGATGAGGGGTGGCCCGATCATGAAGCCCACGTAGCCGATCGACGAGACCGACGCGATCGCCGCTGCACGCGACACACCGCGCACCCGCGTGGCCGCGTTGTAGAGAATCGGCACGATCGTCGCGAGTCCGGCGCCCACGAGGGCAAACCCTGCCAGTGCCGCCCACGGACGGGCGATCCAGAGCACCAGCGCCATCGCCACGGCGGCGAGCAGTGGGCCCGCGACGAGGATCGAGCGTTCGGCGAAGCGCGCGCGCAGCGCATCGCCCGCGAAACGCGTGGCCGCGGTGGCGCCTGCGAAGGCGACGTACGCCAATGCCGCCTGCTCCTGGGGCGTGCGCAGTTCCTGCGCGACGTAGAGCACGCTCCAGTTGTACATCACCCCTTCGGCCATCATCCCGCTCAGAATGAGTACGCCGAGCAGCAGCAGTGTGCCGCTCGGCCAGGCGAAGTGTGCGGCCTCGTCGCTCGCTGGCGTGCGATCGGTCAGCAGCCAGCGGGCACTTGCCGCCACGAGCAGCAGCACCATCGCGCCGATGGCCGCGAGCTGCACGCGCGGCGTGACATGCGCACGCAGCAGCACGGCTGCAAGCGCGGAGCCGATCATGGCTCCGACGCTGAACATGCCATGCAGCCCGCTGACGATCGGGCGGCCCGACATCACTTCGAGCGCCGTGCCCTCGGCATTGATGGCGACATCGTACACCGACTCGCCCGCACCAAAGACCACCATGACCGGGAGCAGCGCCCATACGCCGGGCAGTGCGAGCGAGAGCGCCAACGCGCCCGTGAACGCGGTGGCCGCAAGCACCGACGCGCGTCGCGTTCCGAGCCCACCCACCACGCGCCCCGCGAAGAAGAGCGCGGAGACCGAGCCAAGGCTCGTCGCGAGGAGCACCAGCGCGAGCACGCGTTCGTCGAGCGCGTAGTGCGCCTTCACCGATGGGACGTGCACACCCCATGCGCCGCCGACGACGCCCAAGGCGAGGAACTGCGCGCGGGTGGCCCAGCGGGCGCGGCGGAGGGTGTCGGGGGTGTGCGGGATCACGGGAGTAGAGTGCGGTGGCACAATCTTGCACACTTCCGCATATTCGTGCAAGTTACCGCGCGCTGCTCCTTCATTTACCACCGCGCCACATGTCCTCCGCCGCCGACTCCGCGACCGCTGGCAGCCACCCCGGCGACGACGCACCGCGCTTCGCCGAGGAGCGCCAGGCACGCATCGCCGCCACGCTGCGCGAGCAGGGACGCGTCGAGGTCGCCGCGCTGGCCGCCGAGTACGGTTGCTCGGACGACACCATCCGGCGCGACCTCCGCGTGCTGGCCGCGCGCGGTCTCGTGCAGAAGACGCACGGCGGTGCCGTGGCCGTGCAGACGCTCGCCCTCCCCGTGGGCGCGCGCGTGGAAGTCCGCGCGGCGTCCAAGCGGGCGATTGCGCGCGAGGCGGGCCGGCGCGTGCAGCCGCACGAGTCGCTCTTCATCGATGGGGGCAGCACTGCCCTCGCCCTCGCGCAGTGGCTCGCGGGTCCCGATGCGCCGCGGCCGCTGACCGTCATCACGCCTGCGTTCGATGTTGCGGCGCTCTTCGTCGGCGCGCCCGACGTGCAGCTCGTCATTGCCGGCGGCACCTGGTCGCCGGAGAATCGCGAGTGTTTTGGCGAGCAGGCCGTCGCGACGATCCGCGCGCATCGTGCCGACTGGGCCTTTCTGGGTGCGTGCGCGGTGCATCGCCGCGCGGGGATCACCTCGACGTTCGCCGGCGATGCGCAGGTGAAGCGGGCGATGATCGACGCGGCGGCCACGCGTGTGGTCCTCGTCGATGCATCCAAGCACGATGTCGTCGCACCGCATGCCGTCGCCGACCTCTCGGCGATCGATCTCGTCATCTCGGACGCGGCACCACGCTGGCTCGTAGAGGCGGTGGGCGAAGTGGTGCAGACCACGTAGCACGCGCGTGACGCGCATCACGACGCGTCGGCGTCGGATGCGCGATCATTCGGTTGTTCATGGGTTTGCTCGACCTCTCGACGCGTCTTCACATGCCGTACTTCCACTCTCGCGGCCGTCGCCGCGCTGTCGTCGCGGCATGCGCCGCGCTCATGATGGGTGCGTGCTCGCTGGCCGCGCAGTCCGCGCCGCCCGCCATCGAAGGCGTACTGCTCAAGCAGACGTACGGCACCGGCGTCGGCGGCGCGATGACGCTCGAGTACGCGCCGCATGTGCTCTTTGCCGACGGATCGATCACGAGCGACCTGCGGGACGTGGCGACGACACCCGCAGAGTTCGCGGCGTGGCGCGGTCGCGATCCGTCGAAGTGGGGGACGGCGCGCATCACCGGCGAAACGGTCGAGGTCCGGTGGCATGGTGGACCCACCGAGACGTGGAAGAAGATGTTTCGCGCACGTCCTGCCGACACGACGCTGCAGCTCGAGGGGCGCTATCGCGACATGGGCGGCACGGGCAACACGGCGCTCGGCGGCTCCGCAATGGTTGCGGTGTGGAGTGATTACACCTTCGGCAGCGGCAACAGCTACGAGCGCGGCGGGGGCGCGGGCGCGACCACTTCGGGGGGCGGCGGCTCAGTGGTGACCTCGAGCCAACGCGGTGCGCAGCGCGGTACGTACTGTGTCGATCGCTGGACGATCACCTTCACCGGCGCCGACGGCAGCACGCAGCGCGCCTGGTTCTATCGCTTTCCCGATGATGACCGCGTCATCGGGATTGGTGGGGGGACGTACCTCAAGCGGCGGCAGCGGTAGGGGCAACGCGAAGCGCCGCCGGAGTTGTGCGCGGGGGCGCGGTGCTCCCGTGGCGGCGCGCGTGGGTGTCGCTGCGTGTTGCACCCCCAATGGCAGGCTCCCAACCAGCGCCCTGTGACGGCCCGGTGCGCTGTGAGCCCCCCTCCAGGCCGTGGTGAGTGATCACTCGCGATCGCGCGAGGCGCGCCGGGACACGCCTCTGCCCATCCGCCCGTCTGCTTGCGGCCCCGCTGCTGGCTTGAGTTCCGTTTACCGAATAAACGGAACTACTGGCGCTCGGTAGTTCCACTTGGCGCCGGTCATGCATGGCGCCCGGCAGTGTCCCCGACGCTCCCCTCGAGCGTATCCAATGCCCGGCCGCACCTTCTCGCGCATCTGGCCTCGGACCCCACCCGCAACGCCCCGCCGCGTCATCGACGGGCGTGCCGCTACGCCACCTACCTGCCGGACCTGCTCACCACCCTGCCACTTCAGCTCGACAGCGGACTCGCCGCATTGGTGTCTGAAGCCGAGCGATCGCTCAGGAACTTGAATGACGAGGGAGGACACGCGCGCGCGCCCCTCGCCCGGCTGCTGCTGCGGACCGAGTCCATCGCGTCATCCAAGCTGGAGGGACTGCAGGCCAGCGTGCGCGACCTCGCCCAGGCGGAAGCGAGCGCGCACTGGGGAATCACGCCGGGACCCATCGCGCTTGAAGTGCTCGCAAACATCGAGGCGATGGTGCTGGCGGTGGAGACGACGGCGACGGCCAATCGGTTCGGCGAGATGGAGTTGCTGTCCATTCATCAACGACTCCTCGAACGCACACCATTGCGGCACATCGCGGATCGACTTCGTACGGGACAGAACTGGATCGGCCGGAACGACGACACACCATGCGGCGCCGACTGTGTTCCGCCACCACCCGAGGACCTGCCGCGACTCCTCGTGGACCTCTTTGCGGCGATCAATGACGACGGCCATTCACCACTCGTGCAGGCAGCGTTGGTGCACGCGCAATTCGAGACGATTCACCCGTTTGATGACGGCAATGGACGCACCGGACGCGCCCTCGTGCATGTGCTGCTCCGGCGCCGCGGCCTGGCGCCGCGCTTCGTGCCGCCGATCAGCGTCGTCTTTGCCGGCGCACGCGACCAGTACATCTCGGCGCTGACACGTTTCCGGGAAGCAGGATCCGACGGTGTGGCGCACTGGCTCGAGCATTTCGCCACGGCGACCCTGCGCGCCGCTCGTCTCGCGCACGACTACGTCCATGCCGTCCGCGCACTCCAGGACCGCTGGCGTGTTCGCGTGCGCAATCAGGCACACGTACCGCGGTCGGATGCGGCCGCATGGGCGCTCATCGATCTGCTCCCTGCGCACCCGATGCTCTCTGCGCAGGTCGCCACGGCCATCACCGAGCGCGCGAAGAGCCGCGTCTACGAGGGGCTGGAACAGCTGGTGACCGCGGGCGTGCTGCTTCCGCTCTCGGCCGGACAGCGCAACCGGTGGTGGGAAGCAGAGGGGCTGCTCGATCTCATCGCGCGGCTCGAGATCGGGGAGTCTCCGGCAACGGAGGGGTGACCGCTCGGCCACCTCACCGTCCGCGCGCCGGCACCGCCACAGCCACTTAACGCGCCGGGCATCGCGGCGTCTGCCGGGGAGAGCGATGCAGCACCTGCCTCGCCGACCGACCACTTTCCGGAGTATTCCACATGCGACCCACGACCCTGCTCTGCGCGGCCCTGGCCGCGCTCTCCCTCGCCGCCACCGCGCAGGCACAGCCGCCGCGCGCCGGCCGCCCGATCGATCGCGAAGCCGCGCGCGAGCGCATCGCCGAGCGGCGCGCGCAGTGGCAGAACCTCACACCCGAGCAGCGCGAGGCCAAGAAGACGGAACTCAAGGCGCGCCGCGAAGCGCACCTCGAGAAGCTCGGACCGGCCATGCGCACGTGGGTCGACGCGCGCAACGCGCAGGTGCGGTCGACGGCCGAACAGGTGAAGGCGGGCACCCTCACGCGGGAGCAGGCGCGCACCGCGCTGCGCGACTGGATGACCGCCAACCCGCGGCCGGCCAACGCGCGCGCGAACGACGGCACGCCGTAGTGCTGGCGCACGACTCGACGCATCACCGCACCGCGCGACGCTGGCGTCGTGCGGTGTTCGCGTGTGCAGGATTCGCGGCGTGGCCGGTCGTGACGCACGCCCAGCGCACGCCGCCGGCGACGCTGCGCGATAGCGCCGAGGCACTGCTCGCCGACAGTCTGCTCGATGCGGCACTCGATGGGACGCTGCTCCTGCCACGTCATCGCGTGAGCGCGCGGGCGACGCTCCGGCAGTACGACTTTGCCGGAGCCCGGGTACAAGAGCAGGCCGCGCCACTCACGTATGCGTTCGATGGTGCGCGGCTCGCCGTGCGCATCAGCGGCACTCCCGTCGCACTCTCTGCGCCCAGCGGATCATTGAGTGGCGCCTCGCCCGTGCGCGGTCGGATGTCGCTGCGCGTCGGCGTGGGCGACACCCTCGAGGTGTACGGTCAGACGGCGAGCGCACCGGGTGCGCTCTCGAGCAGCGAGACCGCCGCGCTCGGTGGCATCACCACGAGTACGGTCGATCTCGAATCGATCCTCCTCGGCACCACCTCCGCGATGGGTGCGCGCGCCGTCGCCGGGCTGCCCCTCGGTACCACCACACTCGGCGTGTGGCTGGGCGCGGAAGTACAACCACGTCCGACGGGAGAGACGCCGGTGTTCTGGCGCGGGCGCACGCTCTCGGTCGGTACATCGCTCGCCGGTGACCTGGGAGCAGCCCGCATGAGCGCACGCGCCGAATGGTCGCGCAGTTGGGCCGACTCACTCGACGGACGCAATCTCTTTCCCGGAGGCGGCGCCCTCTCGCTCTCGGCGATGCTCGACGGCCCGATCGGCGACGGCACCACGACCTCCGGGTCGCTCAGCGTGTTCTTCACGCGACCGTTTGCCAACGATCGCGCCGATCAGCCCAATCGCCTCACGCCGCAGGGACAGTTCTGGGGCGCAAGCGGCGAGCTGTATGCGTCGCGCGGTCGCGTCGCGTTCATCCCGTCGGTGTCGCTGATTCGCGAGTCCAGCACGGTCGCGATCGGCACGCCGCAGCTCCCGGTGCAACTGTCGTCGAGCGCCTGGACCGCGTCGGCCGGCGGCGCGGTGGATCTCTCGTTGGGGCGCCACCTGTCCGTCACACCCGAAGCGGGCGTCGCCTGGGGGTCGGTGGCGTCCAGCACATCGACCGTCGTGCGCACGCGACGGGGGCGTGCCGTCACGATTCCGCGAGGCGTCGACGATCCGCTGCGCGGCGCGTGGGTGGGCGTGACGATGACGACGCGCTGGTGAACGCGCGCGGTTAACGCCGGCCGTGTTGGTGCGTCTGCCCGGGAGACACCGCACCACGTTCCAGCCTTTCACAGGAGTTGTTCATGCGTCACCTCACGACAGCCCGACTTGCCGCACTGACCGCCCTCGTCTCGCTCGCGTCCACCACCGCGATGGCGCAGCCGGCCACCGGCGCACGCACGGTCGAGCGCTCCACCACCGGTCCGCGCGGCACCACGACCTCGACGACCACGGCGCAGCGCACCGAGACCGGGGCGACCAGCACCACCGTGACGACCGGCGCGAAGGGGAAGGTCTACACGACCACGGGCACGATGACCAAGACGGAGACGGGTCGCGAGCGGGCGTCGCAGACCACGAACGAGGCGGGCAAGACCGTGCGCGCCGTGAATGGCTCCGTCTCGCGCAGCGAGGGCGTCACCGAGCGCGCGCGCACGGTGCAGACACCGCGCGGCGAGACGCGCAAGCACACGAGCACCACGCGTCGCCCGTAGTCGTACCGATCCGCTCGCGGTGCGCCGTCAGCACATCGCGAGCGGCGAGCACGCGCGCCGTGTCCGATACCTCGGCAGAGACCAGGCACGCGCGCGGTGGAAGCGAACGGCATGCCGACGCTGCCGGCGTTCACGATGCGGCGTGAGCCAACCGTGCGATCGTACGCCATGTGCGTGTGGCCGCACACGACGGTGTCGGCGGCGCTGGACGCAAAGAGCGTCGCCATGCGATCATCGGTCGTCACGCGCGTACAGATGCTGGTATCGCTGTCGGGCGTGGCGTGGCAGAACTCCACCGCGCCCAGGCCGTCGAGCATCAGTGTGCGGGTCATCGGCCACGCGGCGATGGCCTCGCGATGTGCCGCGGAGAGCCGATCAGCCCCCCACTGCATCACCGGGAGGTACGCGGCCGGCAGACGGGACGGACCATGCGTTGGACGGCAGGTGTGACGTCGTCCGGAACACGGGTGCCTGAACGCTAACGCACCGACCCGAGCAGAAAGGCGGTGTTGCCGAGTCCGTGCGCCACCATTGGCAGCCACACGGTGCCGCTGATCGCACGCAACCATCCGTACGCAACACCACCGATCAACGGAAAGAGCCCCGACATCACGTCGAACGTCAGTCGGCCCTGGTGCACACCCACCATGTGCCAGAGACCAAACGCCACGGCACACGTCGCAATCACGGTCCACGGCGTTGGGGAATCGGGCCCCTCTCGTTCGCCCCATGCCGAGAGCAGCAACGCGGGAGCGATACCGCGAAACGCCAGCTCTTCGGTGATGCCGGGCATCGTGAGCTGAAAGAGCACTGTCTCGAGCGATGGTGCCGGTGGCGTGTAGACGAAGCCCAGGCCTGTGCTCGCGGCGGTGAGGACAGCGATCGTCCACCAGGCGGTGCGTGCGCGATGGGGAGGCCACGTCAGGCCCACCGCGTGTCGCGAAAAGGAGAACAGCCGGATGGCTGCCAGACAGGCGATGAGGCTGCACGCCTTGCCCAGCCAGTTCCAGTCGCCACCGAGGGTGCGGACCGCGCCCGGGACGAACGGGAGCGTGGTGGTGAGATCGACGACGGCGAGAAAGCCGGCGCACGCGAGCGAGCCCACGAGCGTCAAGCGCGTGTCGACCGCCTTGAGCAGCAGCGCGAGGATGAGAGTCGCGACGGAGAGGAACGCGGTGACGAGCAGGAAGTCCATGCAGGCTCTGTGAGGTGACGCGTGACGGCGCGCGAACACCTGACGGCGTGCGCGAACGATCGGTTTCCTCGCGACCGGCGTGGGCGCAGCGCCTCGATCCCCGCCATGCACCGTATCCCGCGCTGCACTGTTGGCGATCCCGCTGAGCCACGGCTGATCACATCGTCGCCGGCGGTAACTCGGGCTCGCGCCCGATCGCGGCGAGCGGGATCTGCGTGGTCGTGCGCGACGCGCCGGACCTAGGCGCCCCCTCGCGCCGCGACCCACGCGTGCAACCGCGCAATGGCCTCGTCGAGCACCTCGTCCCGCTTCGCGACGGCAAAGCGCAACAGCGTGCGCGGTGGATCGGCACCCTGATAGAAGCTCGAACACGGGATGGTCGCCACGCGCGCTTCCTGGGTGAGCACGCGCGCCGCCGTCACGTCGTCCATGCCCAGGCCGAGCGGTGCGATATCACCGACCACGAAGTAGCTCCCGCGTGAGGGGAGCACGCCAAACCCGCACGCGGCGAGCCCGGTCGCGATGCGCGCGCGCTTTGCGGCCAGCGCGTCACGCATGCCGACGAAGTACGCATCGTCTTTCTGCAGCCCATGGGCGATGGCACGCTGCAGGTTGGGTGCAATACTGAAAATGAGGTTCTGGTGCGCCTTGCCGACCGTCGTGAAGAGCGCAGCGGTCGTCGACACGTAGCCGATCTTCCATCCCGTCACACTGAACGTCTTCCCCGCACTGCCGACGCGCAGCGTGCGCTCGTGCATCCCCGGCATGGTCATCAGCGGGATATGCGGCGTCTCGGCGTCAGTGAGGTGCTCGTAGACTTCGTCGCAAATCGCATAGAGATCGTGCGCCACGCAGATGCGCGCCAACGCGGCGACTTCCTCGCGCGTGAGGACCGCGCCGGTCGGATTCATCGGCGAGTTGACGAGGATCGCCTTGGTCCGGGGTGTGATCGCCGCCTCGAGCGCGGCGATGTCGAGCCGCCAGTCGGGCGGGTGCAGGCGCACGATCTTCGGCACCGCACCGATGAGCTGGATGATCGGCAGATAGATGTCGAAGAGCGGCTCGAAGAGCACACACTCGTCGCCAGGGTCGAGCAATGCCATCAGGCACGCCGTGATCCCTTCGGTCGCACCGCCCGTGATGAGCACATGCGCCGGGTCGATGTCGAGTCCGTACCAGCGACGATTGGCGTCGGCCACCGCGCGACGCAGTTCGGGGACGCCGTCACGCGGCGCGTACTGGTTGCGCCCGTCGCGCAGGGCAGCGGCGGCGACATCGATGACATCGGGTGGCCCGTCACCGTCGGGAAAGCCCTGGCCGAGGTTGATCGCGTCGTGCTCGGCGGCCAGGGCGGACATCACGGTGAAGATCGTGGTGCCAGCCGAGGCGAGGAGCGTGTTGTGGGGACGGGGCATGCCGGAGTCGCGGAGGGGGCGAACGCTCTGCAAGTTACCCGTCATGCGCGCTGCTGGTGATCGGTGGTGGCTCGGGCTCGCGGCACTCGCGGCGATCGTCGCGTACCACGGTGAGGCGACCGACCGCGCGCGCGTGCACGCGGCGGTGGCGGCGCGCGCAGCCCCGAACTCAGCCGGGCAACCCGCCACGTCTGGGGCGCGCGCTTCGGACTCCACGTGGCGCGTCGTCTGGGCTGACGAGTTCGACGGCGCCGCCGGCGATCCGCCGAATCCGCGCACCTGGGTGGCCGACACCGGTGACGGCTGCGCGCGCGGCATTTGCGGCTGGGGCAACCAGGAGCGGCAGAGCTACACCGCGTCGCGCGAGAACGCCGCGCTCACGGGCACGGGGCAGCTCGCGATCACCGCGCGCGTGGCACCGGCCGGGCTGCGCTGTTGGTACGGCCCGTGTCGCTACACCTCGGCCAAGTTCATCACCAAGGGCACGGTCGAAGTCGGATATGGTCGCGTGGCGATTCGTGCGAAGGTGCCGTTGGGTCAGGGCGTGTGGCCAGCGTTCTGGATGCTGGGTGCGGGGTGGCCGACAACGTCGTGGCCGCAGTGCGGCGAGCTCGATGTGATGGAGTACGGTGGCGGCAAGCCGACGATCAACTCCTCGTCCGTGCACGGGCCGGGATACTCGGGGCAGACGCCGTTCACCAATCGATACGCGCGCGCGGCAGGCACGTTTGCCGACGGCTACCATGTGTATGCGGTGGAGCGCGATGCGCGGGCGATCCGGTTTCTCGTCGATGACTCGGTGCACTACACGGCCACGCGCGAGGCGATCGAGCAGAAGGGCGCATGGGTGTTCGATGGGCCGATGTTTCTGCTGCTGAACCTGGCGATCGGTGGGATCTTCGACGGGGATCCGGCGAGCGATGCCGTGTTGCCCGCGACGCTGCTGGTGGATTGGGTGCGGGTGTACACGCGCTAACGGCGGCGAAGGGGGCTTCGCGCGCTCGGCGAACGACCGTGTGTTGAGCGGAGCGCGGCGTGTGTTGAGCGGAGCCCGCGCCGTGTGTTGAGCGGAGCGCGGCGCAGCCGCGCGGAGTCGAAACACCGCCGGACGCGCACGAAGTGCGCGTTCCGGGCAGTGGTCGCGGCACACGAACCACCGCGAAGGGCGCTCCGCGCGCTCAGCGCACGACGGTGTGTTGAGCGGAGCGCGGCGCAGCCGCGCGGAGTCGAAACACCGCCGGACGCGCACGAAGTGCGCGTTCCGGGCAGTGGTGGCGGTGCACGAACCACCGCGAAGGGCGCTCCGCGCCCTCGCGCGATCCTTCGACTTCGGCGCTGCGCGCCTTCGCTCAGGAAACGACCGTCACGGCACCGTGCGGCAGTACGCGCCGCCAGTACACCGCTCGGGCACGTACGTCTCGCTCTCCACATACCACTCGCCGCTGATCTCTCGCCACTTGGCGAAGTAATGCCCCACGAGCGCCACCCGACCATCGGTGTCCGTCCACGATCCCGTCCATCGCCCGCGTTCACTCGCCATGCGCCACGGCCCGTACACGAACACCGCCTCGGGCGTGCGCCGATAGATCACATCCGGTCGCGTGCGAAACTGCTCCGCAAAGCGCATCGCATTCGCATCGCGACCGCTGATGACCGTGGAATTCGAGCTCACCACGACAACCTGCGGCGCAAAGATCGTAGCCAGGCCTGCGGTGTCGTGCGCCGCAATCGCGCGATTCGACGCGGCTCGCCGTGCGCCGATGCGGGCCGCGTGGTCGCCACGCCCCTGTGCAGCGAGCGGCACGGCGCCCAACGCGGCCATCACAAGCACGGTCGCTACCACCCGCGCGCGCCCCCCTTGCTCGCGCCACCGCACCGACCCCCTCACCCGCTCGTCCCGAACTGCCGCGTGAACTTCACGAACACCGTGCGCTGCTGCGGACGCTCCCAGTTGAAGAACCCGTCCGCCACGCGCCCGTCGTTGAACACCACGAAGAGCCCGGTCCCCGCCGTATTCAACCACCCGAAGCGCACATTCGCACTCCAGATGCGCTGTTGATTGTTGAACTGCGTGAGCGTCTGCACAAAAATGCGCGGCGTGAAGAAGTAGTTGAGCCTGAGCGCCGAGAGCGACCGGATGAAGTTCCCTTCGGGCAAGCGCACGTCGGTGTAGTCGAGCAGCAGCGATCCGGCGAATGTCGCGCCGCGTCGCACGGTGGCCGTGATCAAGCCGCCACTGCGCGTCCCGGTCCAGAACTGGCCGAAGTCGAGTCGACCAGTGGCCCAGAGATTCTCACTGGGATCCGTGGTGTAGTCGAAGCCGAGGGTGCCCCACTGATACTGGCCCGGCTGCAGCACCACACCCGGCGCGATCGTGAACGGCGCCTGCAATCCTTCCTGCGAGATGTTGTACTCCGGCCCGAACCGTGAGCCGTTGGCCAGCTCGATCTCGGTGAAGTCGATGTGGAAGTATCCCGTCTGCCGGAAGTTGTCCTGCAGACCGCGGAACTCGCGCCATGAGAAGTGCGGATTCCAATGGCGGAACCACGACCACTCGGGCTTGCGGAACCAGCGCAACAGATTGACTTCCGTCAATCGATATCCGGCCGGCCGGTTGAGGAATCCCACTTCGGGATTGAAGTCGTCCCCGACCTGCAGCACGCGCACGCTGTGGTTCCAGTCGCGCGTCTGGTAGGCGCCGCGCACACTGTACCCGAGATCATCGCCAGGACGCGCACGTGACTCGGTGCGCGCCCCCCACACGTCGATCGTCCAGGCCTGACCGATGCCGAGGCGCCCATCGACGGCGTAGGTGCGGTTGGCGTCTGACGCGTCTTCCGTGTTCATGCGCTGCACGAACATGCTGCCGATGCGCGAGCGCGCGCCGACCTCCTTGATGCCACGGGCGACGGTGAACGATTGCGCCGGATTCACCGCATCGGGCGCCTCGGTCACCATCTGCAACACGCCGATGGTGGTGCCGGCCACGCGCCCCGACAGGCGCCCACCGCCCAGAATCCGCTGCTGATTGCCGAGCGAGTCGATGCCGATGCGTCGCGTGAAGAAGAGATCGGCCGCCTGCGGCGTCCCCGCCGAAAACACCCCGGCGTTCTCGAGGAAGAACGGACGCTTCTCCGGGAAGAAGATCGGGAAGCGCGTGAGATTCACGCGCTGGTCGTCCACCTCGACCTGCGCGAAGTCGGTGTTGTACGTGAGGTCGAGCGTGAGCGCCGGTGTGACACCGTACTTCGCATCCACGCCGAACTCGTTCGGATACGTGGTGGTGCCTACGCGCTGCGCGTTCCACACGCCCTGCGAGGAACCCAGCACGTACGGCGTCACCGTCTGGATGCGCCGCTTGGGCACCGTGATGCCGCGCAGCTCACCGGCCAGCGAGAGCCGGTAGAGGTTGAATTGCCGTGGAATGAAAGCCCAGTACAGCTCTTCGTTCTTGCGGCGAATGCTGCGCGAGAGGTTGAGCCCCCACGTCTGCGTGCCGCCGCCTTCGTAGCGAATGGTGAAGAAGGGAATGCGGAACTCCGCCGTCCAGCCGAGCGAGTCGATCTGTGTGGCGACGGTCCAGCTCGCGTCCCAGTTCACGTTGAAGCCGCCCATCGCCCCGGCTTGTTGCCGCGTCTGCCCCTGCACGAACGCCCCGCCCCCTTCGCCCTCGCGGATCACCTGCCCGTCGTACTCGACACCCGCCGGCGTGGTCGCGAAGACGAAGCCGTTCTGGCGATCATGATAGGTGTCGATGATGAACGCGAAGTAGTCGCTGTTGGCCAACTGCACGTCGCGGATCTTCTCGCCGGGCACGATGAGCTGCGGCTCGCGATCGAACATGCGCGCGGCGACATACAGGTACTGTCCATCGCTCGCGATACGCACCTCGGTGCGCTCCGAGGCGGGTACACCTTCATTGAGTTCGCGCTGGATGAAGTCCGTCACCGGCGCGACCGCCTTCCACGCGGCGTCATCGAGCTTGCCGTCGATCACCGGCGTCGACGTCAGCACCGTCGCATCGGCCGCCGGCTTGGCCCGTGCCCGCGCCGCCCGCGCAAAGGAGTCCGCAACTGCCGCATCGAGGGGCGTGGCGTTGCGGTTGGGCGCGTTCTGCGCGGCGGCGGCTGGCACCATCGCCAGGACGCCGAGCACGAGGGAGAGCGTCGGGCGGGAGAGAAGCGGCACGTACGGGGGACAGGAGGGTCGCGGAGCGAACGGCGGGCGCCCGAGGTGCCCGCGCGGGCATCTTCGTGCGGTCGGTGCCCAGACAACGCCCAAGGCCACCGGGAAGTTGACGGCGGGTGCGAATTCGCCGGTGACACGCGACGGCCGGCCGACCCGCACCGGCGCACGCCCGCCGTATCACGCCACGCGCCGGAACGCGTTGTCCTGCTTGCCGATACGCGCGCACGCCCTCTATGCTGCCGCTCCGGTCCGCCGAAAACACTCTGGCGATCAGACCGGACGGTGCAACCGGATCCCGACGGCGCGCAGGTCCCGCGCCGAGGACCGCCTTCGATGATGGTGATGACAGCAGAATGGACGCGCATCGCGCGGGCGCTCGTCGCCCCGCTCGCGGCGCTGATGGTCACGACGGCGGCCGCCGCGCAATCGGCAGACGACGGATTTCCGGTGGAGCGTCGACAGCTCCGCGTCACACTTGATCACGGCGTCGATGCGTGGCGCACGTACTGGGAAGGCACGCGCCGCCGCGACAACGAGAACATCGGGACGCTGCGCACTCGGCAGACGGTCGTCTCCGCCGGCTTCGGCGTGACCCGCTCGCTGGCCCTCTTCGCGGCGCTTCCGTACGTCGCCACGAACGCGTCGCAGGGCGTCCTCGCCGGACAACAGGGCGCGCAGGATCTCTCGCTCACCGCGAAGCTCCGACTGCTCGAGACGCCGTTCACGCGCCGCGGCGCGATCAGTGCGTTCGTCTACGGCACGGGGAGCACCCCCATCACCGACTACACGCCCGACCTCCTCCCGTTGTCCATCGGCCTGGGAGCGCGTCGCGCCACCGCGCGCGCACTGCTGCACTATCAGGATCGCACAGGGCTCTTCGCCGATGCGGCGATCGCGCACACCTGGCGCAGTACCGTGACGCTCGATCGCCCCGCGTACTACACCAACGGCCGCCTCACACTCAGCAACGAAGTTGCCATGCCAAACGTCGCGGAGTACTCGGCGACGGTGGGGCTCGCGGCCGGGCCGCTCTGCCTGCCCATCACGTTCATCGATTCGCGCACGTTGGGTGGCGGCGACATCCGGCGACAGGACATGCCCTTTGTGTCCAACCGGATGAACGCGCAGCGGCTGCACGTGCAGGTGATGCTCGACCTTCCGAAGACGGGCAAGGCGGTGCGACTCAACGCCGGGATGATGCAGGTGCTCCACGGCCGGAATGTCGGGCTCTCGACGATGTGGTCCGGTGGGTTCACGCTCGTGCGGGGATTCTGAGATGCGCGCTCGCCCGACCTCGCGCGTACTGCGCACCCTGATCGCGCTGGGCACCATCGCCGCACTCGGTGCGTGTGATCGCACGGTGCAGCCTACCGAAGTGCTTCCTGCCCTCGAAGTCTCCAACGTCGACGCCGACGCCGGCAGTTGGCGTCCGATCGTGCTCGCATCGCCGGAGCAGGTGCCCGTGCCTGCGCCGCTCGCGGTCACGAGCGCGGAGTATCGCGCCGAGCTGGAGGCCGTGGTCCGTGCGCAGCGCACCATGACACCGGCGCAGCGCGCGAACATGGAGTACTGGAGCAGCGGTGGCGTGTTGCGATGGAATCAGGTGATGCGCGAACTCGTCGCGCGCTACAACCTGCCGCCGGCGCCGCGCGCGGACGGTACGTACGTCTTCCCCGACGCCGACAACCCCTTCGCCGATCCGAACTTCCCGTTTGCCAACCCGCCGTACGCCGCGCGGGCGTACGCGTACGTGAGCGTCGCGCAGTACGACGCGCTCAAGGCCGCGTGGTTCTGGAAGTACCGGCACAACCGCCCCGCGCCGTCGCGCACGAATGCGACGATCAGCACGCGCGTCGCCGCGACAACGCTCCCATCGTATCCGTCAGAAGACGCAGTACTCTCTGCGGTCTCCGCGGAGATGCTGCGCCTGCTGTTCCCCGCATCGGTGGAGCAGATCACGCGTCTGGCCGCCGACCAGCGCGACGCCGCGCTCTTGTCCGGGCGTGCCACGGCGAGCGACATCGCCGCTGGTGTCGCACTCGGGCGCGCCGTTGCGGCCGCGGTCATCGCACGCGCCGGCGCCGATGGCATGCGCAACGCCGTGGGCAATGCGTCGCTGTGGGCATCACTGGCCGACTCCGTACGCGCGCGCGGCGAAACACCGTGGACGAGCCTCGAGTCGCCCGCACGCCCGCCGATGCTGCCGCTCTTCGGCCGCGTCGCCGCGTGGACGATGACACCCGCGCAACTGCTCGCCGATGGGCCGCCCCCGCCCCCGTCCACGAACTCCGCACAGTTCCGCGACGAGCTCGCCGAAGTGCGACGCACCGTCGATGGCCTGACGCGCGCACAATACGCCATCGCGCTCAAGTGGAATGACGGCGCGGGCACGTATACCCCGCCGGGACACTGGAACGACATCGCCGCCGAGCCCGTGCGCGATGCCCGCATGAGCGAAGTGCGGGCCGCGCGCACCTTTGCGTGGCTCAACATGGCCATGCACGACGCCGCGGTCGCGTGCTGGGGGGTGAAGTACCAGTACTTCAACCCGCGCCCGTCGCAGGTGGACCGTGCGATCCGGACGCCGATCGGGTTGCCCAACTTCCCCGCCTACCCGTCCGGGCACTCGACCTTCTCGGCGGCGGCGGCGACGGTGCTCGGGCACCTCTTCCCCGCGCGCGCCACGGAGTTTGCCCAGATGGCGGATGAGGCCGGCATCTCGCGGCTGTATGGCGGGATTCACTATCGGTCGGACATCACGGAAGGCAAGGCGCACGGCACGCGCATTGGTGCGATCGTCGTGCGTGCCGCCCAGACCGACGGGGCCCGGTAGCGGTTCGGTCTCCGACGAGAGGGCACACCGTCGCCGGATCGTGCATTCGTGCGCAACTTCCGGCATGGACGCGCCCGACCCGCCGCGCGACGGGATCTCCCGCCGCGACTTTCTCAATGGTGTCGCCGTCGGCGTCGGCGGCGCACTGCACCTGCCGCGCTGGCTCGACACCGCGCGTGCCCCTGACGCGCCCTACCCCCCGGCACAGACCGGGATGCGCGGTGCCCACGAGGGCGCCTTCGAAGCGCTGCACGCGCTGCGCGACGGGCAGTTCTGGCGCGCTGCCCCGCCCGTCACCGAGACCGGTGAACGCTACGATGTCGTCATCGTCGGTGCGGGGTTGAGCGGACTGGCGGCCGCGCACTACGTACGCGCGGCGCGACCGCGTGCGCGGATCCTGCTGCTCGACAACCACGACGACTTCGGCGGGCACGCCAAGCGCAACGAGTTCACCGTGGGCGATCGCACGCTCGTGACGTATGGCGGCACGCAGTCCATCGACTCGCCGCGACGCTACAGTCGCGTCGCCATGGCCATGCTCGACACGCTCGGCGTGGATGTGTCGCGTTGGCCGCGCGATCACGATGCCGCCCTCTTCGAGCGGTACGGGCTGCGGCAGGCGACCTTCTTCGATCGTGCGACGTTCGGACGCGATGCGCTCATCGCGGGGCGGCGACGCACTCCCGATCGTGCATTTCTGGATGCCGCGCCGCTGAGCGCGACGGTGCGCCGCGATATCGAACGGCTCACCACCACCACGCAGGACCCGTGGCCCACACTCTCGCCGCAAGACGCGCGGGCCCGATTGGCGACGATGAGTTACCGCGACTTCCTGCTGCGGGTGCGCGAAGTCGACGACGGCGTGTTGCCGCTCTACCAGACCGCCACGCACGGGCTCTATGGTGCGGGCATCGACGCCGTCCCGGCGCAGGACGCGCATGGGCTCGAATTGCCCGGCTTTGGCGGGATGCGGTTGGGTCCCGGACCCGGCCCAGGCCAGAATTACGACAGCATCCGCGATCCGGGCGCGGACGACTTCTACTACCACTTCCCCGATGGCAACGCGACGCTCGCGCGCCTGCTCGTGCGTCGCCTCATCCCCGCGGCGGTGCCGGGTACGACAGTCGCGGACAGCATCACCGCACGCGTGCGCTACGATCGGCTCGACCGCGCGAACGCCGCCGTGCGCCTGCGCCTCTCCGCCCCTGTGCTCCGCGTGCGACACGTGGGTGCGGAGCCCACGCGTCATGTCGAGGTGACCTACGCGCGCGGGTCGCGCCTCGAATCCGTGCGTGCGGACCGCGTGGTGCTCGCCTGCTGGCACAGCGTGATTCCGTACATCTGTCCCGAACTCCCCGAGGCGCAGCGCACCGCGCTCGACTTCGCGACCAAGGTGCCGCTCGTCTACACAAACGTGCTGCTGCGCAACTGGAATGCGTTCGTGACGGCCGGCGTGCGCACGGTCATCGCGCCGTCGGGGTGGCACTCGTATCTCGCGCTCGATCAGCCCGTTTCGCGCGGTCGCTACACGTCGAGTGCGTCACCCGATGCGCCGATCGTCGTGTGCTGTTCGCGCTCGCCATGTCGACCCGGGCTGCCCATTCGCGAGCAGCATCGCGTGGGGCGCGCGGAGCTGCTGGCGACGCCGTTTGCCACGATCGAGCGCACGCTGCGCGCGGAGTTCGACGCGATGTTCGGGCCGTCGGGTTTCGATGCATCGCGTGACATCCTGGCGATCACGGTCAATCGCTGGCCACACGGCTACAGCTATCAGTACAATTCGCTCTACGACGACTTCTGGCGTCGCGGCGAAACCACGCCGTGTGAGCGGGCGCGCGTCCCGTTCGGTCGCATCACGATCGCCAATGCCGATGCGGGAGCGTATGCGTATACCGACGGGGCGTTCGATCAGGCACGACGTGCCGTCGATGAGCTGCTGTCGGCCTGATCCGCGCGTCCGCGTGCGCCGCGCGTGCGCCACCAGTGGAGCGCTGCACACACAATCACGACGCTGACCGACGCGGCCTCGCGCGCGCTCGTCTGGAGCAACACCCCGGCAATCAGCACACAGCCGAGCCCACCGACCACGGTGCCTGCCGGCACGCGCAGCAGCGCGCCGCGCACGCCGTCCGTGAACCGTCCGGCGCGCTCGCGCTGCCGAAAGCGCACCATCGCCGCACACACCACGCCGTACGCCAGCAACCGCGCCACGGCCGAGAGGCTCACGTTCTGCAGCAGCGATGCGGACAGTGCGAGCATCCACGAGAGCGCGGCAAAGAGCGCGATCGAGCGCACCGGCGTGCCGAACGTGGAGTGGCGACGCGCGAGGGCAGCGGGAAGCATGCCGTCGTGCGCCATCGCCACCGTCATGCGCGGCATGTTGAGCATCGACGCCGCCATCCACCCCGTCACGGATGCCACCACGAGCAGCGTTGCACCGATCGCGCCGGGTGTTCCCGCCATCGTGCGCGCGGAGGAAGCGAGCGGACGTGGCGTCGCTCCCGGATCGGCCACCGTGGCGAGCACGGCCACCTGCACCAGCAGGTAGATGATGACAACGACGATGAAGCCCGTGATCAGCGCGAACGGTGCATCGCGTCGCGGGTCGCGCGCTTCACCGAGCGGAATCATCGCCCCTTCGAAGCCGCCGTACGCAAATGCAAGCAGCAGCATCGCCGAGAACCATCCACCGGGCGTGGCATCGCTCGGCGGTACGAGCGTGACCGCAGCGCCACGTGTGAGCCACCAGCAGCCGGCAAGTCCGAGCAGGAGCAGCGCGCCGACCTTGATCATCGCAAAGAGTGAACTCGTGCGCGCTCCTCCACGCGTGCCACGCACATTCACGAACGCCAGCGGCACGATGAACAGCGTCGTGAGCGTGAGGGCGCCCGCGCGCGACGCGCTCCACGGCCAGAACTCCCCGAGCGCGGTGGTGAAGAGATTGGCCTGTGCCGCCGCGGAGAGCGTGCGGGCGAAGTACACGAGCCACGCGACTTCGATGCCAATGAGCGGTCCGAACGCCGCGTGCGCGTATCGATAGGGCCCACCACCGCTCTCGAACCGTGAGGACACTTCGGCGAACGCCGCCACGCACAGCGCAATGATGGCGGCACCGGCGATCCACGCCGGCACGGCGCCCCATCCCAGGCGTCCGCCGATGGTGCCCGGCAGGACGAAGACGCCGCTGCCGATGATGCTGTTGAGCACGAGCGCGACGAGGGCGCTGCGGCCGAGGATGCGGGGTGCGGCGGGGGCGGGGGAGGTCACGCGGCAACCATGGTCGACGACGGCGCGTCGCACCAGTGGCGTCGCATGGGAGTGGACCTAGATCTCGGGGATGCCGAGGTCGCGCAGATAGCCGTAGGTCTGATCATAGAGCTGCGGCGATCGCGTACGATCCGTGGCCTCTCCGGGGGGCACAAAGACGACCATGCCCTGTCGCGCTCGGGTGAGCAGCACACGGTAGGCGTTCAGCAGATAGCGCTGCCGCTCGGGCTTGTGCATGCGCTCCCAGCGATCGCCGCGAAACGCATGCGGGTGCCACCGCCCGTCCGCGAGGCGCAGATCGGCGTCCCACGTGACGCACGCCCAATCCACCTCCAATCCCTGCACTTGAAACTCCGTTGCCGCATCCTCCAGGTACCAGGACGCGCGAGTGTCGTCGGGTGGCCCGAGAAACCACTGCACCGGATCGACCGACACGCGCACGTCGATGGCGTGCGGCTTGAGCCGCATCGCCTGCGATGACGCGATCAGTCCGTAGCGCTCGCTGCCGCGTGCGTGTGCGCGCACCCAGCGCTTCGCAGTGTCGAGGGAGCGGGTGATGGCCAGCGGGTATCGCTCGAGGACCGCGCGAAGATGCACACGCGCCGCATCGTGTTCCAGCGCGAGCACGGCGCGCACGAATTCGGCAACATGCTGCGCACGAAAGGACCGCATCGACGTCGCGAGATGGAGCGACGGGTCCGGATGACAACGCGCATCGTCGGCGAGTGCCTGCAGCTCGTCCTGCGCGGCGTACTCCGCGCCAGCCAGATGCGGCGAGAGATGCACCTGCCAGTGCGGGAAACGCTCGCGCATCGCCGTGAGCCACGCACCAATGCCGGCCTCGCCGGTGTGGATCTCCTGCCCACCGCCCACCAGGCAGATCACCACGGCCCAGTCGGCGTGGCGATCCATGTAGGAGATGAGGAATTCCGGCTCGGACTCGTTGAAGTCCGGGCGACCTTTGCGCTGTCGCATGAACAGCGATGTCTTCTCGCGCGTCCACGCGCGTTGGGCCTCGTCGAAGATCACGACACGATCGTGCGGTGGCGCGTCGCTCCGACGCAGTCCCTCGTCGCGGAAGTGATGCACGTTCTGGATGAACTGCTTGATGGGCTGCGCGACATCCCCCTTGCGTCGCTTGATCCCCGCCGCGCCGAGGCGCGAGAGCTCATCGCGCGTCAACGCCTCCCGCAGCACGGCAACGAGCGGTCCGTTGCCGGAGAGAAAGACGGCATGCCCCGCGGCGGCGTGATCGCGGCGCGCGGTCGCGATGTCCAGACCAACCAACGTCTTGCCCGCGCCGGGAACACCGGTGACGAAGACGATCGCCTTCTCGTGTGCGTCGCGCGCGCGGTTGACGAGCTGCTGCACACGCCGCGCCGTGACCGCGAGGTTGGTCGCACCGGCCTCGCTCCGGGTGATGTCGTGCACCGTGTGTCGCGCATAGAGCGCACGCGCCGCCTGCACGATCGTCGGCGTGGGCTGGTACCCCGCACGTCCCCACGCATCTCCATCAATCGGGGCACCGCCCGCGCGGGAAGCGGCGGCACGTACCGCGTCGCCAAGCTGTGCCACCGTCACCGCGCGCGGTGGGCGAACGCCGTCTGCCGCCGGGGGCGGCCAGTCGGGTTCGCCGTCGACCGCACCGGTCGCCACCACCAGCGGGAAGATCGGGGCGTGATGGCTTGCCTGATGGAAATTGCGCAGATCGAGCGCGTAGTCCCACACCTGGTCGCGATGTGCCGGTGTGACGCGCATCTCCCCCACCTTGAACTCGATGGGGACGATGGCACCACCCGCGATCACCACGGCATCGATCCGCGAGCCCAGCCGCGGTACATCGAATTCGAAGAAGAGGTGGCCATCCAGCGCCACCAGTGCGTCGCGCAACAGGTCGATCGTCGTGCGCCACGCATCCCGCTGCTGCAACTCGACGTCGAACGCGCTCTCCTTGACCAACACGCCGAGCGCCGCATCGCCGTCCGTCGCGAGGAAGCGCGAAATGGATGCCGCGAGGTAGGCGGACGGCCGCGTGCGGGATCCCTCGATGCGTGGCAAAGACACCCCGGCAGCTTGCGACCGCCGTGCCGTCCGCACCAGGGGCTCGGTGCCATCCGCTCCGCCCGCTACACTCCGTGCATGCACCCGCGCGCCACCACGCTGATCGCACAGCTCGACCTCACGCCGCACCCCGAGGGCGGCCACTACCGCGAACTCTATCGCTCACCCGTCATGCTCGACCCGGGCGACGGCCGATCGCCCCGCTCGGCGCTCACCGGCATCTATTTCCTGCTGGCCGCCGGTGAGTACAGCGCGTGGCACCGCGTGCGATCCGACGAGGTCTGGCATGTGTATGAGGGCGATGGCCTCGAACTGCTCATGGCCAGTCCGGATGGCCGGCGGGTGCAGCGGGTCGCCCTCGGCGCCGTCGGCGCGCAATCCGGCGGCCCGCAGCAACTCGTACCGGCGGGGTGGTGGCAGGCCGCGCGCCCGCTGGGCGGGTACGTCCTCGCCGGATGCAACGTCGCGCCCGGCTTCGATTTCGCCGACTTCTCCTTTCTTCGCGACGTGCCGGACATGGCCGCCATCATCACGCACCATTCGCCGCACCTCGCCAGCCTGCTCTGACTGTGTCCACACGCATTCGCAGGACGCACGTCCCCGTATCGTTGACGTGCACGCTGCTGTTGCTGCGCGCACCCGCACTCGCCGCGCAGCCGACTCCCGTCGCGCATCCTGCGGTCACCGTCGCCGGTGAACGGCTGATCGGTCGCGCCGGCGTTGCCGCTCCTGGCGGCGTGTTTCTCGGTGTGCCGTATGCTGAACCGCCGGTGGGCGACCGTCGCTGGACCCCGCCGGTCCCCTACCGCGCGCGGCACAGCGAGCGACAGGCCGATCGCTTTGGTCCTGCCTGTCCGCAGGGGCGCGGCATCGACGACTTCCTCAAGCGACTAGCGGACGCATTCGATGGCACCGCGCGACTCGTACCGTGGCCCACGGAGACGAGCGAGGACTGTCTCACGCTCAACATCTGGACACCAACGCTGACACCTGGCGCACGTCGACCGGTGATGGTGTGGATTCACGGTGGCTCGAACGTCACCGGCGGCACCTCGCAAGCGATCTACGACGGCGCCAGACTCGCGCAGCGCGGCGTTGTGGTGGTCTCGCTCAACTATCGCCTGGGTGTGCTCGGCTTCTTTGCGCACCCGGCGCTCACGGCGGCATCACCGCTCAAGACGAGCGGCAACTACGGCCTGCTCGATATCGTCGAAGCGCTGCGTTGGGTTCAGGCCAACGTCGCGTCATTCGGAGGCGATCCGGGTCAGGTGACCGTCTTCGGCGAGTCCGCCGGCGCGATGAACATCGCGCACCTCCTCGGCTCACCACTCGCGCGCGGTCTCTTTCAGCGCGCCATCTTGCAGAGCGGTGCACCGGTGGCCAAAGTGCAGTCGCGTGCGGAGGCGGAGTCGGTCGGTGTGACGATTGCCACCGCGCTGGGCGCTACTGATGGTGACGCGCTCACGCGGTTGCGCTCTGCTACGTCTGATCAACTGCTTGCTGCGTATGCAAAGGCCACACCGGCCGGTGGCAACGCACTCGCCGACGCGGCGATCGATCACTGGGTGATCCCCGACGCGACGGGACGCCGCTTCGCCACGGGTGGGGCCACGACCGTACCACTGCTCATCGGCAGCACTGCGGATGAGCTGACGAGTCTGACCATGCTGCTGCCGACGTTCGAGCGCACGCGCGGCGGATATCGCAGCCTCACCGACAGCCTCTTCGGTCGTGTGGGCGGCTTCGTCATTCGTCGACAGTATCGTGCGCCGAGCGATACGGCCGTGGAGTCGGCCGTCGTGCGGCTGGGCACGGATGTCGTGTTCACCTGTCCATCGCGCTTCATCGCCGAGCGGGTGGGCGCGGCGCAACAGCCGGTGTATCGCTACCTGTTCACGCGTGTGGTGCCCGGCGGTGAAGAGCTGCGCGCGTATCACTCGATCGAGCTCGGCTACATGTTCGGCAACGTGGAGCCGTGGCTACCGCCGCTGCCGCCGACCGACCTGGCGCTGTCGGAGACGATGATGCGCTACTGGGTGAACTTCGCGGTCACGGGGAATCCGAATGGGGCCGGTCTTCCCGAGTGGCCTACCGCGGGCGCGGACGGCGACCGGTACCTCGAGCTGGGCGATCCGATCCGTGTGGGCAGCGGGCGGGGGAAGAAGTTCTGCGATCTCTACGAGAAGGCGTTGCCGAAGCAGTGGCCCAGCGCGGACGAGGAGAGGTAGCGGGCGCGGGACATGCACAGGAATACAGGGAAATGTGTACACGAGCGCAGAACGTGTATACATTTGCGCATTTTCTATGCATATGGCCATGACATCCCCGTTCCCTCCCCTCGAGCAGATCGATCCGTCACGATTCGACACTCCGAGTGTGCTCAAGCGACTCAGTGGAGCCAGCCGGCACTTGGCCGAACTCAAGGGGGTGGTGACGTCGATTCCCAATGAAGCGATGCTGATCAGCACGCTCACGCTTCAGGAAGCGAAGGACAGCTCGGCGGTCGAGAACATCATCACCACGCACGACGAGCTGTTTCGCGACGATGCCTCGCCGTCGAGCCAAGTGTCCCCGGCCGGCAAAGAAGTACTTCGATACCGACAAGCGCTTCGTGTGGGGTGGGAGCAGGTTCGTACCACCGGGCTCATCACCAACAACCACCTGCAGCAGATCCAGTCCGTCCTCGAGCTCAATCGCGCGGGGTTCCGCCGTGTGCCCGGCACTGCACTTCGAGAAGAAGGAACCGGCCGCGTCGTGTTCACCCCTCCACAGGACCACGCATCGATCGTTGCGGCCATGGGTGACCTGGAGCGATTCCTGAACGCCTCTCCAGCGTACCCGGTCGATGCGCTGATCCGCATGGCGCTGGCCCACCATCGCTTCGAGACGATCCACCCGTTCTACGATGGCAACGGGCGCACCGGTCGCATTCTCAACGTGCTCTATCTGGTGAAGGAGGGGCTTCTCGATCTGCCCGTCCTCTACATGAGTCGGCACATCGTGCGTACCAAGAACCGATACTACGCGCTCCTGCAGCTCGTACGCGAAGAAGACCGGTGGGAAGAATGGGTTGACTACATCCTGGAGGCGGTAGAGGTGACCGCCCGGGAAGGGGTGACCGTGGTGACCGCCATCCGCACTGCGCTCTTCGAGGTGAAGCAACAGATCCGTGAGCGCCATTCGTTCTACAGCCAGGATCTGATCAACAACCTCTTCTCGCATCCGTACACGAAGGTGCAGTTCGTGCAGGAAGATCTCGGCGTCTCCCGCGTCACGGCCACCAAGTATCTGAATGCACTGGTCGCCGACGGAATCCTGTCCGTGCAACGGGTTGGCCGCGACAACTACTACTTGAACGTGCGCCTCGTCCACATTCTCACGGGTGACCGCACGCAGTCCGTGTGACCCCTCGGCACCTATCGAGTGGTGCTACTGCGCTCGAGCGCCGCTGACTTCACCACCGCCCCGCCCTTCATCACGAACGCCGGCTTCGCCAGCACCCGCAGGTCGCGCAGCGGATCCCCCTGCACCGCCACCAGATCCGCAAAGTGCCCCGTCGCCACCACGCCGATCTCCTCCGAGCCGATGAGCTGCGCGGCGTACTGCGTCCCCATGCGGATGACCTCCATCGGCGGCGCGCCCAACTGTTCGGCCATCAACTGGAACTCCTCGCCGTTGCGGCCGTGCAGGTCACCCGTCGCGTCGGTGCCAAGCGCGAACTTCACTCCCGCCGCATACGCCGCGCGCAGCCGTCGCCGGCGCTCGGGCTCGACCTGTCGCCCCTTCGCAATCGCGTACGGCGGCACACCGCGCTCCGCCCCGCGCTTCACGATCTCATCGAGAATGAGCAGCGTGGGGACGATCACCGTCCCCTTCTCCTTCGCGAGCGCAATCCCCTCGTCGTCGATCAGCGAGCCATGCTCGATGCTCGCCACACCCGCCCGAATCGCCGCCTTGAGCCCGTCGGCACCATGCGCGTGTGCCATCACCTTGCGACCGAGTCGCGTGGCTTCCTCCACCGCCGTGCGCAGTTCGATGTCTTCGAATTGTGATGCGGTTGCCGCGTCACCAACGGAGAGAATGCCGCCCGTGGCCACGATCTTGACCTGGTCGGCGCCGTACTTGACGTTCGTGCGCACCGCTTTGCGGACTTCGTCCGGTCCATCGACAATGATCCCGGTGCCGGGAATCATCAGCGTGGGGCTCCAGCCGTTCACATCGGCGTGGCCGCCGGTGATGCCGAGCGCCGGTCCTGACGCGAAGATGCGCGGTCCGGGCACGACACGCTTGGCGATCAGCTCGCGGAGCGCGACCTCGGCGTAGTAGTTCGCGCCGGCATCGCGGACCGTGGTGAAGCCCGCGTCGAGCGTCTTGCGCGCGTTGGCCACACCATAGATGCCCGCGTGCGCGGCCGTCTCGCGCAGCACCGCCATGTCGCCACCGTCGTTGTCGCCCGAGGTGAGGTGTACGTGGGCGTCGATGAAGCCGGGGAGCAGCGTGTGTCCCGGCAGGTCGATGATGCGCGCGCCCGGGGGGATCGACGTAGTTGCGCGCGGACCGACCGCGACAACGCGATCACCACGCACGACGATGACCGGATCATCGACCGTGGTGCCGTCGCCGACGATGAGCCGAGCCGCACGCAGCGCGGTGACAGGGGGCGCACTCCCCTGCGCGGCGGCCGATACCGCGGTCCCCATCAACCCCGCGGCCATCAGGACGACTCGCAGACACAGCCAGACACCGGACATACACGGAACGGGTGAGAGGTGAAGACGCGTTGCGAACCTCGCAATGTGCGCCCACCTCGCACCGTTCGCCATGCGCGTAGCGGACTACTCGCGCCGTCCGCTTACGATCTGCCCGCGCACCTCGCCCCCCGGATTCCGCCGCGTGTGCACGTTGAGATACACCGTCCCCGCAGCCATGCGCGTCACCAGCGAGTCCCACGTGAACGGCGCCACCATCGCCAGCGATGCGCGCGACACACGGTTCTGTCGCAGAATCCCGCCCGCCGCAGGCACCGAGATCGATCCCGTCCCCGGTGCGCGCGCTGCGTCCGTGGGCACGAACCACGCCATGATCGGTCCGTTCTGTCCCGCTGGCGCCGCATGAAAGTGCGCCATCGTGATCGAATCGATGCCAGCCACAAAGAGCTCGTACTGAATCGTGTTCGCATCCTCGAGCACCCACGTCGCCCACCCGCTCGCGGTCGTCGTCACCGCGGGCACCTCCGCTCCACCGGTCAACGTGGCGACGTAGTTGACCTTCCGCGGTGCCGCGTCCGACAGCACCGCATACGACTCGCTGCACGCCGTCACGGCAATACCACCCATCACGGCGGCCGCGGCCCCACGGCACCAGCGCCGCGCATTCATGAAATCACGCATTGCGATCAATGCACCCCGTGAACTTCGGGTTGTTGGTCTCGAGGAAGGACACCGGATAGTTCACATCGGTGCCGTACGTCCCGCCCTTGTGAAACGCCCCGGTCGGAAACACCGACTCCGCGTCACGGCCGTACTGCCGCACCAGCCGCCGCAGATCCCCCAGGCGATGACCGGTGAGGAACATCCAGTACGCGCGCTCCTTGAAGAGCTGATCCACCTCCCCCGCAGTCGACGCCGGTCGCGCAAGGGCGGGCAACGGCGCGATCGCGGGCGGATTGAAGCGCGACGGCAAGGCGGGATTGAACAGCAGCGTCGGCAGATTCGCCCGCAGCGTGTTGAGGACGGCGAGGTAGTCGCCGCCCGTGCGCTGTGCCTGCTCCGCTTCGATGAGGCGTGCCTCCACGCCGTCGGCGAGTACGATGCTCGCCGAGCGTGACGGGTACTTGGTCTGCACGAACATCGGCGTGAGGTTGTCGAGGCCGACCGCCGGAAACGCGCCCACGTTGTCGCCACGCGGTGAGAAGACGCGCGGATCGCTCGCCCCGTCGCTCACGTATGGCAACCCGTTGGTCCCTTCCCGATTGGCCACCGAGAAGCGCGCGGCGACGCCGGTCGGAATGAACACCCCGTTGTTCTGGCGCCCGGTGTTCTCCGAGTGGATGAGCAGGAAGCGGAAGCCTGTTGGCACCGCAGTGACGGCGGCCGCTGCCTCCGCAAAGCGACCGAGATCGACGAGCGCGCGTCCCTTCCCCACGCGCGCGAGATTGAGCACGCGTGCCTGGTCCGCCGACGGCGTCGCCGGCGCGCCCACGAGCGCCAGCGCCGAGTCGAACTTCACAACCGCACGCTGGAAGATCTGTGCGTTGGTGAGCGGCTCGCCCAGCTCCGAGGTGCCCGCATCGGCATCGAAGCGCGAGAGGGGAATGCCGTTGCAGTACGTCTCGGCGAGCAGCACGTACGTGTAGGCCGCGATCGCCTGGACCTCCGCGCGCGCGAGATTCGTCGGCTGCAACGCGGCGTAGCGCTGCTCGACGCGCTCGGCCGTCACTCGCGCGCGCTGCAGCGATTGGTACACGCCGTCGAGCGTGACGTTGATCGGATTGGTGCTCCGCACGTCCATCTCGAAACGCGTCGGAAAGGTCTCTGCCCAGATGAACTCGTCGGCCAGCAGGCCACCGTTGGTGATGACGCCGTTTTCGAGCCCGGCGCCCATCGCCACCTGCAGGTCGGAGACTACGGACGCGCGCAGCGTCGGCAGCACGGCCGGATCGTTGAGCGACGACGGCGTGGCGACGTCGATGTCGGTCACGGAGAGCAAATCGTCCTTGGTACACGCGGTGGCGGCCAGCAGTGCGACAAGTGCGGCCGCCCGGACGAGTGGGCGCACGCCGGCGCCCACCACGGGCAAAGTCTGTGTCATGATGGCGATCTCGCTCAGAAGGTCAGCGTCAGACGCGTGGTCACGCGTCGCACCGGCGGATTGGTCAGGAAGTCCTGCGTGAGGAAGTTGGCGCCCGTCGCCGTCAGCACTTCGGGATCGAACCCCGTGTAGTTGGTCCAGAGCGCGAGGTTGCGCGCACCCACCGTGAACGACGCACCGGCGGCCTTGAGCCGCTGCGCCCAGCGCACGGGCAACGTGTACGTCACTGCCACCTCGGAGAGCCGCACGAAGCTCGCGTCTTCCGTGTAGCCGTCGCTCGATCCCATCGCACGCGCGGTCGACTTGACCTGCTCGGCGAGCGGCGCATTGCGATCCCAGAAGTCGGGCCCATTCGCAAAACCGCCGTTGTTCCGGAACTCGCGCGTGTTGTTGTAGATCGTGTTGCCGCCGCGGTAGTTCACCAGCGCGGTGAGCTGCACGCTCTTGAACAGCGTCAGGTTGCTCGTGAACGCCAGCTCCCGTGTCGGCAACGGCTGCCCGATGTAGTCGAGCGAGTCGGAGAGCACCACTTCGCACCGCGGGCCGCCGACGAGCTGCGGATTGGCCAGTCCACCGTACGACGGGCAATTCACGCGCGAGATGATGCCGTCACCGTTGTGATCGGCGTACGACAGGATGCGCCGCTGGAAATACGCGCCCGCCGGATAGCCCGCGCGGTGGAACTGGTTGCCACCGATGGGGATCGGGGCGATGAGCTGTCCGTCGGCCGAGCCCAGATCCACGATCCGGTTGGTGAACGACGTGAAGGTGACGTTCTGCTCGAAGCGGATGCGCGCGTGATCGATGGGCCGGATGGTCAGTGCGCCTTCGAGCCCACGCGTGCGCATGAGCGAGAGATTGACGAACTGCGTGCCGGTATTCACGCCCGCCAGCGGACCGGACGTGCCCAGCGACGGCGGCAGTGTGCGCTGGACCAGGAGGTCTCGCGTGTCGCGGTTGAATGCGGTGAGCTCGCCGGAGAGCCGCGTGTTGAATGCGGAGAACTCGAACCCACCCTCCGTCTCCGCCGTGATCTCGGGCGCGAGCCGTGCATTGCCCACCGGACCGCCGATCGAGACGGCGGGCACGTTGGTGGTCTGATCGACGACATTGACCGAGACGGGCGTGAAGAAGGTCTCCGACTGCCGGAAGCCCGGTCGCTGCCCTGCACGTCCATACGCGGCGCGCATGCGGAACGAGTTGAGCCAGCTCCACTGCGGGAACCACCGCTCCTCGCTCATCACGTACGAGGCAGTGACACTCGGGTAGTAGGTCCACCCCGCCGCCGAGTTGCCGAATACCGATGCATCGTCGAAGCGCAGCGCGCCGGTGACGAACAGCCGGTCATTGAGTTCGAAGCGCTGCTCCATGAAGCCGGCCACCGTCACGATCTTCTGGTTCTGCTCGAAGACGGCGAATCGCGCGTTGGCGCCGTTGAGCGAGCTCGTGCCCGGAAGCAGCACCGCGCCAGTGGCATCCGAGCGCTGGATGCGCGTGTCCTGATACTGGCCGCCCACGGTCGTGATGGCGCGCACGCGGTCCGTCAGACTGAACGTGCCCGTCAGCGAGCCGGTCACGGAGAACGTCGGCAGATACGACTTGCCCTGGAAGCGCTGCCCTTCGACGGACGCCTGATTGAGGAACACGCGATTCGGCGGCGTGAGCGTTTCGTCATCGCGCTGCAGCAGGTCGGCGCCCGTGCGCAGCGACCCCTTGAGCCACGTCGACGGTGTCCAGTTGAGCGTGTTGGCCAGGACGAGACGTCGGATGTTCTGGCGCTGCTGCTGCGCGAAGTACTGCGTCACCGGCACGTTGGAGGTCACGTACCCTCGCGAGAGGGAGTCGTTGTTCACCGCGCACTCGGCGATGACGGCGCGCGTGGCGGGATTGCAGTCGAACGCTCCGCCGAGCAACCCCGCCGAGAGCGTGCCGGCAAAGAGGTTGTCGTTCAGTGGGAGCGCGCCGTTCGAGTTGAGATAGCCGACATTGACGATGGTCTGCAACGTCGGGAGCAGGGTGGCGCTCAGATTCGCGCGCAGGTTGCGGCGCCGGAGCAGGTTGGGCGCGAAGATGCCGCGGTCCTGCTCGATGTCGGTGGAGAAGTAGTACTGCACATCCTGACTCCCGCCCGACACGGAGAGTCCATAGCTCTCGTTGCCGCCGGTGCGGAACGGACTTTCGTTGAGAAACGGCGAATTGCGATAGAGCGTGTCGGGCGTGATGCACGTGCGCAGGACCTGCGCCTCGCGCGAACAGGCGACGCGCTGCCCCGCCGCGTTGCGCCCGATCTGGCGAACGTTGACGAGGTTGAGCGCGTCGTTCGACAGCCGCCCATCGCTGCTAGAGAGGTCGAGCGGCGTGCGCTGCTGTCCGAGTTCGCCATAACTCGTCCACCGCGCGCGCCCTGCCTTGCCGCGCTTGGTGGTGATCTGGATGACGCCATTGGCCGCGCCCGTCCCGTACAGCGCCGTCGCCGCCGGCCCCTTGATGACCTGGATGTCCTCGATGTCTTCCGGATTCACATCGTCGAAGCGCGAGGTCTGCGCGCCGCCGATGCCGAACGTCAGCGACGCCGTGGCGTTGTTGGCAAACACGCCGTCGATGACGAGCAGCGGATCGTTGGCCAGGTTGATCGACGTCACGCCGCGCAGCCGGATGCGGCTGCCCACGCCGCTCGTCCCCGCGCCCTGCTGCACCACGATGCCCGGCGTTCGTGCCGCCAGCACCTGCGAGAGGTTGGTGACGGTGGCCGCGTTGAACGATGTCGAGTCGATGCGGCTGATCGACGCGCCGATCTCACGCTTGCGCTGCTGCTCGCCCGTCGCGGAGACGGTGACTTCGTCGAGATTGGTGGCGGTGGCCCCGAGCGCGAAGTCGGCGGACGCGCTCCCGCCCGCCGTGATCGTCACCTGTGCGACACCTTGCGTGTAGCCGAGTCGCAGCGCGCGCACCGTGTAGGTGCCGGCCGGCACGTTGGTGACGCGGTACGTCCCGTCCGCACCGGAGCGCGCCCCACGGACCGTGCCGACGACCTGTACCTGCACGTCGGCGAGCGCCGCGTTGCTGCTGCGATCGCGAATCCGACCGCTGATCGTCCCACTCGCACTCTGCGCCTGTACACCGGACATCACCGTACTCACCAGCGCGATGCCCAGTGCACACGCGCGACGTGCCGTGCGCATTGCCTGCATGTCTGCCTCTCACCCGAAGCGTGTGTCGAACGCGACGACCCGGAAGCGGGCCGTGCGCTCGTAGGACGGGTGGGACCGACTGCGCCCTGATCACGGTGTGTCAGAGCGCATCACGGCTGGATCAGCGGCAGCGCGGTGAGATCAGGTGTCCAGTGCTCGTGATCAACCGTTCGTCACGCCGCGAGCGCTGGCGCCACCTCGCGCGCGGGAAAATCCACCTCCACCGTGAACCGCTCCGCGTCGTGCACGACGCGCAGCGCGCCATCGCGGCCGAAGACGGCCTGCACGCGATCGCGCAGATTCGCGAGCCCGACCCCCGTCCCGGCCGTGGGTGCGACCTGCGCGGCGATATCGTTGCTCACGCGCAGTGTGAGGTGCTCGCGCGTCCGACGCGCGGTGATGGTCACGCGACAGGGCCGCACGCCATGCTTGAGTGCGTTCTCCACCAGCGGCTGCAGCGTCCACGGCAGCACACCGGTCTCGCGCAGTGCAGCCGGAACATCCACCTGCACGTCGAGTGCGGCGCCAAAGCGCTCTCGCTCGACGGCGAGATACGCGTCGAGCAGCGCCAGCTCGCGCGCAAGCGGCACCACCGCCGTGGGCGCAAGCGCGAGACTCTCGCGCAGCAGCTCGCTCAGGCGCAGTGTCGCCGCTTCGGCTCGCGCCGGTGCGGTGTGCGCGAGTTCGCCGATCGCCGTCAGCGCATTGAACAGGAAGTGTGGGCGCAGATGCTGCTGCAGCGCCTCGAGCCGCGCGGAGAGCAGCGCCGTCTCCAGCTCGTGCGTGCGCCGCTCGCGCGCCCCGGCCACGAGCGCGGCCACGCCGACGATGCCCAGCAGCAGCGCGATGCCAAGATCGCGCGCCAGGCGAAGTCGCAACGTCCGCACCGCCGACGCCAGATTGAGCACGCGGAGCGCCACCATCGACGTGCCACTGACGACGGCGCGGGCGCCGATCACTTCGGTACCATCGAGCGCCGGACCGTACCCCGGCATGTCCTGCCCGTCGACGGCATACGCGACGATCCGCGGCAGCGCCCCGCGTGCAAACGACTGCCCCTGCGTGAAGTAGCGACCGCCCGGCGCGGTGAGCACATGCACGGAGTCCCGCTCGAGCACGAAGAGCGACGTCTGCGCCACGTCGCCCTGCGAGTTGGGGACGATCATGATGCGCCCCATCAATCGATCGGACGGCTGAATCCATGCCACGATCTCGCGACCCGCCGATGCCGGATCGGCTGCACCAACCACGAGCAGACACGCCGTATCCGTCGACACCGTCGTGGTGCCACCCGGTTGCACGCCACCATCGGGCAAGTCGCGCGCATCGACGTCGAGCAGCAGGCGACCACGCGCGTCCCGCACCCGCAATGCGACGAACTCGCTCTCCGCGAGCAGTCGCGCGCGTTCCGTACTGTCGACCATGCGGCCGATCAGGAGAGTGCCAAGCCACGCCGCGTCGCGCCGCGCCAGCGCCAGTCGGGCCTCCACCATCCCCGCCTGCGTGCGCACCGTCGACGCGACCGGACGCGCGTAGAACTCTGCCGTCTCCGCCGACACCCCGGCCAGCCGCCAGAGAATGAAGGCGATGACTGCGGCAATGAGGACCCACGGGAGCAGCCGCCCCGCACGCGCGAAGGGGTGCTCGCGCACGCCCTGCCCCCGTGCTCCTCCCGTTACCCGCGCTGCAAACGACATATCACTCCTCACTGCGGTTCGTCACTGGCCCCCATGACGACGACTCGTCCCTGCGCCAGCATTCGCCTCGGCGATGTCGTGACTACGACCCGCCGCGCGCATCCTAACGTGTCACTCATGACCACTGCAGAGGCCGAACTCCCCGTCGCGACGCCCGTCGCCAGCGCTGCCGACACCGGCGCCGCGTCGACGCGGCCGCTCCGCGCCCTCCTCGTCGACGACGAGGAAGCCGCCCTGCGCCGGCTGCGGCGCCTGCTCGGCACCGATCCCCGGGTGACGATCGTGGGCGAAGCCAGTGACGGGCCGTCCGCGCTCGCGCGGCTCGAGGCGGGCGACGTCGATGTGCTCTTCCTCGACATCCAGATGCCGGGCATGTCCGGGCTCGATGTCGCGCGCCAGCTCCCGCGCGAGCGGGCGGTGCGCATCGTCTTCGTGACCGCACACGACGAGCACGCCATCAATGCATTCGAGCTCTCCGCGCTCGACTACCTGCTCAAGCCGGTCAACCCCGAACGCCTGGCCGACTCGGTTCGTCGGCTCGCCGAGTCGCTCGATCGTCTGCAGCCCGCCGCACGTCTGACTGCCGCCCTCGACACCGCTGCCGCCGCACCACTGCAGCGCGTCCTCGTCCCCGATGGCAAGGGCCAGCGCCTGGTCGACATGACACAGGTGCACCTCATCTCGGCGTACGGCAACTATGTGAAGCTGCACGTCGGAGCGGACACGCTGCTCTATCGCCAGACCATGCAGCGCATGGAAGCGGCCCTCGACCGGCGGGACTTCGCGCGCATCCATCGCGGCGCGATCGTGAACGTGCGATTCATCGCCAACGTCGCACCGTACGTGGCGGGAGATCACATCGTGACGCTCAAGGGTGGCGCGCGCGTGCGGTTGTCCCGGCACTATCGCGACGCGTTCTTCGATCGGTTCAGCCCGAATAGCTGACCCCAGGCTCCGCTCCTCGGCGCGCGTGTCCACCCCCGTAGGCCTGCACACGCTGGCCGAACAGCGACGATCACACCGCGTGCCGTGGCCGTCGCTCCCGCACGCACTGCTCCTGCTTCGCGTCACGGTGGCGGGGCTCTTTCTCGCGCACGCCGTCGTGCGCGTGTTGCACGGGACCATTCCGCAATTCGGTGCGTTCCTCTCGCGTGCCGGGCTCCCGGCCGCGGTGCCACTCG
>JALOPS010000469.1 GCA_025453745.1 Gemmatimonadaceae bacterium
TTTCCCGCCGGAGGACCGCGGTGTTGAGGGGCCTGTACAAATGAGAACCGAGTTGCGTCGTTCTGTATGCCGCCCGATTCAGCGTCTGTCACGCAGATGGCGTTCGACGTCGGGTTCGCGCACACCCCAAGGCAACGAGAGGCAGGGTTGATGCCATTCGACCAGACGTGGGCGCATGTCGCGGCCAGAGACGACGGGTTGCGCGCGCGCATTCAATCACGAGAGCCAAGCCGTCTTTTGTACGTCGCATCCGCTCCGCCTGTGCCTTCAAAGATCGGACCGGCGCGCAGGAACTTTCATGTTATTGACCAACTAAGTCGCTTCTATGATGTGACGGTGCTGGCGCCGGGCTCGGCACTCGACGCTTCGCGCTTCGCTGATGCTCTTGGAAGAAAGGTTGCAGGTGTGCACTTTGCGCCAGTGCGGCTGTCCGCATCGCGCAAATTTGCATGGAAGATCTGGCGGACCGCCTGCGGCCGTTGCGACTTTGTTCCGGCCGGTGAGGCAGCGCTTCGGCGCCTCTGCTCCTCTTTCGCGCGGAAGGAGTCGTTCGACGCGGTCGTGCTGTCCAACGCTCTCTTGCACACGCTCCCAATCGAGCCGGGCATGCCGGTAATCGGTGACACCCACAACGTCGAGTTTGATCTTCTGCAGCGTCTTGCAGAAACATCGAGTGGGTGGGCACGCCGCGTGTATTCACGCCGGCAGTCCAAGGCGACACGCGAGGAGGAGCGTAGGGCGGCCAGTCGTGTTGAACTCTTGCTTGCCACATCGGAGCGGGATCGGACGCTCTTTGTCGACATGCTCGACGCACCTCGCGTCGATGTGATCATGAACGGGATAGCGCTTGACGAATTCACTCCAGCGTCCGTTCTTGGAGAGCCCGGAGAGATTCTCTTCACCGGACTCATGAGCTATTTCCCCAATCAGCAGGGGCTGCGCTGGTTTCTCGAGCGTGTGTTTCCGCTCGTTCGACGCCGTGTACCGAACGCTCGATTGGTCGCCGCAGGCGCGTCGCCGCCAAAATGGCTGCGCAAGCGCGCCGAAGAGCACGTCTTGGTAACGGGAGCTGTCGAAGACATGCGGCCATTCCTCGCGCGCGCTCGGGTTACGATCGCCCCGCTGCTCACAGGTGGCGGTACTCGAGTCAAGATCCTCGAGGCAAATGCGGTTGGACGGCCGGTTGTGAGCACAGCGATCGGAGCCGAGGGCCTCGGCGTTCGCGACGGAGACTCGATTCTTCTGGCTGATGATCCGGAGCAATTCGCGCACCATGTTATTGCGGTGCTCTCCGACGATGCGCTTGCCCGGCGTCTTTCGGTCGCCGGTCGTGCGTATGTGACACAGAATCACGACTGGGATCGCATCGGCGAACGGCTTAGTGGGGTACTCCGCGATCGGATCGGACTTACACCACGCTCCAGGGCTCCACTGCAGGATCTGTCCCCGTTGATCGACTATGTGGCGGAGTGACTGTCGACACTTTCGGACAAACCAGCCCTGCGAGCCGCACAAGCAGACGGGGGTGCGTTGTGATGAGTGTGCTGGCTATGATCCCCTTGGTGAGCGAATCCTCATTGTGAAATTAGGATCGCTGGGCGATGTACTCCGCACCACCAGTTGTCTCGCACCCTTGAAGGCGCGCTATCCTCGTTGCCATGTCACCTGGGTCACGCGGCCGGAGGCGCGAGCAGTTCTCGCTCGAAACCCGGCGGTAGATCGCATCCTCACGATCGATGAGAACTACCTTGAGATCTTGCTGGTGGAGGAGTTCGATCTGGCAATCGGTCCGGAGGCCGATCAGCTGAGTGCCTCCATCATGCGCATGGCGCGCGCGAGTGAGTTCCGTGGCTTCATTGCTGACGGTCGTGGCGGTGTCCGCGCTGTTGGAGTCGCCGCCGCGGAGTGGTGGCAAACGAGTCTTGACGACGAGCTCAAGCAGCGCAATCGCCGCACCTACGGCTCGTGGCTGTACGCCGTCTGTGCGCTCGAAGGGCCGGTTGCAGCGCCGGTGCTATCGGTGACTGACACGGCGCGCGCGCGCGTCGCCGAGCGTCTTGCAGCACGCGCTGGGGAAAAGCGTCGCTACGTCTGCATCAACACCGGTGCCAGCGGGCGTTGGAAGGAGAAGCGCTGGAAAGCGGCCCACTACCAACAATTCGCGCGGCTCATCGGCGAAGCGGAACCCAATGTCGTGGTCGTATTGGTAGGTGGGCCGAATGAGGTCGCCCTGAACAGAGAACTCCTTGCTGCCGGCATTGGCTTCATCGACGGTGGAACGGCAAACACTATGGATGAGTTTGGCGCACTCGTCGCAGCAAGCGAGTGGGTGCTGACCCCCGACAGTCTCGGCTATCACGTCGCCTGTGCGACAGCGACTCCGGCCCTTTGTCTGGTTGGCCCGACTGCGCCTTGGGAGCTCGATCTTTATGGTCGCAATCTCGTGCTATATAGCGATCTGTCGTGTATTGCGTGCTACCGGTCGGAGTGTCCATTCCCACGGACATGCATGGATATGCTCGCCCCGCAAGCCGCCTGGGAGAATCTGCAGGTATGGTGGAGAGCCGGCGGTGCTGATTACCGCCCGATCGCTGCTGAGGTGAGCGGAGTGATCCCGATTATCGGCGAGGACACGCCAACTTCGTCTGCCGACATCGTAGAGGCACCGGCGCGCGAACTCGTGCAAGTTCGCCGCCGCGCCCGTTCATCTCACATACAGTGACCTTCGCGGTTTGAGGCCTCGGTACGATGCTCGCTGACGCTCGGCGTCTGACGGAGGGTGCAACTGTCGATGCTGACCTATGCATTATTGGCGGTGGCGCTACCGGGCTTGGCATTGCGGCAGATGCAGCATCAAGAGGTTACAAAACCGTTTTATTCGAGCAAGATGATTTTGCCAAAGGCACCAGCAGCCGCAGCACCAAACTGGTTCATGGCGGTGTACGGTACCTG
>JALOPS010000003.1 GCA_025453745.1 Gemmatimonadaceae bacterium
ATCGAGGACGCGTGCCAGCGTTCGCTCGACGGGGCGCGATTCCTCGCGGTCGTCCCCGGTGATGTACGCAGGCTGCGCGATCAGATGCGGCACGCCACTCGCGGCCAGCTCCGCCTCGATGCGCGCCCGCGCCGCGAGATACGGGTTCGAGACACCGGGTCGGACGCCCACGGCCGAGAGATAGATCACGCGTGGGGGCTCGACGAGTGTGCGCACCGCGTCGAGCAGGAGGTGGGTCAGGCCGTAGTCGACGGTCGCATACGATTCCGTGACACCGCGCGACGCACTGGCCTGCACGCGCTTGCGCGTGGTGCCGAGGAGTGCGAAGACGAGTTGCGGCGCGAGGCGCTGCATCGTGCGCAGCATGGCGTCCGCGGTCCATGCGGTGTCATCGGTGATCGCGCCCTCGCCAGCAAAGCGGGCGCGCCAGTCCGCGAGCTGCCGTGAGTCCGGACGCACATGCGCATGGACCTCGAGCCCGTGCGCGCGCAGCTCGCGGACGACATGTCGCCCGACATAGCCGGTCGCGCCTGCGACGAAGGCGCGGCGTGGGGGCATCGGCGACGCGGCGCCTGGTGCGGTCATGCGACCCTCAGTCGGCGGGATGATCGAGCCATGCGATGACGCGCGCGGCGATCTCGTCGTGCGCATAGTCCACGGCGAGCACGTGTCCGCGCCCGGTGAACCATTCGAGGCGCTTGGTCGCCGCACCGATACGCGCGAAGGTCTCCGCTGCGGTCGTCGGGGCAATGCGGTTGTCTTCGCGCGATTGCAGCACGAGGGTCGGGCTGGCGAGACGGGGGAGCACGGCACGTGCGCCATCGCTCACGCGCCGCAGCTCGGCGAGTGCCGTTGCGCTCGTGGCGACGTGTGCGCGCGCGCGTGCCAACGCCGCGGGATCGTGAATCGATCGCGGCGGCGTACGCGACGTCCAGTACGGCACGACCGGCGCAAGAAGCTGCAGCAGGTGGCTGGTGCGCCAGATGGGCGCGGGCATCTGGAGATAGGGCGCCAGCAGTACCACGCCGGGCGGTGGTGCCTCGACCGCCAACTGTACCGCGAGCGCGCCGCCCATTGACTGGCCGACGAGCGCCACGTGTGTATGCGAGCGACGCAGTGCCGCATACGCGTCTCGTGCCGTCGCGAGCCAGTCGGCCGCGCCGTGCGTGGCCATCTCGCGCATGGAGCGGCCATGCCCCGCGAGCAGCGGGGCGCGCACGGTCCACCCGGCGATATGCAGCGCATGTGCGACCGGAGCGACGGACTGCGGCGTGTCGCCGAAGCCGTGCAGCACGAGTACGGCGCGCGTGTCGCTCGCATCGAGTGACACCGCGTGGCCGCCGATGACGATGCCGTCCGGGCCACGGGGTCGGCGCGCGAGCAGGAGTTGCTCGTGATACCGGCTCACCGTGGCGCGAACGGCAGCACCGGCCACGACACCGAGCGCGCCGGCGGCGACCCAGGATTCCGCGCGCACGGGCGGGGCTACCCGGGCTGGTTGCGCATGTGGTCGGCAAGGGCGTGCAACTTCTCGGTCAGCATGGCGCGGAGCGGGTCGGGCATGGGCTGCTCGGCGAGCGCGCGATCCATGCACCAGAGCCACTCATCGCGCTCACGCGCGCCGATGGGAAAGGGGAAGTGCCGCATGCGCAGGCGCGGGTGGCCGTACTCGGTCTCGTACAGTGGCGGGCCACCGAGCCAGCCGGAGAAGTACTTGTAGAGTTTGTCGCGGGAGACCTTGAGGGAGCGGGCGTGGAGGGCGCGGATGTGCGCGGCCTCGGGGGCCGTGTCCATGAGGTCGTAGAAGCGATCGACGAGAGCGCGGACCGCGGCATCGCCGCCGAGGGTGGAGTACGGGACGTCCTGCATGGGGACAACATAGCAGCCGGGCAGCTCTCAGCTCTCAGCGTGCTGCTGAAGTCCAGCCGACGGCTGTCAGCTGACAGCTCTCAGCTGCTCTCGCGAGGCGTACGCGCGTCGGGGCTGGTGCTGCCAGCACGACACGAGCTCTCAGCCGCAGCTCCGGCGCATTCACCTCGTGCGAAGGTCCGCGACATCGATCGTAGGCACGACCTGCGAGAGCCGCTGACCGCTGAGAGCTGACAGCCGTCAGCTGGACTTCAGCGGCCAGCGCTCAGCTGAGAGCTGCCCGGCTACTGCCCTTCGCTCCCCTATACCATCAATACCTCGGCACCGACGGATCGATCTCGATGCTCCACGCATCGATCCCCCCATCGAAGTTGCTCACGTTCGTGAACCCCTGCCCCGCGAGAAAGTGCGCGACCTGATTCGACCGGCCGCCATGATGACACTGGATGATGAGTGCCGTGTCTCTCGGCAGCTCCGCGAGCGCACCACCCGGTTGTACGGCGAGCGGAATCCCGCCCATCGGCATCAGCTCGGCGCCCTCGATGTGCGCCGTCTCGTACTCCCACGGCTCCCGCACATCGATGAGGCGCGGCGGGTGCTCGCCGCGCAGGGCGTAGTGCACGTCGGATGCAGTCAATTGCGGAATCGCCATGTGCGGTGTCGAGGAAGGGGTCATGGCCGCCGTCCATGCCGCACGGGCAGCGACGGCAGCGGGTGCGCGGCACGCACAGTCGGTACGCGCCGCAATCATGAATTCATGAAACACGCCACGCGAAAGATCGGCGTGCAATAGCCGACCCGCGAGCGGGGTGCCAAGACCGCTCAGCACCTTGAGCGCCTCGGTGGCTTGCAGCAGCGCGATCACGCCGGGCACCACCCCGAGCACGCCCTGCTCCGCGCAGCTCGGCGCGAGCGCGGCATCGGGCATCTCGGGAAAGAGGCACCGGTAGCACGGCCCGTTACCCAGGCCGAACACGCTCATCTGCCCTTCGAGTCGCGACACGCTACCGTAGACCAGCGGCACTCCGGCCCGCACGCACGCGTCGGTAAGCGCATAGCGCGTGGGCAGCGTATCGGTGCCGTCGAGTACGAGGTCGTGTCCGGTGACGATGGCATCGGCATTGCTCGCCGTGACGCGCGCCGCGCGGGGTACGATCGTGATCGTGCCGTTGCGCGCACGGAGCGCCGTCGCTGCGCATTCCACCTTGGCACGCCCTACATCGGCTTCGGTGTAGAGCGGCTGCCGGTGCAGGTTGTGCAGCGCTACGACATCATCGTCGACGAGTGTGAGGTGACCCACACCGGCTCCGGCGAGATACGTCGCGATAGGCGCGCCGAGCCCGCCGACGCCAACGATCACCACGCGCGCGCGCGCCAGGCGTGCCTGCCCATGCACACCAAACTCGGGCAGCGTGAGCTGCCGGGCGTACCGCGACGTCTCCGACATCCCGAACGCGCGCGCTACCGGCCGCGGCCCTGCACGGCCGCCGTGGCGGCGTCGACCGTACGCGCGGCAGCGCGAAAGCGCTCCGCGAGATCGCGCGCTTCCGCCGCCGCTCGCGTCGCGTCGCCCGCACGCAGCGCTTCGCCAATCCCCGGCAAGGGCATCGTCGAGTACCCATTGTCCACGTCGGATGCATAGATGAGCGTGCGATACCATGGCCGCGACGCCAACCCGCTCGGGCGCACGAAGGCACGCTCCACCTTGCGCAGTTCGGCATTCGTCGCCTCCTGCACGCTGCGTGGCAGTGCATTCGCCAGCACACGATCACGCGCAGCAGCGAACTGCGTCGCCGATGTCTCCAACGCGTCGATGGCCAAGGCCAGCGAGTCGAGCGGCGTCACGCTCCACCCACGCGGACCGAATGCGCGCGCGAGCGACGCGACATACGGGCGCATCGTGCGCGCGAACTCGCGGTAGTCGTAGGGGAGGATCTCCGCATTGGCCAGTCGCAGCGCCATCGCCGCACCGATGCGCCCCGCCGCCGCGTGGAAGAAGAAGCCGGGATCGCCGAAGCGCGTCATCCAATCGTACGAATCGTACGCGGAGTGATACACGCCGCCCGGCCCGCCAAAGCCCCAGTCGGCGTGCGGGATACCGAGATGATTGTAGAAGCCGGCGAAGTCGCTGCCACCGCCGGGATCACCCATGGGCGGCTCGAGCGAATCGGGCAAGGCCACCTGCCGTCGCCAGACATCGTACACGGTACCGCGTCCCTTCGGATCGGGAACATCGCGCACCACGCTGCGCAGCAATGCCCGCAGCGATGGCGAACCACCGCCACCAAACGCCGTGCCCGATGCGGCGCCATCCTGATTGAGGTACGCCACACCACCACTCGAGAGACGGAGCGAATCCTCCTCGACGTACTCGCTCGACCCCACGAGCCCCCACTCTTCCGCATCCCACGTGGCAAAGACGATCGTGCGCTTGGGGCGCTTGCCGACCTTGATGCCTGCGGCCACGGCACGCGCCGCCTCGATCACGCTCACCACACCGCTGACATTGTCGGCCGCACCGGGGCCCCACGCGTCGCGATGTGCACCGATGACGATGATTTCGTCGGGGTACTCGGTGCCGCGCACCGTCGCGAGCGTGTTGTGAATGCTCTTGAAGCCCTTGGTCGCTGCATCTGTTTCGACCTGCAACCGCGCCTGCATGGGTCCCGGTCCCACGTGATAGCGCACCGGCATGCCACCCTGCCAACCGCGCGGCAACGCGGCACCGCGAATCCCGTCCATGAGCGCTTGCGCGTTGGCGTACGCAATCGGCACCACCGGGATCTTGGGCACCGGCGTCTCGGCGAGCGGCACACGCTTCGCGCCCTTCACACTCGGCCAGCCGGGCGTCGTCGGGTCACCTGCACCGTTGAACACGCTGCCGCGCTGCACGCCACGCGCGGGACGCATGGGGCCTTCGGGATACACATCACCTTGCGTGAAGCCGTCATCCAGCGGATCGCTGTAGATGAGCACGCCCACCGCACCGCGCTTCTCCGCCTCGCGCGCCTTGATGCCCCGAAACGATCGACCGTATCGCGCGAGCACGATCTTCCCCTGTACCGAGACGCCGAGCGAGTCGAGCACGGCGTAGTCTTCGATGAGGCCGTAGTTCACGAAAACGACCTCGGCGGTCACGTCACCGGCGGCCGTCTGCCCATTGGCGGTGACGTACTGCGGCAGGCCACTCGTGGGATCACTCGGCACGCCGGGCTCGCTCAGGTCGAGCGCCACGGTATCGCGCCAGAGCCGCCAGAGCTTGACCGTCGTGGCGTGCGGCAGCCACACGTCGTACGTCTTCGTGGTCACGTCGAAGCCGAGCGCCTTGAGCTGGCGATTCACATAGTCGCGGGTGCGCTCCTGGGCGGGCGTGCCGGCGACGTGCGTCTCGGTGGTGAGCGCCTTCATGTGTGTGCCCGCGCTGACGGGATTGGGGATCCCGAGGACTGCTTGCTCGAGCGCGCGCTGCTCTCGCGTGGTGCCGGTGGAGAATCCCGGAAGGCGGAGCGCCGACGCGGCGGGCTGCGCCGAGAGCGTGGCGGACTGGACCGTGAATGCGAGCGCGACGGCGCGGCCGAGTGTCTTCATGAAGTGGGCGGGAGGGGGGAAGCACCCGGAATGTACGGCGTGGGCCCGCGGCTGCCCGCCGCGGGGTCGCCTGGGAGAGAACCGCGCCGCGCAGGGGCGTACGGTCGAAGCCGGTCGGTACGTGATCCGCCGTAGTTGCACCGGGGCTGGCGATCCGCCGGTCCGGACCACACCGTCCGCCCGACCCCACCATGAGAGGGACCATGCAGCTCGCTCGACGGATTGGCGCGATACTCGGCGCGGTCACCATCGCGCACACCTCGCAGGCGCAGTCGATCAACTTCGACAACGTCACCGCGCCTTGCAACTTCAACCAGACCACGCAGCTCACCAACCTCTACGCGGGCCTTGGCGTGACGTTCGGGGGAGCGGGGGGCGGCGCCATTCTGAACCAGTGCGGCAACTTCGGCATCAACGCACGCAGCGGCGTCAATTTCCTGGCGTTCAACACCGTCACCTACGCTACCGGGCCGCAGGAGATCTTTTTCGCCGGGACGGGCAACAGCTTCTCCCTGTTTGTCGGCGCGCGCGAGGCGGGCAGCTTCACTGCACGTGCATTCGACCAGTCGAACACGCAGATCGGCATTCAGACAGTGAATGCGGCCGCCGCGACTTGGACTGCGCTGACCCTCAACGTGGCGGGTACACGACGCATCCAGCTCTCGTCCGATCGCGCGGATTGGGTCGCCGATGATCTGTCGTTCCAGCAGACGACGGTCATCCCGGAGCCACACAGCTACGCGCTGCTCGCCGCCGGCATGGTCGGGCTCGGCATCGCGACACGACGTCGTCGTCGCGCGCACGGCTGAACCAATCCCATCAACGTGCCCGACCCCCCGCGAACCGCACCGTGTCCGCGGGGGGTCGTGTCATGTCACGGGGTGCACTCGCCCTGGTCACGCGTGGGGGCGACACATCGGGGCACGACGACGCAGTGGTGTCGCCCCCTCGTGGCGCACTTCCCGCGTCGCATCGATCGATGGGTCTTCCACCCAACACCAGGAGCACGAATGCGGCACTGGGTTCGCACAATCACGCTGGGCACGGCGCTGCTCGCAGGCACGGCACTGCCCGCCAGCGCACAACAGTGGTTCGCCCGATTCTCCGGGCTCACGGAGCCGACGCCCAACACGTCGCCGGGCACGGGCTTCGCGCTGCTGACGCTCACGGGCAACTTCATGCGCGTGGAGGCGTCGTTCAGCGGGCTGCTCGGTCCGTCTACGGTGGCCCATGTGCACTGCTGCACGGCCACTCCGGGCACGGGCGCTGCCGGCGTCGCGACCCCGACGCCGAGTTTCCCAGGCTTTCCGACGGGCGTCACCTCGGGGAGCTACGATCAGACCTTCGATCTCACGCTCGCCTCGTCGTGGAATGCGGCGTTCATCACGGCCAACGGTGGCACCACAGACGGTGCGCGCGCGGCGTACCTCGCTGGCCTCAACCAGCGCCGCGCGTACTTCAATGTGCACAGCTCCACGTTCCCCGGTGGCGAGATCAACGGCTACTTGACCGCAGTACCCGAGCCCTCCACCTATGCGCTGCTGGGCACGGGGCTCCTGGCGGTGGGCATGATCGCGCGAAGGTCCAGAGGTCGCGCGCGCGTCTGAATTCCGCACCACGCGGTACGCACCGCAGACGCGACGCCCCGTCGCCGACTTCGGCGGCGGGGCGTCGTTGTCACTCCAGGAACGCTCTCACGCGCGCCGTCGGCGCGCCATCACGCCGAGCAGCACCAGCCCCGTCGCCACCATCGCGTACGTGCCCGGCTCCGGCACTATCTGCGCATTGATCCAATTGCGATTCTCGGCGAAGCTCACGTCGACATGCCCGTTGAGCGCACCGAAACAACCGATGCCGCGCGCCTCAGGCGGCGTGCCCGGGGCCGCGCAGAAGCCCGTCGTCACCCACGACGCCACGCCAGCGATCCGCCCGTTGATGAACGCTGCGCCGCCGGAGTCACCGCGGCCGAGCCCGACCTCGTCGAGCCCATTGCCGGTGTTGCACAGCAAGCCGTTGAACGGGGCCGGCACCGTGGTCGGACCGCCGAAGATGTTGCACGGCGTGTCGCGGTCCTGAAATCCGTTGTCGAAGTCCGAGACGAGGATCCCATCCGAGAAGTTATTGGCCGGATTGCCGACGACGAACTGTGTCCCCACCCAATTGAAGCCGCTGGTGGTACGGGTCAGCTCGATACGGTTGGTACCGCGCAGGCGCCGCCGCGTGCCGCCCTGCGTGAAGCCGTCTCCGGTATTGCCGTCGCCGATCGTTCCCCACCCCACCACTTCCGTCGACTGCCCGAACGGCGTGGGCCCGTCGAAGAGCGAGTAGCTCTGCGCCCACAGCGGCGCATCTTCGCCGAGATCGACGATCGCGAGATCGTTCTTGTTGGCGACCGAGCCGGTGTAGAGGTTGTGCACGCGGATATCGGTGCGATTGCTCAGCACCACGTCACTCGCGCCCGTGATTTCATCCGCCGCGGCCCCCGACGGACGGAATCGCACGTTGGCGCTCGTCGCGCGACGTGTGCCCCAGATCGGGTTGACCGCACCCGGGTTCGTCGCCGGTTGCAGATTCGACACGCAGTGCGCGGCCGTGAGGATGTGCCGACGTGTGTTGAGCAACGAACCGGTGCAACTGCCGATGCCCGTGGTGTTCTCGAACAGATCGAGTCGCACGGTGCCCGTGTGAAACGCCGACTGCGCGCGGTAGCGCGCGAGGTCCGCGCGCGTGCCGAGCCCCGGCAGTCGCGGCCCCGGCGTGCTCAGCGTTTCGGGGACGACGACGATCGGATGGTCCTGCGTGGTGGCGGCGACGGAGAGCGTTTGCGCGCTCGCCACGCGAGCAGTGATCGCGACGACGCACGTCGCCGCGATCACTGTGGTCAATCGAAACTGCATGGGATCCCCCCAAGGAAGTGAATGGCAGGGAGTCCGTCACGTCATGTCGCGTGTACCGTTGCCGTGTCGGCGTCGCACGCCGGTTGCACTCGGACCGCGCGTCGCGTCATTGCGCGACGTGTGAGAGTGTTACCGCCCCATCTCCGCAAGCGCGCGGTCGATCGCGGCGCGAAGAAACGCATCGGGGTCGACGTCAGTCGGCACCGCACGCGCGAGCTGCGCGAACTGCTTGGTCATCTCGTCGTCGATCATCGCACGCGTGGGTGAGACGACGCCGAGATCATCGATGACGCTCTCCGCCAGCCGGCGGAGTTGTGCGAGTGTCTCGGGCGACAGCGCCGCCAGTGTGGGCGCGACCGTGGGCACGCTCGACGGCGTCGCCCGCTCTCTCCGGCGCGGCGCGGTGTCAAAGAGTTGCCCCAGCGTCGCCAGCGTCACCACGAACGAGCCGGGCGTGTGCTCGCCGTAGTGTGCGATGACATTGCGCCGGCGCAGCGACGGCAACAGGCGCACGATCGCTTCGCGCACCGGCGAGTAGTCCTCGGCGCTCTGGTTGCCGCGTCCGGTGATCACCAGCACCTCCTCGCTCCCCTGCGCCTGGTGCATGCGCAGCCACTGCTCGCACTGCACGGCGGCCTGCACGGCCGTCGGCTGCTGCGCGCGGAGATTGAGCGTCCGGAGCGGGCCGAAGCGGGCTTCGTCGAACGCCCGATGGACGGGGTCGAGCGACCGGGAGCGGGGCATGCCGAAGCATAGCGCCGGTCGCCCCCTAGATTCGAGCGCGTGCCGCGCACGTCGCACGGTGCGACCTTCTCCCGTTCCTGCGCATGTCCACCCGTACCGAAACCGATACCTTCGGCCCGATCGACGTACCCTCGGACCGCTACTGGGGCGCCCAGGCCCAACGCTCCCTCGGCAACTTCAAGATCGGCTGGGAGAAGCAACCCGCCTCCATCGTCCGGGCGCTCGGCATCGTCAAGCAGGCCTCGGCGATCACCAACATGAAGCTCGGCAAGCTCGATCCCTCCATCGGCGACGTGATCGTCAAGGCCGCGCAGGAAGTGATCGACGGGAAGCTCAACGATCACTTCCCGCTCGTCGTCTGGCAGACGGGCTCGGGCACGCAGTCGAACATGAACGCGAACGAGGTGATCTCGAATCGCGCCATCGAGATGCTCGGCGGAGTGATGGGCTCTAAGAAGCCCGTGCATCCGAACGATCACGTGAACATGAGCCAGAGCTCCAACGACACCTTCCCCACGGCCATGCACATCGCGTGCGCCGAAGAAGTGGTCGTCCGGCTCATCCCCGCACTCGAGCACCTGCACCGCGCCCTCGACGCCAAGGCCACGGCGTGGGCCGACATCATCAAGATCGGGCGCACGCACACACAAGACGCCACGCCGGTCACGCTCGGCCAGGAGTTCTCCGGCTACGCGCAGCAGATTGCCAACGGCATCGCCCGACTCAAGCTCTCGCTGCCGATGCTCATGGAGCTGGCACAGGGCGGCACCGCCGTCGGCACTGGCCTCGCCTCGCCGGTGGGCTTTGCCGAGGCCGTCGCCAAGGAGATCGCCACGCTCACCGGGCTGCCCTTCACGAGCGCGCCCAACAAGTTCGAGGCGCTCGCCGCACACGATGCGATGGTCTTCACGCACGGCGCCATTACCACCGTCGCGATGTCGTGCTTCAAGATCGCCAACGATATCCGCTTCCTGGGCTCGGGCCCGCGCGCAGGCCTGGGCGAACTGGCCCTGCCGGAAAACGAACCGGGCAGCTCGATCATGCCTGGCAAGGTGAACCCCACGCAGTGCGAGGCGATCACGCAGGTGGCCGCGCACATCCTCGGCAACAATGCGGCGATCGCCTTTGCCGGCAGTCAGGGACACTTCGAGTTGAACGTGTTCAACCCGATGATGGCGTACAACTTCCTGCAGTCGGTGCAACTGCTGGCCGACGCGGCGATCAGCTTCACCGACAACTGCGTCGTCGGCATCGAGCCGCGCCTCGACAACATCGCACGCGGGCTCGCCAACTCGCTGATGCTGGTTACGCCGCTCAAGGAGAAGTACGGCTACGATCGTGCCGCGAAGATCGCCAAGACCGCGCACAAGCACGGCACGACATTGCGCGAAGAAGCGATCGCCGATGGGATTCCTGCCGACGACTTCGATACCATCGTGCGCCCCGAACTGATGATCGGGCCGGGATGACGCGCGCGATCTGGTGCGTGCTGCTGCTCGTCGCCTGCGGTGCTCCGCCGCAGGCGACGAGCGACTCGGCGACGTCGATGGCCGCCGCCATGCGGCTGCCGACCGACGGGTGGATCGATGTCACCGCCGTGCTCGCCCCCGGACGCACGCCCGTGTACGAGGGCGACGCCCCGCTGCGCGTGGAGCAACTCAAGGACATGCGCCGCGGTGACGCGCTGACACTCTCCAAGCTCGACATGGGGGCGCACAGTGGCACCCACGTCGATGCGCCGCGCCACTTCGTGCGGGATGGTGTGGGAATCGACTCGATTCCGCTCGAGCGCCTGATCGGCGCCGCGCGTGTCATCGTCATCGACGACAGCGTGCAGGCCATCACGCGCGCCGAACTCGACCGGCACGACTGGCGTGGGGCGCCGCGGCTGCTCTTCCGCACGCGCAGCTCCGCGCGCGGGTGGATGGACTCGGTGCAGTTCCATCGCGATTTCGCCTATCTCGCACCCGACGCGGCGGACGCGCTCGTCGACGCGGCGGTCCAGTTGGTGGGGATCGACTACATCAGCGCAGAGCAGTTTGGCGCGAGCGCGCCCGAGACGCATCGGCGACTGTTGGGGCGCGGCATCCCCATTGTGGAGGGGCTCGATCTCCGCGGTGCGCCGGCCGGCGATTGTGACGTGATCATCCTGCCACTTCGCGTTGCCGGCGCCGACGGCGCGCCGGCCCGGGCGCTGCTCCGGCCGCGGGCGAGACGGTGAGCGTTCGCCCGAGGCCACGCGACGCGTGACGCTCCGGGCCCAACTGATCAGACGATCCAGCGCTGGCCCGCGTCACGCGGTGTAGCGGGCTCGGCCGGCGGCCGATGCTCTCCGTACCGTCAGTGCAATTAGTCCGCCATATGGCGTGACCAGCATGGGCGTGATCCGTCTCACGGATCAGAAGATTCCGTATGCCCCCTGGTGCGTTGAACTCATTCCTTCCCCGTCGGCTGTCGATCCGCGCTCAAGTACTGAGCGCGGTGCTGCTGGCCGTCACGGTCGTCTCCGGCACCCTGCTCGTGTACTTCGGCCGGCGGCAGCTCGCGCAGGCGCAGGAAGCGCTCGAGGCGCGCGTCGCCGGGACGGCGGACATGCTGGCCGTCGGCGTGGCACTCGGGTTGCGCTCGAGCGACTTCACGGGCATCACGCGGGCGATGTCGTGGGCGCGTCGCGACCCCGCCATTCAGTGGGCCGTGGTTGTCGACTCCGCGAATCAGACGATCGCCGCGTACACCCCGCCCGGGCGCGAGCCGCCATCGCTGCCAACCGCGCCCGTGCTCTCTCGCGTGGAGCGACGGGCCGGCAACCTCACCATCGCCGTGCCGGTGCTCGACGAGAACGAGCGGCTTGGTACCCTGCATCTGGGTGTGTCCATGGCGGCGGCCGACGCGGCGATTCGTCGCGACCAGGGCACGGCGATCGCGGCCGTGCTTGGCATCAGCCTCCTGGCCGCACTCGTGGGGCTCGTCACCGCCTTCCGCATCAGCCGCCCCATCGAGGAGCTGCGCGACGCGGCGGTGAACCTGCGCGACGGCGCGATCCCCGAGATCCCCGTCCGCGGATCGATCGAGACGGCAGAGCTCGGACGCGCGTTCCGGCAGATGGCCAATCGCATTCGCGAGTCGCTCGACGTGCTCACCGCACAAGCGGTGGAGCTCGCCGAGTCGCGTGACGTCGCCCTCGGCGCGACCCACGCGAAGTCGCTCTTTCTGGCGACGATGAGCCACGAACTTCGCACACCGATGACCGGTGTGCTCGGCATGCTCGATCTGCTCATGCGCACGTCGCTCTCGGGAAAGCAGCAGACCTTTGCGCGCACCGCGCGCGACTCCGCCGAGTCGTTGCTCGTGCTGATCGATGACATCCTCGATTTCTCGAAGATCGAGGCGGGAAAGCTGACGCTCGAGCAGGTCGCGTTCGATCCGCGCGCGGTCGCGGAAGACGTCGCGTCGCTGCTCGCCGAACGTGCGCACCGCAAGCAGCTCTCCCTCGTCTGCGACATCGCGGCAGACGTCCCGTCGTCGGTGATGGGCGATCCGACGCGTTTGCGGCAGATTCTGCTCAATCTGGGTGGCAACGCCGTCAAGTTCACGGCGACCGGGGAGGTGCGCATCGAAGTGCGCGTGGACGCTGCCGGCGCATCGGGCACGGGCATCGCGTTCGGAGTGCATGACTCTGGCCCGGGGATGAGCCCCGACGCGCAAGCGCGCATCTTCTCGCCGTTCACGCAGGCCGAAGTGTCGACGACGCGCCGCTTTGGCGGCACGGGGCTCGGGCTCTCCATTTGTCGCGGGCTGGTGGAGCTGATGGGCGGCCGCATTGCCGTCACGAGCGCCGTCGATCGTGGCAGCAGCTTCACGGTGACGATTCCGTTTGTCTCCGCTCCCGTAGGCCACGCGACGAGCGGCGCGTTTCCGTTGCTCGGGCGTCGCGCACTGCTCGTGCACCGTGCGGGTTCGCAGCGCACCGTGATCACGCGCTACCTGACGGACGCCGGCGCGCTGGTGCAGGCGCACGGGTCGATCGATGCGCTGGCCGCATATGGCGGCGCGTCGCCGGTCGACGCCGTGCTGCTCGAGGTGGCGGCGAGCAACATCCCGGTCGCCGAACAGCTCGCGCGCGTGCGTGCAACCGTCGGCGCGGTGCACGTCGTGCTGCTCGTCACACTCGACTCGCCCGTGCTGCTCGATGACGCGCGCGGCGCGGTTGGCATGCTGCCGCTCCCCGTGCGCCGCCAGGCGCTCCTCGAGGCCGTCGCCGTACCGGCCGCGTCGGTCCCCGCGCCCGCACGCGAAAGCGTCGCCGCCGATGCACACTCGGGGCGCCGCATCCTCGTCGCGGAAGATCATCCGGTCAATCGCGAGATCGCGCAGCACATGCTGCGGGAGCTCGGGCACGAGGTGCTGCTCGCGGAAGACGGCGCACAGGCACTCGCGCTCCTTGCCGCGCAATCGGTGGACCTGGTGCTGATGGACTGCCAGATGCCGATCATGGACGGCTTCGAGGCCACGCGCGAGCTGCGCCGACGCGAGCACGGCACTGGCGCACGGCTGCCGGTCATCGCGTTGACGGCCAATGCGGTCAAGGGTGATCGCGAAGCATGTCTCGCCGCCGGGATGGATGACTATCTCGCCAAGCCGTATCGGCGCGCGGAGCTGGCAGCGATCTGTACGCGCTGGCTCGACCGGCGCACGCCCCCGCGCATCGCCGCCGTGCCGACGGAGCCGACCGCGTCGCCACTCGACGTGATCGTGCAACGTCTGCAGGAGCAGATTGGCGAAGACGACGCACAGTTCGCGCGCGAGCTGCTCGGTCGATTCGTGGCCGTCACCGACGAGATCGTCACCGACCTGCGACGCGCCGCCGCCGCCGACGACCACCGGAGCATCCGGCAGCTCGCGCATCGCCTGAAGGGATCGAGCGCGACCGTCTGTGCCAACGAGATCGCCGACGCGGCCGCTCGCCTCGAGCATGTGCCATCATCGACCGACGCGTCGGCGCTGACGTCACTGGTCGACGACGTTGCACGCCATGTCGACGCGCTGCGGGAGCTGGTCGATGCGTGAGTTTGCCATCGCGTCCGACGCGACCCCGCTGATCGCCATCGTCGATGACGATCCGATGGTGCGCGTGGTGCTGACCCGCGTGCTCGCCCGTCTGGGTGCCGTGCGCTGCCACGACTTCGGCACCCCCGATGCCTTTCTCGCCTGGCTGGGCGATCATCTGCCCGATGTGGTGATCACCGATCACGACATGGGGGAGATGACCGGCACCGAGCTCATTGGCATCCTCCGCAGCATCCCCCGCTGCGTCGATGTGCCGACACTCATGATCACCGCGCACGACGATCGGGCGATCCGGCACGCCGCATTGCAAGCGGGCGCCAGCGACTTCCTGGCCAAGCCGATCGATGCGGAAGAGGTGTTGCTGCGCACCCGGAACATGCTCACCGTCAGCGCCAGCCGTCGCCTCCTCGCACAGCGCGCCGACGACCTGGAGCGTGAGGTGGCCCGCGCCACCGCGATGCTCGCGGCACGGGAGCGCGAGATCGTGCTCCGGCTCTCGCGCGCCGCCGAGCAGCGCGACGAAGAGACGGGCCTGCACGTACAGCGCATCGCCGAGTACTCGCGCGTGCTCGCGCGGGAGTTGGGGCTCCCGGCCGACGCGCAGCAGCGGCTCTGGCTGGCCGCACCCATGCACGACGTGGGCAAGATCGGCGTGCCGGACGCCATTCTGCGCAAACCCGGCAGCCTCACCGCCGCCGAGCGACGCATCATGCAGGAGCACGTACGCATTGGCCACGACCTGCTCGCCGGCAGCGGCATCGCACTCCTCGATGCGGCCGCGCAGATCGCCCTGCGCCATCACGAGCGTTTCGATGGCAGCGGCTATCCCGATGGCCTCGTCGGCGAGGCGACGCCGCTCGATGCACGCATTGTCTCGGTGGCCGATGTCTTCGACGCGCTGACGACCGCGCGCTCGTACAAGGCGGCGTGGCCGATCGACGCCGCCATCGAGCACATCCGCCGGGCCGCCGGCACGCAGTTCGATCCCACCGTCGTCGACGCGTTTCTCTCGGCGGAATCGCAGATCAGTGCCACCGCGCGGCGACTCGCCGAGCCGCGGCTGCTTCGACCGACTCCCACCTCCTCTCCCCGTGTGGCCGTGAGCGCGGCCTGATGCCGCTCGCGTCCCCCTCTTACCTCGCAGTCATGAAGCGTTCTCTGTTCCTCCTCATTGCCGCGACTGTGCGCCTCAGCGCGCAGTCCGGTGAAGGCTCCGGTGCCACCTTCGGTGGACTCGGCAGCGTGGCCGGTGGCGTCACCAACCGTGGTGTCTATCAGGCCGGCACGCCCGACGGCTCGTACCAGAATTCGCAGTTCGGGCTGCGCACCACCGTTCCCTTCGGCGATCGGCTGGCCGTGTCAGCGCTGGTCAACTGGCGCGAAGAGGGACAAGGCCTCGGGGCACCGCGCACGGACATCACCTATCTGTTCGCGACGTATCGGCTCTCGCCAGCGTGGGACCTGCGGCTCGGCAAGGTGAAGTTCCCCAACAATCTCTACAGCGAAGTATTCGATATTGGCACGCTGCGCCCATTCTTGTCACTGCCGCAGGGGATCTATGGCGGTACGGGCAACGCGTTCACGAGCTACACGGGCATCGGTGTCAACGGCACCGCCTATCTCGGCGACTGGCAGCTTGGCGTGGCCGCCAACGTCAGCGGCGGCACGTTCCGCTACTCGTCGCCGCGCGGCGCGCTCATTCCCGGTGCGCCCACGGGGGACATCGACGTCAACATCACGCGCTCGATCGGAGGGCGCGTCTTCGTGCGGCCCCCTGTGCCGGGCCTGCTCATCGGCTTCTCCGGCGCGGCGCCCAGCTTCTTCACCTGTCCGGGCAACGGTACCATCCTCACCTGTCCGATCGGCGTGACGGGACGTCAGGGGTCGGTGCAGCTCGAGTACGTCAACAGCCGGCTCTGGCTCCGCAGTGAGTACGCGTTGCTGCGCGCCCAAGGCTTCATTCGCACGCGCGCGGGCTACGCGCAGGCCGCGTGGTTTCTCACGAAGCAGTGGCAGATCGCCGCGCAGTACGACATGCTGCGCGAGACGTTTGAGATCGACGTACCGCTGTCCCCGGCGTCCACGCTGCCACCCGGCGCGATGTCTCCGATCGCCCCCCCGCCGGGGGCGACCGTGCCTCCCACGCAGATGCTGCCGCCGAACCTCGGCCAACTGCTGCCGAACACACTCGACCGGCATCGGGACGTGGCGCTGGGACTCAACTACTGGTTCTCGCCCGATATCGTCGCCAAGCTCTCCGTGCACGATGTGGACGGCTGGCGCTTCTCGCGGCCGGGGACGTCGGCGTTGATCGGTGGCATCATGACTCGGCAGTTCCCCCCATCGCGCTCGCGCCTCCTGCAGGCCGGCATTCAGTTCAACTTCTGATGCCGATGCCCAGGATGACCCTCGAGCGCACCGCTCCGCCGCGGTGGCTGCAACTCGGCGCGCTCTGCGTCGCGCTCGCCATGCCTGCCGCCCTGTCCGCACAACTGCGCGTGATCGCGCACCCGAGCTACCCCGAGTCCGACATCTCGGTGCGCGACCTCGGCCGCCTCTATCGTGGCGAGTACTCCGCGCTCGTCAGCGGGCAGCGCGCCGTACTCGCCGAGCAGGGGCCGGCGCGCGTGCGCTACGTGCGCACCGTCACCGGCATGGATGACGATCAGTTCCGGCGCCATTGGATCCGCATCGTGTTCGCGGGTACGCCGGTGCAACCACCGCGCGGGTTTTCCGACGCCGACGCCGTGTGCGCCTTTGTCGCGCGCACGCCCGGTGCGATGGCGATTGTCGACGGGCGGTGTGATGGGTCGGTCAAGACGCTCTCCGTCAACGGCAAGAGCGTCGGCGACGCGCAGTACCCGTTGCGGTAGGGCATGGCGTGGGGCGACGCGTTGCGCGTCGCCTCACCATGCCGCGTGCTACCGGATCGCGCGGCGCAGCACGACGCCGTCGAGAGGCTCGGTCGGCGGCACGCCGAGCACTGCGGCCAGCGTGGGGGCCAGATCGACGGTGCGGACATAGCCGCCGAATCGCCCGCTCGTGAACGGGACTCCCCAGAAGAGCAGCGGCACGCGCGTGTCATAGTCGTGTGGCGAGCCGTGCGTCGCGTAGCGCGTCTGCGCCCAATAGCCATACGGCTGCAGCGTCACCGTGGCGATCACGGGCAAGTCGGCCGGCATGCTGTGCAGCCACCGACGCGCGATCTTGTCGCCGCGCGCCGCCATCGCCGGCAGTCGCTCGGCGCGATCGACGCGCCAGACGCCGGGCAGTTTCGCGAGGTCCGCGAGTAACCGCGTCACGACTGCCGTGGCCTTGGGCCCCACACGTGCGACCGCTGCACGGTCGAGCAGCACCATGCCGCTTTCGAAGTCGAGCGTGTCGGTGACACCGAGCGCGAGCAGCGCCGAACGCGCTGCGCTGATCGTGGGCACGACGTTGGTGCGACCGCGCTCCGGGTCGCTGCCGGCAAAGTGCAGTTCGGGAAAGGGGGCCACACCATGGTCGGCCGTGAGTGCGATGAGCACCCGCGTGGAGTCGACGCGCGTAAAGAGACTGTCGAGAAACGCGCCCATCGCCCGATCGAGTCGCACCACCTGATCGTGCAGCTCGCGCGAATCCGGCCCGAAGCGGTGCCCGATCGCGTCCGTCGTCGAAAGCGATACGGCCAGCAGGTCCGTGTGTCCCATGCGCCCGAGCGTGAGCGCGTCGACGCCCGCGAGTGCGAAGCGCAGCGTCAGCTCGTCCATCCATGGGAAGTCCGTGTACGTGCGTGCCGCCTCGGCGGTGTCTTGTGCGGCAACATGCGGAAAGGTGAAGTCCCTCCCTTGGTATTCGACAGGAACGCTGTCCGGCTCGGGATACGCCGATGCAGGGAGCAGCAGCGACCACGTCTGTCCCGCCGAGCGGTGCGGAATGCGCAGTGCATTGAAGCGCTGCACCCAGGTCGGCAGCGTATCGGCGTAGTACGTGCTGGTGGTGAAGCGTCCGTCGTTGGCGTACCAATAGATCGACTGCTTCGCGCGCCCGAGCGGCAGGATCGCGCCCCGATCCTTGCGTGAGACCGAGAGCGCACGCGCGAGCGGGTCGCGCGTCCGCATCCAGTCGATCAACGCCGAGCCACGAAAGCGGAACGGTGACGCGCCCTGCCCGCCGCCACCGAGCAACGGTGCCTGCGGATCGAGCACGCCGGCGTTGTTGCGCACAATGCCGGTATGCGAGGGAAAGCGACCGGCAAGAGTGGTCGCATGCCCCGGCGCCGTCTCGGACGTGGCGTGATCGTGGTGCGCGTCGGTGAAGAAGGCACCACCGCGCGCCAGGCGTCCGAGCCCGCCGGTGAGCTGCACGCCAAAGCGGTCGAAGTAGTCCGGGCGGAGCTGGTCCACCGTGAAGAGCACGACGAGCGCGGGTGGCGCGACCGTGGGGGACGCCGGGCGCGACTGCGCGAGCAGCGGCGCTCGCAGCGACACGCACGTCATGGTACCCACGACCGTGCCGATGAGGACGGCCAGCCGACGTTCGGCGTGGCGGATGCAACGAGGCGCACGACGCGATGCGCGCGGGAGGGCGGCGATCATGGGCGCAAAGCTACGGGACCCCGACGTGAGCGCCATCGCGCCGAGGGTCATGGGGTGGTCACAAGCTTCCGCGCGGGCGTTATCGTCCCTGCTGGTCGCGCGCGCACGGTGACGCGGCGACTCCCCCTCAGTCGGAGTGTGGTCCGATGGTCCGTTCGGTCGTTCGCAGCACCATGACGCTGATCGCGTGTGGTGTCCTCTCGACAGTGCTCGCGCCCACGGCGGAGGCGCAGAACCGCGAGCGGCTCGTCCGCATCGGGTTTTCCGGCGGCGCCGCCGTGCCCATCGGCGACATCGCCGACTATGCCAACGCCGGCGCTGCCGTGCAGGGCTTCCTGCAGATCGCGCCTGCCAACTGGCCGACCACCTTTCGATTGGGCGCCCTCTACTCGCGCTTCGCCGGCAAGGATGGCGCGAGCCTGACGCTCCCGCCGACGCCGGTCGGCAGCGGCATTCCTACGCAGCAGGCGCTCGTCGACGGCACACAACTGCTCGGTGGACTCGCGCAGGTGCGTTACGAACTGGCGAAGGGCTCGAGCGTGCGGCCCTACGTGATCGGCGGCGCGGGCGCCTTCAACGTCCGGCAGACGTTCGCCGATCTGCGCTCCGGCAACAGCGTCGACAAGGTGCGCTTCGCGCTCGACGGCGGCGCGGGCTTCACCTTCGCGTTTGCCGGTGCCGACGCCTTCGTCGAAGCGCGCATCAGCAATCTCTTTGGCGCCGATGGCGTCGCGCGCGAACTCAGCTCGCTGCGCGTGGTGCCGATCTCCTTCGGCGTCGTGTTCTGATCGCGTCGGCGTCGGCCCCGCGCCAACGCTACGGAATCACCAGCAGTCCCGACTCGCCACCGAATTCATCGGTGACGCGCGGGAGTCCGTCCGGCGCCTTCCAGGCTCCACCATCGCGCCGGACGGCCAGGCGATGGGTACCACTCGGCAGGCGGAGTCGCAGCATGTATCCGCGCCCGTCGCGCGTCATCGCGCGTGGCTCCCAATCGGCAAAACTTCCCGTCAGTTCGGCAGCGGTGCCGCCACGTACGCGCACCACGACCTCGGCGCCGCCGTCCACCGCCTGCCACGTCACGGCGCGTGCGCCACGCCCGCTGCGCTGTACGCGCAACAACAGCGACGTCACGCGTGCCTCGGGCGCACCACGCAACGGGTCGGCGAGCGAGACCCCGTGGCTGGCTTCGGCGGAGAGCATCGAGGCGAGCGTGACGATCACGCGCGCATCGGCCGCCGTGCGCACCGCCGCACCGTCGGGCGCGATGGGCGGTACGCCGTCGCGACGCCGCGCACTCACGATCACGTCGACGCGCGGCAGTTGTGCCACGACACCGGCAGACCAGTCGTCGTAGCGGATCGGCCGTCCCGGTGCGATGCGCAAGCTCTGTGGCCCGAAGAGCACGGGCCCGTCGGTCGACCACGCGCGCTGCCAACCGCTCCAGAGCTGGACGCGCCCGAGCTGGGTCCACGCCACACCGCCCAGCGCATCCGAGAGGAACGAGCTGCGCAACCGTTCGGTGGTGGCGCGGTCGCCCTGCAGCCAGGCACCGGCGCGCGCGCCCCACTGCACATGCTGCCGCACGGTGGCGCTCTGCGTGAAGCCCAGCCCCTGCCGCTCGAACTCCACGCGTGTGCTGCTGAACGCGGTTTCGGTGCGCAGCCACGCGCTCGGCATCACGCTGGCCAGGCCAACGAACTGCCGTGCGCCCACGCTGTCGGCCAATGTGCCGGTCACGTCGCCGCCCAGGAGCCACCACGTTCCGCCAAGCCGCGCGCGGAGGGAACCGATGGTGGCCGGTCGTGATGGGGACTCCACCTGTTGCACGCGTGCGCTGCCGAGCTCGATCGCAAGCGTCCCCTCCTGCGCGCCGAGCGACGCGCAGGAACCCACGACACACGCGAGCAGCCGGCGAATCACACGCTACGGACGCGCCGGTATGGCCGTCGATCCTGCCGGCGCCGGCAGCAGCGATCCCATCAGACCGCGCACGCGCACATCGAGCGCGGCATGCGCGCCCTGGCCACGGCGCACATCGTTGCTGACGTCGTAGCCGAGTTGAATCAACTGCTGCGGCGTCGCACGGCGGTTGAGCAGGTTGATCACTTCACGCGTCGCGAGCTTGGGCTCCACGCCGCGCGTGACGAGTTCGGTGAGTACGCCGATGGGGAGCGCGATCGATCGCTCGGGCCACATGCGACGCAGCGCCGCCAGTGCATCGGGCGAGACGCCCGCCGCGAGCGCATCGGCACCGGCGACGAGTTCCGGTTCGGTCGCGCTGCCGAGTTTCGTTTTGACGAGCTCCATGCGCGCGGTGAGGGCCTTGAGCGCCATCGCGATGCGTGGAGCCGGCGCCTGCTTGAGCTGCCCTTCGAGCGTCTTGGCGATGAGCGGAGCGGTGGGCAGTCCCTTTTGCACGGCGGCGCGCAGCTCCGTCTGCGCCAGCGTGCGCAGTTGCGGATCGCGTACGCCCAGGAGCGGATCGGGCTGACCGGTGCCCATCGTCAGCGCCAGCAACAGCGTGATCATGGCACGCGCACCATCAGCACCGAGCCACCCTGCCCGAAGTCATCATCGCTCGCGCGCGGCGCGTGCGGATCGGTGAGCCACTGCGTGCCATCGACGACAAACGCGTACACGTGGCGGCCGGGCGCAAGCGCGACATCGCTCACCCAGCGCCCGTCGCCAGCGCGCTGCATGGGCGTAGCGGTGGCGTCCCACCCGTTGAAGTCACCGACCAGGTGCACGGTCGTGGCCGCTGCGGCGTCGAACGCAAAGCGCACGGGTACCGTGGCGGGCAGCACGCCGTCGCCCGATGCCACTGGCGCGACCGGTGATGCGGGCGCCACGCGCGTCGGCTGCACCGAGTCTGTTCCACTCGTCGCGACGGCGGGCACCATCGGCGTCGCCGCCTCGCGACGCCAGACCATGATCGTCGCAGCCAGCGTCGCCATCGCGAACGCGGGCACCGTCCAGCGCTGCCACCACGGGCGACGCACCGGCGTGGCCGTCGCCGCGAGAATGCGTGCGACGAGCGCGGGGTTGCGATCGGGCAGTTGCCGCGCCGTCTCCACGAGCGGGCGCAACACGGGGTCGTGCATCACTTCGTCACGCATGCGTGACCTCCACCAAACGGGCGCGCAGGGTATCCATGGCGCGTTTCACGCGCATGCGGAGCGCCGAGAGGCCGGCGCCCGTGACCTGCGCAATCTCTTCGTACGACAGTCCTTCCACGTGATAGAGCAGAAAGGCCTCGCGCTGCTCTGCCGGCAGTCGGGCGAGCACGCGATGCACATCGTCGAGCTGGTACGGATCGGGCGCGGCCGCTTCCGCGGCCAGCTCCGGTTCGAGCGTCTCGGTCATGTCGCGTCGCCGCTTCTCGAGTGCGGTGCGACAGCGGTTGCCGAGGATCTTGAAGAACCACGGGTCGAATGGTGAGCCCACCCGAAAGCGCGGCAGCGCTTTCCACACGCGAATGAAGGTGTCCTGCACGGCATCGTCCGCGTCTGGCGAGTCGCCGAGCATGCGATGCGCAAAGCGCAGCGCGCGCGGGTGCAGACGTTCGACCAGTTCGGCGAACGCCTGACGGTCGCCGTCGACAGCACGGGCGATCAGGCCGGGGTCCAGGGCATCCACGCGTTAGAGGGTCGCGCGCGCGGTTTCTCCGGGAAGGCTGGGAATCAACTGACCATCGCGCCCCGGAATCATGCGCCAGAACGGGACGATGACTTCACGAGCCTGCGGGTGCCACCCCACCACATTCGTGAGGGGTACGCGCGCCTCCTCGCCCTGCCGGAGCGTGGGGCACGACTCGATGGTGCACACCGGAAAGAGCGCGCGCGTGATCGTCTCCGCTTCGAAGAGGCGATAGGACACGACCTGTGCGGTCGTGTTGCGCAGGATGAGCGTGCCGCTGACGAGTCGCGCGTCGAGCGTGCCGGCCGCGAGTCCGCCTGGCGCCTGGGTGGGCGCCGGATCAGGGTCCGTCGTCGCGCGCGAGTCGCCACAGGCGGTCGCGAGCGTCAGCACGGCAAGGAGGGCAGGAAGGAGTCGCGTCATGTTGGGGGCACCACGGCATCGTGGGGGTTTGAGAGCCGTACCCCGCAGCGCGGAGCGGCGTCACAGGTTTTGGGCGCTGTTCGGTCGTGCGTCCGATTGCTACGCGCCGGGGCGGATCATCACGGTCTCGAGCTGGTCGGCGACCAAGGTGCCGTCGGGGCCGGGCTTCATCGTCCAGACGTGCACCACCACGTCGCGCGCGTTGGCCGACCAGCCGATGGCGTCGGTCGCGGGGAATGCGCGTCGTTCGCCTGGGGGCACCGTCGCGCAGGTCGCAACCGTGCATGGCGCAAGGCGCACGCGCGTGGAGGCCTCGAACTCGACGAGGCGGATCGCGATGGTGTGCGGGGCGGTGTTGCGCACGGTGATGGCGCCGCGGGCGACGCTGATCTGCACGCGACCGTCGCTGGTCTGCACGTCGGTCGTGCGGGGTGGCGTGCTGTCGATCGCGGTGGCGTGAGTGCACGCCGCGGCGAGCGCGAGCATGAGGAGCAGCGACAGGTGTCTTCTCATGCTCGCACTACCCGTTCGTGCGCGGCGCGCGTCACCGCATGGTGCTCACGATACGCAGCGAATGCGTTCCGACTGCACGCGCGTCGCAGCGTGCGACACGCGTCGATGTCGGCTGCTCACCCCGCGGTGAGCGCCGCCTCCAACCGCGCGAGCCCGCGCGAGAGCACCTCACGATCCGCCACCAACGGCGGAATCACGCGGATCGTGTGCTCCCCGGCCCCCACGAGCAGCAAGCCACCACTGAACGCGCGCCCCACCACCGCGGCCGCGGGCTCGTGCGTATCGATCCCCCACATGAAGCCGGTGCCACGCACTTCGCGCAGGGCACCGGTGCGCGCGCCGATTGCGCGCAGCTCGTCGCCCAACCAGGCACCCACCTCGCGCACGTGCGCGAGCATCGCCGGGTCGCTCAACCGACCGAGCACATACTGCGCCGCGCTCGCCACCAGCGGGCCACCACCGTACGTCGTGCCATGATCGCCCGGCGCGATGGTCGCGGCGATCGGTGCCGACACAAGAATCGCGCCCATCGGCAGTCCGCCCGCCAGCGGCTTGGCCAGTGTCACCATGTCGGGGACAACGCCCGCCCATTCGTACGCAAAGAAGTGCCCCGTACGCCCGAGCCCGCACTGGATCTCATCGAAAATGAGTGCCACGCGCCGCTCGGTGCACAGCGCACGCAACCCTTCGAGGAATTCGCGCGGCATCGGTCGCACACCACCTTCGCCCTGAATGGGCTCGACGATCACCGCGGCCACGCGATCGGGGTCCATCGTTGCGGCGAGATCGTCGAGATCACGCTCCGCGATCGAGATGCCGCCGGCGAGCGGGAGGAACGGCGTGCGATACTGCGCGCGATCGGTGGCGGCGAGCGTCATGCCGAGGCGCCCGTGAAACGCACCACGCACCGAAATGATCTCGCACTTCTCCACCGGTCCGAACGAGCGCGCCCACTTTCGCGCGAACTTGAACGCGCCTTCGTTGGCCTCCGCGCCACTATTGGAGAAGAACACGTTCGACGCGAACGAGCGTTCGACGAGCCAGTTCGCGAGCGCTTCACCCGGCGCGTTGCGATAGAGGTTCGAGAGATGAATGAGCCCCGAGGCGAGTGATTGCGTGATCGTCGCCGCGAGCCCCGGGTCGGCGTAGCCGAGCGCGTTGGTGGCGATGCCGGCGCAGAAGTCGATGTAGACCTTGCCGGCATCATCGACCAGTTCGCAGCCACAGCCGGAGACGAAGAGCGCCGGCGCGCGCTTGTACGTGCCAAGCAGCCCGGTTGCGGGCGCGGTGGGCGTGGCGGCGGTCTCGGGAGCAAGCGTGCTGGCCATCGAACGATCCGGAGGAATGGGGACGACGCATCGCAAATGCGACGCGCTGCTGCAGAGTGCGCCGCGCGCTCAGCGCGCGACGGAGAGCGACGGGACGATTGCGGTGCCTCGGCGATGCACGAGCGCATCGCGATCGCCGATACGGACGACACTCACGCCCCCGTCGATTGCCACACCGGCCGCCTCGAGTTTGGCGGCCATGCCACCGACGGCGATGCCGCGATCGATGTAGGACTGGCATTCGTCGCGTGCGATCGTCGCAATCGGTGCCTTGTCCGCATCGAGCACGGCCGGTACGTCTGCGAGAAAGAAGAGCTCGTCCGCATGCATCGCCACGGCGATCGCGGCGGCTGCATCATCGCCATTGACGTTGAGCGCGTCGGGGTCCGACGTATCGGTCGAGACACCCACAGGCGACAACACCGGGCACCAGCCGCCGTCGAGTAGCGTGCGCAGCAGGCGCGCATCTATGTCCGCCGGCGCACCCACGCGACCGAACTGCGCCGGATCCACGGGCGCCGCACGCAACATCGCCCCGTCTTCACCCGAGAGCCCCACCGCATTCACTCCCGCCACACGCAGCGCGCCAACGAGCGTCTTGTTGACGCTGCCGGAGAGCACCATGCGAATGAGCTCGATGTCCTTGGCGTGCGTGACACGCCGCCCACCCACGAACACCGGCTCATCGCCGCGCAGGCGCTGCCACGTGCTCACCTGATCGCCGCCGCCATGCACGATCACGAGCTGGCCGCCGGTCGCCTGCCACACACTGGCCAGCGCCGCGGGCAGTGCCGGATCCGCCTGCGCCCGTCCACCGAGCTTCACCACCACCACGCCGCTCACCGCGGCAGCCCGTCCGTCTCGGCCAAGCCGAGCATGAGGTTGGCGTTCTGCACCGCCTGCCCCGCGGCGCCCTTCACGAGATTGTCGAGCGCGGTGAAGAGCTGCAGCGTCGGCTGACGCACACCCTTCGGCGTCATCGCCGAGACGCGCACGACGTTGCGACGCTGTACGTCGCGCAGCGTGGGCGCCGTCGCGGCGACCTCGACGAACGGCTCGCCCTCGTACATCGCATGAAACGGCGCGAGCGGATCGGTGAGCGGCTCCACCAACGGGACAGTCATCGTCGCAAGAATGCCACGCGCGACCGGCAACAGATGCGGTGTGAACAGCACGTCGAAATCCGCGTGCGGCGTGCGCTCCACCGTGGCTGTGCCAATGCGCCCGGCGATCACCGCGTCGCCCGTGCTCGTCACATGCGCACGCGCCGCGGCGTGCGCGACCGCATCGAGTGTCGCACGCACCTCGAAGAGATGGCGATGCGTGTTGCCCGTGGCATACGCCGAGTAGTTCTCCGTGACTTCGCCGTGGAGGAGGTCGATGCGCGGCGTGAGTCCCGCACCGGTGACGCCGCTCGCCGCAGCAACCGTGACGGCGGCGCCAGTCGCGATCAGCCCCTGCGCGGCGAGCGGTGCCAAGCCGGCGAGGATCGCCGTGGCGTAGCAGCCGGGATTGGCCACCACGTTGGCGCCACGAATCGCGTCGCGATGGAACTCGGGGAGACCAAAGGGCGCCGCCGCGAGTTCAGGCGTGAGCAGCTCCTCGTGTGCGGCTTCGCCCGTCGCCGCGAGCCGCGCGGCACGGCCGGCGCGCAAGTCGTGCGAGAGATCCACCACCTTGGCCCCCGCCCCGCGCGCGCGTGCGACCCACGCGAGCGATGCGCCGTGCGGCAGCGCACAGAAGACGAGCGCGACGTCACCGAGCGGTGCGTCATCGGTGGCGAGGAAGGTGATCGAGCGACCACCGGGCAGCCGCAGCGACTCCCCGCGTTGCTGATTGGCGGTGGCGAAGGCCAGCGAGAGCCCGGGATGGTCGGCAATGAGGGCGCAGAGCTCGCGCCCCGCGTACCCCGAGGCGCCGAGCACGCCGACTGGAATTTTATGCACCATGAATGCATATTGATGCAGTGCCCCCCTGTCAATGCCGACGAGGGGCTCGTGACGCCCTCCCGACCGTCCGCATGTCGCCCGCCAAGACCCGACGACACCAGGCCATCCGCACCCTCGTGCAGCAGCACCAGGTCGCCAGCCAGGAAGAGCTGCGCGCCCTGCTCGCCGAGCGGGGCTTCGACGTCACGCAGTCCACGCTCTCGCGCGATATCTCGGAGCTCGGCCTCGCCCGTGTGGCCGGAGAGACGGGCGCCGTCTGGGCGCTGCTCGAGCCGACACCGCGCGCGACCGCCGTGCCCGGCGAGCCCACACTCTCCGCGCTGCTCCCGCAGCTCTTCGCGAGCGTCGAGGGGACGGGCGTGCTCTCCGTCATTCGCACACTGCGCGGCAGCGCGCAGCCGATCGCCGAAGCGCTCGACACCGAACGGTGGCCCGAGATCCTCGGTACCATCGCCGGCGATGACACCGTGCTCGTGATCTGTCGCACCGACGCGGCCCGGCTTCGCATCGAACGGCAACTCCGCGAGCTTGCGCGCGGGGCGGTGCGTCGCGCCACGCCACGCCCGCTCGCTCCGTCCACCGCCCGCTCCCGCCGCGTCGGCTGACGCGCTTCCGCCCCCGCCCATGACTCCTCCGACGTCTGCCGCCACGCCCGCATCGGGCGTTCACAAGCTCTGGGGCGGCCGCTTTGCCGGCGGCCCGGCCGTTGAAATGGATGCGCTCAATCGCTCCATCGGCACCGACATCCGCCTCTGGCCGCACGACATCCGCCTCTCCAAGGCATGGGCACTCGCGCTCTGGAACGCGGGCGTCCTCACGCTCGACGAGTCGGAGGCCATCTCCAAGGGGCTCGACGCAGTCGCTGAGCGCTTTGCAGCGGGCGAGTCTCCCATCGCGACCGATGAAGACGTGCACACGATGATCGATCGCCTGCTGCACGATGCGGCGGGGTCGGTCGCGTCCAAGCTGCACACCGGTCGCAGTCGGAACGACCAGGTGGCGACGGCCACGCGCTTGTGGACGATGAGTGCGTGCGGCGCGCTCGACGATGCGGTGCGACTGCTGCAGGAGGTGCTGCTCGCACGGGCGACCGAGATGGCCGACGCGCTGATGCCCGCCTACACGCACCTGCAGCGCGCACAGCCGGTGAGTGCGGCGCATTGGCTGCTCTCGCACTTCTGGGCGCTCGATCGTGATCGGCAGCGACTCGCGCAGGCACAACGTGCGGCAAGCGTGTTGCCGTTGGGCTCCGGCGCCATCGCGGGTTCGGCGTTTCCGGTTTCGCGCGTGCTGCTCAAGGAGTCGCTCGGCTTTCACGCCGTCTCACCCAACTCCATCGACGCGGTGGGCGACCGCGACTTCATCGCTGACCTGCTCTATACGGTGACGATGATCGGCGTGCACGTCTCGCGCATCGCCGAAGACGGGATCGTGTACGGCTCGAGCGAGTTCGGCTTCCTCAAGTTCGGCGACAAGTTCTCGACCGGGTCGAGCATGATGCCGCAGAAGCGCAATCCCGACGCGCTCGAGATCGCGCGCGGTTTTCCGGCGCGTGCGCTCGGCGACCTCGTGTCACTCGTCGGGACGCTCAAGGGGCTGCCGAGCGGCTACAACAAGGATCTGCAGGACGACAAGCGTGCACTGTTCGACGCGGTGGATACCGTGCTGCTCGTGTTGCCGGCGGTGGCGGGGACGTTTGCCGAGTTGCGGTTCGATCGTGCGCGCATGCGTGCGGCGGTGACGGCCGGGATGATGGCGACCGATCTGGCGGACTATCTCGTGCGCAAGGGGGCCACGTTCCGCGAGTCGCACGGCGCGGTGGGGTCGCTCGTGCGGCAGGCGGAAGAGGCGGGTGTGGAGCTCGATGCGCTACCGGTGGAGGCATTTGCAAAGGCGCACGCGCTGTTTGGTGCCGATGCGCGCGATGCGCTGGGCGCGGCGGCGAGCGTCGCGCATCGTGAAGTGGAGGGCGGCACGGGGCCGAATGCGATTGCCGAGCAACTGGAGAAGGCGCGCGCGGCGGTGATGCCGCGCGCGGAGCCGCCGGGGAATGCGATCGAGATTCGGTAAACTGGCGTCGTGAACGGAGTAGCGCGTTGCAAGGCGACGATGGCGAGGCCCGTCGCTCGGCGTGCACGGATAGCTGTAAGGCGTACTGACAGTTCGAATGCTTTTGTCGCGTCGAGCGTTGCCCTGCCCTCCCGCCAGGGTGCCGTCCGCAATGATGGAGATGCGGACCAACACGGATCTTCAATTCGGTCCTGACCTCAGCGGCCTGAGTTTGTCCTACGCGGTTGTCGCTATGTTCGCCCCCCGCGTCTCGTAAATCGACTGCCCGTTTGCGCAGACAACCGCCAGAACCGGCTGCGTTCGTCTCGAGGCGCCGAGACGGACAAGTCAAGACGCGCTACTGATGCAGTCTCTCGATTCGCCGAACTGCAAACGTCGAGTCCAGTATGGCTACCTGGTGAATCGACATTCCCTGTTCGTGAACTCTACCATCTGCCACATAGTATTTGTTCCCGAGACTGATGACGGCAACGGGAATCAGCGCCTGCGTTGTCCCAGGTTGCAGCGCCAGTCGAGCGTCACGATACCGTGTTGCAATGAGCTGGCAGGTGACCGCCGAGAGCGGGGTTAGGCGGACGCTGTCTGCCGGCGCCGCCGGTATTCCCAGCCGCGTGCGCCATCGGTCGCTCGTCGAATCGGCAACGATCTGGCGACCGATGTCGAGCAGCACATTGAGCGCTCCCGCCGTAAGTATGGCGCACGAATCCGTTGGCAACGATACCGTTGACGGCGGTCGAGAACCGCGGTTGGCGTTCACTTGGTCAACAGCGGCGACGGGCACCGATATCGCCAGTGCAAGCGCAGGAAGGTATGCGTATGGTCTCATGGTCTGGTGCACTTGTTTGTCTTGCGCGGCCACTCACGATACTTCGATTTCATGTTGAACTGTTTCGGGCCTTGAATAGACACTTGATTTCCTTGCGGATCGACGCCCGTGTAGGTCGTATCGATTGGCGCCGGAGAGATTCTTGCGATTCTTGTTGAGTCGACAATGAGCTGCGGTATGCCCTGGCCATCTGCGATCTGCCAGTCGGGGAAACTCCCGATCTGGCCCAGTGGCGCCTGATATGTTCCTCCTAGGCACGTTGTGTCGCCGACCGCGTATGGATGCGAGTGCGCGCCCGCGATACGTCGAGTATTGGGCGGATCCTGAATAGTGAATTCGGATGAAGTGCACGTGTTGAGGCTGTTCATCGAATCGATGGCGAAGGTTCTTACCCCACTCGGGATGTGCTCGTACACGTATCCCCGGTACTCGCGCGGATTGGGTTGCGACAACCGCCACAGCTCTTTCAGAAGAGCCCGCACCACGGGATCGTCCATAAGCGGGTCCTTTGTCGGACATGGCACCGTGTCCACTCGCGCCTCACCCGCGACAGCGACGCCATTCACCAGCGCCTCCACCTGCTTCCGCATCGGCGACATCACGCGCCACTCGCAGAACGGACTTCCCGGCTGGCAGCCGCTGATCGCCATCCCGGCGCGTGCACCGACCTCTTCGACCTGCGAAGCGCGAAAGCCAAGCAACCCGTCGGGCGCCCTTAGTGCGCTCACCGCGCTCCAGGTCGGCTGAGTGATCGGGCGCGTCGGCTCCGACCGCAGCGTGAAGAGTACCGTGTCTCCCGCGCCAACCGATCGCTCGTCCACTTCGACGATCAACCGTGGCCTGGGCGCCGTCACCCGCGCGTGCGCTGTCTCGATCCGATTGAGTTGCCCCCAGGGGACGACCCGTGCGCGCACGATCAAGAGCCCATCGCCCGGAATTCGCACGCGGCATGTGTTGCTGGTGCCGCAGTGCGACAGCACCTGCACCGGTTGCCCGGTATCGGCGGGAATCCATCGCCACTGCCGCACCGTCCGTGGATGCGGCGACGTCGCCGTGAACGTGATCGTGTCCCCCGCCACGAAGCCGGTGTTTGGCACCGCCGTGATGGTCAACGATCGTGCAATGGGCACCACCGTCATGGACTGCGCACCCGCGTAGTCGAAACACTGCGGGAAGTTGTTCCACCCGCAGAATTGATGGATGTTCAGCTCGTAGCCGCCAAAGCGCCGAATGCGCGTTTGTCCCCAGATCACGCCCGTCGTGTCGAGCTGGTTCTGCCGCGGGGCATCGAGTGGCCGGTTGCGAATGCAGAAGAACGCCGCCCCGCCGAACGGCTGTCCGCCCACCATGCCTTCGAGCTGGATGTTGCCCTGACACCCCGATGAGTTGATCCAGTCGCCGGCTGCATCTTGTGGCATCCACGCTTGTCCGCCGATGGGCGTCGGTCGGCTGTTCCACGCGGGAATCTGCGCGTAGAAGCGCTGGCGAATGCCAGTCACGCGGGCCTGCACGAGCGCGGTGTCGAGATACACGCGCTCGGGTTGCGTGAAAATCACCGACGTGAAGCTGCCGCGCGCGCCTTCGCTCCCATTGCTGCCATCGAGCCCGGCGCTCCAGCGTTCCGGATAGCGCGGGTAGGTAAACGGGTCGATCTGCGTGATGCTGCCCGTGGTTGACGACAACGGAGCGACCGAAACTGGAACCGATTCCGCCGGCCGCGGCGGCTCGACCGGAGTGCCCGGCGCCATCGGCACCTGGTCGCGACAGGCCGCAAACATGCCCCCTGCGCAGGTGACCCACACGACTGTCCACCGGAACCACCGCTGCCGTCCACGTGCCATGCGCGGGCCTCTCGTTGATGCCGTCGGTGCGAGGCGTGCCCGCGTCGGCACGAATCAGCCGACAGCGTAACGGGCCGAGTGGGGGGGGATGTCAACCCGGCATGTCGGTGATACGTGCGTCAGATCACCGATGCCCTCGGTGTTTCTTGAAAGGCCGACCAGAGGAGGTTTTCAGTTGGCGGGCCTTCCTGAGCATTCGGATGCAGGAGTCTGGTGTTGTCTTGTAGTAAACACTGTATTATCTTTTCCTCAACGTGGTGGTTCTACACCGACACGATCGAGCGCGTGCTGAGAGACGGCGACATAGACCGTGCACTCCAAGCCGTCGGCGAACTCCTCGACGCCGACGGCGAGCGCGTTGGCGTCGTCCTCATCGGGGGCGCTGCCCTGCTCTTGCATGGCGTGATCGATCGGGCGACGCGAGATGTGGACGTGGTCGCATTCGGCACGACGGATGGCGACGCAACCTCGCTCTTCAGACCGCCCGACCCGCTCCCCCGCGCACTTGCAACCGCCATCGCCCAAGTAGCGCGCGACTTTGGCTTGCCATCGGACTGGATGAACAGAGGTCCTGCAAACCAATGGGACATCGGACTGCCACCAGGATTCGCTGATCGCATCGAGTGGCGACGCTACGCCGGGCTCGATGTCGGCCTCGCGCACCGCCTCGATCTCATCTTCTTCAAGCTCGAGGCCGCCGCCGACCAACCCACCTCGGATAGTCGCCACTTCCGCGACCTCGTGGCCCTCGAGCCCACGGATGACGAACTCCACCGCGCGGCGACGTGGGCGCGCACCGTCAACGCCAGCACCATCTTCCATGACGTCCTCGATCGAGTCATTGCGCATGTCGCGCGCACGCGCCGCAGCAGCGGCGACTGAGCTCGAAACCCTGACGACTCGCGTGGCATGGAGCCAATGGCGAGCGATTGGCGGCTCTGCGGCAGCTCGGGGCGCGTGGACACCGATCGTGGATCCCGAGGCGCTCGTGCTCGTCTCGCTCTTCCTGCGCGATCGCGAGCCGCGGCTGCGGGAGGTACTCGCCAGTTGGGTGTCGGAAAACGCGCCGTTGCTGAGCGTACAGCGACTCAAGAACCTGCGCTCCCGCTATCCGTCGGCCCTACACCAGCGCATTGCGGAGTTCTCGCAAGAGGCGCGTGCACTGTCGCGTCATCCCCGGTGGCAGAGTTTGGGCGACGGCGATGACGACGCGGAGCGCGCGCCACAGCTGCCAGCGATCCCGCGCGCCACCGCGCCGGCGCTGCATCACGCTGCCGCGTTGCTCCTTCGTCTGCGCACCGCGATGGGCGTCGGCCTCAAGGCCGATGTGTTGACGCTCGCCCTCGGAACGGACGGGGTGCTGACCGTGCGAGAGATCGCCGATGCACTCGCGTACACGCTGGTCGGATCGCGAGCCGCAGCAACGGACCTTGCCAGCGCCGGCTTTCTGGTCGAGTCCCGCGGGAAGCCCTCGGCGTTCGCGGTGAACTACTCCGAGTGGGCCTCCCTCCTCCGACTGCCAGAACGACCGCGATGGTTCGGATGGCATCACTGGTTCACGCTCATCGTCGATCTGCTCACCTGGATCCACGACCCGCCAACGCGTGCCCTGAGCGACTACGCGTTCGACGTGAAGCTTCGACAGCTCTTCGAACGCCATCCGCTCTTCTTCCGATCAGTCGCTCACCAGATCGGCGGTCAGGCCTTTCTCACCGAACGCGGCGACTCTCTCGATGTGCTGGCCGCACTGGTGGCATGGGTGCAGGAGCAACACGTGCAGACGCTCGGTGCATAGCGCTCGTCGGTCCGCCGCACGACACGTCGTCAGCCGATGGCCACGTTGCTGCGAATGTGTGTCGCGCGTGGCGCCGCGCGGCCTCACACCCGAAACCGCACCCGCTCCGTGAGCAACCGCGAGGGCCGGTAGAATCGCTGCGGCCCGTACTGCCCCGGCGGGGCTGGTCGCTCTTCGTACTCCGCGAGCCCGAAGACGCGCAGCGGATACAGGACGCGTCGCTCGATCAGCAACGGCCCCGGGTCCCACAAGGCGTGCGTCGGCAACTCGTCACGCATCGTCGAGGGCAGCAACCGTTCGAGCCACTCCTCGGCACGACGCCACGTCGCATCAGCGCGAGAGAACTGATACAGCGCAAAGCCGACGGCATGCTGCACGACCGGTGCCGGTCCCATGCGGTCAAGGTACGCGAGATTCATCTTCTTGAACTGTGCACGCAGCAGGTGCGTCCACAGCTCGCCGGCGTGCCCGTCGCGCGCAAGCATCGCGCCGCGCTTCGTGACGTGAAACACCCCTTTGCGCCGCGCGAGGAATCCGGCGAGCTGCAGCACGACGCGCGCGTGATGCAGTGGCCAGACATCGAGCTCATTGCGGAGCGCCATACCGTACGTCGTGATCGCCTCGAGCTCGGTGTTCCCGCCCCGCACGGGGAGATCGGCCAGAAACGCCGCCACCGTCGCGCGCGAGAGGTTACCCGTCGCCGTCGCCTTGACCCCATCGCCAACGAGTCGCATGAGCGCACGCGCATCGTGCAGCAGCGTTGCCCCATCCAGCTCGGCGAGCGGCGTGGTCTCGTCGAGGTCGATGGCGCTCCCAGGCATCCAGTCCGCGTGGAAGAGCGCAAACGCCTGGTTGGGCGAGAGGCCGTTCAGCTCAGCCTGTGGCCGCGCATTGTACGCCTCGGTGACGCGATGCATCGCCGTCTGCGCATCGTCCATGGTGGCATAGATGCCGTTGGCGAGCGCGGCGCGCAGTTCATCCTGTACATCCCGCAGCGTATCCCGTGCGGACTCCGCCCGGTCGTTCTTGGTCATGGCTCGCTCCGCGGGCACTCGCTCACCAGCCTACGTCCCCAACAGCTTGAACGCATGCCCCCACCTGTTCTCGCGAAAACCGGGAATGCACCACAGCATGCACAACGGTTCGATCGCGCGCGCCGCGACGGCTGTCCCCAGGTCGAGCGTCTCCCAGCCGAACTGCGTGAGGATCTCGGTCGTGACGCCCTTCGCCGACGCATCATTGCCACAGATGAACATCGTTGGCGGTCCACCGGGCAATGCGGGGTTGACCATCAGATGCGCACCCACCGAGTTGAACACCTTCACGAAGTGCGTGGCGGGAAACTCCATCTGCAGTCGCTCCATGAGCGACTCGTTGGGGCCCGTGAAAAACGACAGCACGCCATCCACCGGCCCCGTGGTGTCACTGATGGGATTCGTCGCATCCAACACGGGCTTGCCCGCGAGGTTGGCCGCACCCGCGTTGTGCAGTGCCGCACTGGCGGCCGAGCCGCGCACGGCGAGCACCACGATGTCCCCGAATGCCGCCGCCTCGGCGGAACTGCCCACCGCCACGGCCGGATGCCCGGCACGCCACTCCGCGAGCGTCTCCGGTGACCGCGTGCCGAGCATCACCTGATGCCCGTGTGTCGTGAAGCCCGCGCCAAGTGTCCTGGCGACGGACGATGCACCGAGGATGCCGACTCGCATGTGACCACACTCCGCCAAGGAGTACAGAAGAACGCACGGTGACTCGTAGACTTGCTGTCCGTACGCGTCGCTCGCAAGCGGGGATGGCGCGATCCGGCACGGGCGATATCGTCCATCGACGATGACCATTCTGGCGAACGTTCGCCGAACCGGCGGCGTCGCCGCGATGCTCCTTGCTACCCTGCTCGGTGCTCCCCGCGTCGTTGCGGCGCAACTGCCGCTCGCCACCTGCGTCGACTCGCTGCAGCGTACGCCACAGGGCGCACGCCTCGCTCCAGACACGTGGGCGATGGTGCGCGAGCTCACTGCCGACAGTACAGTGCTCGCGCAGCTCGATGCACAACCGGAGTTCCGGCTAGCGCTGTGGGACTACCTCGCGGTGATGACCGATGACGAACGCGTGCGCGACGGACAGACCGCCATGCGCACGCATCGCTCGGCGATCGATTCGGTGGTCGCGCGGTTCAACGTCCCCGCGTCAGTGCTCGCTGCGATCTGGGGGATCGAGAGCAACTTCGGCAGCGGGAGCGGGCGATTCTCCGTGGTGCGCTCCGTTGCGACGCTGGCCTGCGTGGGCCGACGACAGCGCTACTTCCGCGAGGAGCTCTATGCAGCGCTCCGCATTCTCGAGCGGGGCGACATCACATCGGACCAGTTCCTGGGGTCGTGGGCCGGTGCGTTCGGGCAGGTGCAGTTCATGCCGCGCTCGTTCGAGTCGCGCGCAGTCGATCTCGATGGGGACGGACGGCGCGATCTCATCGGTCATGTCGGCGATGCGCTCGCGTCGGCCGCGCGCTACCTGCGCGGCGCGGGATGGGTGCCCGGTGTGCCGTGGGGGATCGAGGTGATGCTGCCGCGCGCATTCACCCTGCCGGCGAAGGGGCGTCGCGATCGGCGGACGCTTGCGCAGTGGGCGCGCGCTGGGGTGCGTCGCGTGGATGGCTCGCCGCTCGCGACGCGTGCACTCCCGCCGACCACGCGTGCCGGGCTGCTCGTGCCCACCACGCCCGAGGGGCCGCTCTTCCTCGTGACGCACAACTTCGAGGCGATCCTCCGCTACAACGCCGCGATCGCCTACGCCCTCGCGGTCGCGCACCTCGCCGATCGGCTCGACGGAAAGGCGGCGACGTTCGCCACGCCATGGCCCACGGACGACGGTGGCCTCTCACGCGACGAGCGACGCGAACTGCAGGCGCTGCTGCGAGCTCGCGGACATGCAGTGGGTACGCCCACGGCACTGCTCACCCCGGAGATCATCGCTGCGGTTCGTGCAGAACAGGAGCGACTGGGCTGGCCGGTGACTGCACGACCCGGGCAACGGCTGCTCATCACGC
>JALOPS010000470.1 GCA_025453745.1 Gemmatimonadaceae bacterium
ACTTCTCGAAGGCCGAGACGCTCGCGCTCTTCGCGCTCGCCGAGCGCATGCGGAGCGGGCGCTATCAGCGGCGACCATTGCAGGGCAAGTCGCTGGCGATGCTCTTCCTCAAGAGCTCCACGCGTACCCGAGTGTCGTTCGAGGTAGGGATGGCGCAGTTGGGCGGCCGCGCGCTCTTTCTCTCGCCGCGTGACGTGCAGTTGGGGCGCGGCGAGCCGATCGCGGACACGGCGCGCGTCCTCGCGCGCTATGTCGACGGCATCATGATGCGCACCTACGCACACGATGAGGTCGAGCAACTCGCCGTGCACGCGGACATCCCGATCATCAACGGGCTCACCGACTGGTTGCACCCGTGTCAGGTGCATGCCGATGTGCTCACCATTCGCCAGCACCTCGGCACGCACGAGGGGAAGCGCGTCGCGTGGATCGGTGACGGCAACAACATGGCGAACTCCTGGATCGAGACGGCGACACTGCTCGGCTTCCCCCTCGTACTGGCGTGTCCCGAGGGGTACGACCCTGACGCCGAGTTGCTCGCCACCGCACACGCAGCACACGCCGACGTGCGCGTCGTGCGTGACCCCGCCGAGGCGGCCAGTGACGCGCATGTGGTGACCACGGATGTGTGGGCGTCGATGGGGCAGGAGGAGGAGCAGGCGCGGCGCCTGCAGGCCTTTGCCGGCTACACGGTGGATGAGGCGATGATGGCGCGCGCCGACGCGCACGCGATCTTCCTGCATTGTCTGCCCGCACACCGCGGGGAAGAGGTGAGCGAGGCGGTGCTCGAAGGGGCGCAGAGCCGCGTCTGGGACGAAGCGGAGAACCGCCTGCACATCCAGAAGGCGATCCTTGCCGTGCTGATGGGTGGCGAGGAGCTCGGCGTCGAGCAGCTCTCGGCGTTCGCGTGACGCTGCCGGTCGTGGGGCGCATGGCCCCGGCGTTCGCGCTCGAGAACGATGCGGGCGAGCGGGTCGCGCTCAAGGATCTTCGAGGGCAGCACGTGGTGCTGTTCTTCTATCCGAAGGACGATACGCCGACCTGCACCGCCGAGGCGTGTGACTTCCGCGACCTCCTGCCGCGCTTCGCCGGGCTCGACGCGGTGGTGCTCGGCATCAGCCCCGACAGCGTGAAGTCGCATGCGAAGTTCAAGGCCAAGTACGGCTTGCCGTACGCACTGCTCGCGGATGTCGATCATGCGGTCTCCGAGAAGTATGGCGTGTGGAAAGAGAAGGTGCTCTATGGACGGCGCTACATGGGCGTGGTGCGGACGACGTTCGTGATTGGGCCCACTGGGAAGGTGCGGCACGTCTTCGAGAACGTGAAGACGGACGGCCACGGGGATGCCGTGGCCGCCGTGGTGGAGTCGTACGTGCGGCGTTCGTCGTCGTCCTGAGCAAGGGCGCGGAGCGCCCGCGTCGAAGGACCCCGCGATGGCGCGGTCATCCCGAGCGAGCCGCGAAGCGGCGAGGCGAGGGAGGCGCCATTCGCGAGCGGTGTGTCACCGCAACCGTCGGTCGGGAACGCTCGCTGCGCTCGCGTCCCGGGGTCCTTCGACTCGCCGCTGCGCGGCTCGCTCAGGACACGACGGTGCGCGGGTGCAGCGCTCGAGATCGACGCGCCGCACCCGCGCCGCAGCGATCATCCGGCCGTCACGTTGATCACGCGACCCTTTGCCGCTGCCGACTTGGGCAGCGTCACCGTGAGCACGCCCGCGCGGAACTCGGCGCGGATCTTCTCCGCCTCCACCGTGCGCGGCAGCGTGAACGCGCGCGTGAACGCGCCGTAGTAGCGCTCGAAGACGTGGAACGTGCCGCCGTCGTCTCCTTCCTTGCGCGACTCCTCCTTCTTCTCACCCGAGATCGTGAGGATGTTGTTCTCGAGCGTCACGTTCACATCCTTCTCGGTCATCCCCGGCAGTTCGGCGGTGACGACCATCGCCTCCGGCGACTCGCGCACTTCGACGGCGGGCATCCACCCCACCGGCGCGCGCAGCGTCGGGAACGGCTCGTTGAAGAACTCCCGCATCATGCGGGGCAGGGTCTCGAACTCCGCCAGAGCCGGCAATGCGGAGCGACGCGTGATGGCGACCATACCTCCTCCCCGGGTCCTCTCGACCCGATCGGGACCGCATCACCGCCTTGGACGCGCCCCCGCGCGCCTGGCGGTGACGGAGGAATGGTGACCGCCGGGAAGGCGCCACACAGTCGGTGGAAGTCGCGCACCACGTCGGGCCACCGGCTGCACGATGGTCGGCGTTCCCCGCACCGCCCGGAACGGCCATATTGGCAGTTCACTCTGCCCAATCGCCAACTCGTGACCGACGTCGCTCCGCTCCTCAAGACTCCGCTCCACGCCGCCCACGTCGCGCGTGGTGCCAAGATGGTCCCCTTCGCGGGCTGGGACATGCCCGTGCAGTACGCCGGGCTGCTCGTCGAGCACAAGGCGGTCCGCGAGCGGTGCGGACTCTTCGACGTCAGCCACATGGGCGAGGTGCTCGTGCGCGGGCCCGACGCCGCGGCCTTCCTCGACCATGTCACCGACGCACACGCGCATATCGTCGACGACTTCCTGATCTATCGCTTTCCCGAGCACTTTCTTGTTGTCGTCAATGCGTCGAACCGAGAGAAGGACATCGCTCATCTCCGCGCGCAGGCGACGGGCTTTCACGTCGTCATCGAAGATCTGAGCGACTGGATCGCACTCATCGCCGTGCAGGGTCCGGAAGCGCAGGCGCTGCTGCAGCCGTTTGCCGATCGCGACCTCGGCGCCATCCGCTACTATCGCTTCGAGGAAGGCGCGATTGCCGGGCGCGCGGCCACCATCTCGCGCACGGGCTACACCGGCGAAGACGGCTTCGAGTTATACGTGAACGCCACCGACGCACAGCCGCTGTGGGATCTGCTGCTCGATGTCGTCGACAGCAACGGCGTGCCGATCGCGATCCCGTGCGGACTCGGCGCACGCGACACGCTCCGGCTCGAGGCGGGGCTCTGTCTCTACGGCAACGAGCTTGATGACGCGACGACACCACTCGATGCCGGGCTTGGCTGGCTCGTCAAGCTCGCGAAGGGACCGTTCCTCGGCAGCGATGTGCTTGCCGCGCAGAAGGCGAACGGTGTGACGCGCAAGCTGGTCGGCTTCACCATGGATGAACGTGCCATCCCGCGCCATGGGATGACCGTGCTGGTCGATGGCGTCGCCGCGGGTGTCGTCGCCAGCGGCACACAGAGTCCCACGCTTGGCGTGCCGATCGGCACGGCGTTCGTGCCACCCTCGCATGCAGCGGTGGGCAGCACGTTTGCGATCGACGTGCGCGGGCGCGCGGTGCCGGCGCGCGTGGTGCCGCTCCCGTTCTACAAGCGACCGGCGCGGTAATGCGTCGCGCGGCACGCGAAGCGCCTCTCGCACTCGGAGCATCGCCTCGTGGCGCGTGACGCCGGCGTGGTGGAGCGCGACCGCGTCGTCATCCTGTTGACGGACGTCGAGCCCGCCGTGCGGCTCAACGCGGCGCTCGAAGCCGCCGGCATCGACACGACGCTCGTCAGCCCCATGGATGACGTGCGCGCCGAGATCGCGAAGGCGCGACCGGGCGTGGTGGTGTTCACCGGCGCACTGCTCGACGCCCTCAACGTCGCCACCGTCCGTGAACTCGTGTGGGCCGACACGACGGTCGTCGGACTCGTGGACGTGCTCGATCACGCGCTGGGTGAACGACTGCGCGCCGTCGGCTATGCGGAGCTGTTCCCCAAGCCCATCGTTGCCGACGACGTGGCCGGTGGCGTGCGCCGCCTGCTCGAGCGCCAGCGGCTCGCGGCGCTGACCGGTCTGATCGGCGAGTCCGACGCGATTCGTGAAGTGCTCGTGAAGGTCGCGCAGATGGCGCCCGTCTCCAGCACCGTCCTCATCGAAGGGGAGAGCGGCACGGGCAAGGAGCTCGTCGCGCGCGCGATTCATCGGCTCAGCCCGCGGCGCGGCAAGCCGTTCATCGCCGTCAACGTGGGCGCGCTGCCGGAGACCCTGCTCGAGAGCGAGCTGTTCGGCCACGAGAAGGGCGCCTTCACCGGGGCCGCCGAGCGGCGGTTGGGGCGCTTCGAGCTGGCCGATGGCGGGACGCTCTTCCTCGACGAGATCGGTGAGATCCCCACGAGCACGCAGGTCAAGCTCCTGCGCGTGCTCGAAGAGCGCGAAGTCACCCGGGTGGGCGGGTCGCAGTCGTTCGATGTGAACGTGCGCGTGGTGGCGGCCACCAACCGTCCGCTGCGCGAGCATGTGCAGGAGGGGGCGTTTCGCGCGGATCTGTACTATCGGCTGAACGTCCTGAGCATCTACCTGCCGCCACTGCGTGAACGCCCGAGTGACATCCCGATTCTCGTGCGGCGCTTCGTGCGCGAGTTCGCGGCGCGTCACGATCGCCCCTTTCACGGGATCTCCGCCGAAGCGATGGCGACGCTGGTCGGCTACCCGTGGCCGGGGAACGTGCGCGAGCTGCGCAACCTGATCGAGAGCATGGTGGTGCTCGCGCCGGGCCGGGAGATCGGCGCGGCCGACATCCCGCGCGCGATCCGGGATGGCGGGAGCCAGCGGCTCCTCCCCGTGCCGATTGGCCCGCTCGTGCGTGAGGGCGCACGCGCGGAGGGGCGGGAGCTCGAGTTCATCGTGCGGAGCCTGGTCGAGCTCAAGCTCCAGGTGGAAGAACTGCGGCGTCGGCTCGACAGTGGCGTTGATGCAACGGCGGATGTGGCGAGTGCGGTGATCGGGGGTGGGAGCGTGGTGCGAGAGCCGGGACGGGAGATTGCCGGGGAGTGGCAGCCCGTGTCATCGGTGGCAGCGCTGACGCCACCGAGCGGTGTGCGTCCGGAAGCGGTGGTGGCCGTGTCACCAGGCATGACGATGGCGACGGTCGAGCGGCTGATGATCGAGGCCGCGCTGCGCGAGACCGGTGGCAACCGTCGCAAGGCGGCGGAGCTGTTGGCGATCGGCGAACGCACGATGTATCGCAAGCTCAAGGAGTACGAGGCAGACGGTACGTTGACCGGGGTGTTATCGGCGGACGGCGTGGCCGACGACGAGGCGACTCCGTAGGAATACCAGTCGCGGTGTGCCCGTCATGCATGCTTCGTGTCAGACGCATGTGACTTGTTGCGATGTGCTGGTGTTCATGGCCTTGATGTTTCTCCTGCACGGCCCCGATATTCGCCAACCGTTGAGCCCGGCTTCCCCTCCTCCGCGCTGCAACCGGTCTGCGAACCGGGCAGTGCGCATCCCATCCGCCCAATCGATGCTGGTTCGAGGCGGCATGGCGTTTCCCCCCGTGATCCGTTGTCGTCATCCGTGGAGTCCTTCTCCTCGTTCCCCGCGAGTCTCATCGTGACGTCGCCTGCCAGCCCGTTCCCGAACAACCCGATTGCCGGCAGTGTCTTGCCGATTC
>JALOPS010000129.1 GCA_025453745.1 Gemmatimonadaceae bacterium
CGGCAGGCCACGGACCTCGGCCACGTCGAGCAGCGAGTCGACCGGGACTCCACTGAGCAGCAGCGCGCCACGCTCCGGATCATCCGGGCTTGCAACAGCGTGGCCGGCGAAATGCAGCACCGTCGCCCGCTTGAGCTCCCGACCGAGACGGTTGGATACCGTGGAAGACCGCACGACTCGCGCGCCTTTGCCCCAGATCGCCGCCACGTCGCCCGCTTCGCGCGCGCCTCCGTCGAGCGCCCCGCGCCCCTGTCGAGGCGCGGCATCGAGCACCAGAACGGACGGCCTCGACTGGACGGGACGATCGAACGACACGGTGAGCAGGCTGGACACCTGAATCGGCGTGACGGCTTCTATCAGATATCGCCCGCTGACGGGATCGCGGAGTGCCGCCCATGGGATCGCGCTCGCTGTGCCACGGACATCGACGTACAGTCGGGAGACGCCGTCGAGCGGTCGCGCACCACTACCGAACAGCTCGAGGTGCAGGCGGACGAGCGTTGTCGAATCGGTTCGCTCGAGTAGCCGTGCGAGTGACCCACGGCGCATCTTGGTGACGTACCAAAGCAGCGTTGTGTCGCGTTGCGAGAAGACGACGATCGAGTCGCCGAGTTCACGAACCGCAATCGAGGCTTCACCCACAGGGACATCGTGCGCAGCAGGCGCCGCCCCCTCGACGAAGACGTCGCCACTCAGCGCAGCGAGCGCTCCCCTGGCGTTGCCATGTTCGAGCAGCACAGTGGCCAGCAGCTCAGATACGTGTCGAACACTGATTTCGAGCGCTATTCGATCCGCGGCGACCGCCTCGTTGGACACCTGACGTCGGCCCAGCATCAGCACATGCCGCAATTCCGTGACGGCTTCGACCGTATCGCCACGGTCGAGCCACACCCGCGCTCGCGAGACCCGCATCGGCAGGGCACGCAGGGGATTCCCCGCTCGCAACGCGGTCGCGATCGCCGTGTCGAGCATTCGCTGGGCGACCTGCGGATTCGTTCGACGCAGCACTTCGGCCTCGAGGAATCCCGCATCGTCTGCGAAGGACGCCTTGATACCTCCGGGGGCCTCGCGCTGCCACACGAGTAGAAAATCCCTAGCGACAGTCTCAAACCGTGGCCACTCCCCTCTGCGGGCAAGATCCACCGCATTCGCCCGCAACGATGCCAGCCGCAGGTCCACCCGATCGAGTCGTGTGGCGATGTTCGTGAGCTCCTGATCCAGTACGTCCGCAGCATGCACCGCACCTTGGGACGCCGCGGCGTCGCGAATCGCGCGAACACTGCTCCATTGGCGCGATGACAGCGGCGCGCGCGCGGCGAGTGGAATCACACGGAGCAGCGCATCCTCAACTGCACGCGTGTCGCCGAGACGTTGGCGCAACATCGCCGAGAACGATGTCGCGGCGAGAGCGCACGTTTCGTCTCCCGCTGCGCCGCACTCTTGACCCACGGACCGCAGTGCATCTGCACTCGCCATACTACGGCCCAGCACGGACTCGCTGATCGCCAGCGACAGCGTCGCTCGTCGACGCAACGCGGGCGATGCCGTTGTCGCCCGCAGCCGTTGCAGTCGGACCCGTCCTTCTTGCAGCCAACCGCGCGACAGTGCGACCAGTGCGCTCTGTTCCTCCAGGCGCTCCTCCACAGCGGTGGGAAGCCCCCGCACCTCAACCGTACCGAGTACTGAGTCCGCGAGCGACCACGACGAGCGTTCGCGGGCCGTCGCGAGAAGATGTTGCGCCAGACTTGCGCGCGCGACGCGTTCGGCACGTCCGGGCCCACGTATGGTCGCCAAAATGCGGCGCAGCGCCGCCGCAGACTCCTGCGGATCGTCATCTGCGTTGTGCCCGAGCATGTCGAGGTCGATCAGCGCCGAGGTGACTGCTGAGGAGTCGCGCGCGAGCACACCCTCCGCCCACCGTGGCGCGATTGTACGCCAGGCGTATTCTCGTGTCGACTCCCGCCACCGACCGGCAGCGGCCACCGCCTTCGGCGAGAGCATCCACGGATCGTCGTGCAACTCCACGTGCGGGGCAGGCTGACCGCTCACTGCGGCGTACGACTGCCACGCGCTCAGTGCGGCCCACCGCGCGCCAAGCATCGTAATCCCCAGCGCATGGTTGTAGTGCGCCGGGGCGAACGCGGAATCCGTGTCGATCGCCTGTTTCGCGAGATGGACGGCCTCGATGATGTCGCGGAGCGACGGGCTGCGCCCATGGCGAACAAGCAGAGCGGCAGACAGGTCTGACAGCGCGCGAGCCGATCGATCGTCATCAGCGACTGCGCGCAAAGCAGAGATCGCACGATCAAGTTGATGGTGACCGGCATCGCGGTACCACAGATCGACCATCGCGCGCGCGCGCACGCGCTCACTGGCACTTGCATCCGTGCTTGCGACGGCGAAGCGCGCGAGCAGCGATGAGACTGATGTCGATGTCGACTCCGCCGCACGGCAGGCTGTTGGTGCGCCACCAAGCGCGACTACCCGACAGTCCTGACCAGCGCCCCACGACAGCGCGGGCGCGACACCCCATTGAAGAGTCTGGACTTCGTGCAACGGCGTCTTCTTCGAACGCAGCGTGCCCGAGCGCTGCCCGCAGCTGACGCAGACCAACAGCGCGAGGACCAACCCAGCCCGAACCAGCTGACAATGTCCGGCCCGTAGTCGTTCCATGGGCATTCGCGGGTGGAGGCGCGCGTGCAGCGCCGTTCAACGATGCAATGAATCGCGCGTGCGTGAGTGCGCTAGATGGTGTGGCCCGGGAGACGTTGGAGCAGCCGCTTGCGCGTCTCCCCCGTAGGAGGCGGCAACGCTACCGCCCGCCCCCGCCCACAACCCCATCCGCGCCCGAACGGACCCATCCCAGTCCCCCACAAACGCCCACCAGTTGGTCATCGTGCCCCGCGGGTGCGGAATCCGGTTGCCGAGCCCCGGGAAGTTCTGCCACCAGTAGACGTACCCCTGCCCCTCTCGACGCTGCAAGGCTGGTACTGGCGAGCTCGGCCATGGATAGGTCAGCCCGCCCCACGTCGCGACTGACACTGGACGCTTTGCCCCCATCCCATCCGGCCGCCAGTCCTCGATGTCGGACGCGACCGGCGTCGCGTTGAGGTAATCGTAGTTCCCGGTTGTGTTGGGCGGCATGTGGGTCCATCCGGCCCGGCCCGTCACGAACGCGCCCGCCACATCCTGCCCGACGAAGTCACGCGAGAACAGAGTAGTGTTGCCGTCTTGTCGCAGATTCACGTACGAGAGCATCGCTTCGAGTTGGTGCCCGACATTATGCATGGCTTCGGCCTCCGTCCGACGCCAGTTGATCCCATGCACCACATACGTGTGCGTCAGCATCGGCAAGTCGTCCGGCCAGCGGAAGCTGTTTGAGATGTCGCCGGTGACCGGGCGCGCCATGTTCGACTCGAAGTCGGCCCGCATGTCGTCCACGCGATGCACGCCCGCGCGATACGATGGAGTCCCTGCGTCGAATGAACTCGTCGCCACCCACAGCTCCTTCACCTGGCGACTCCGCATCGCTGGCTCGAGCCGCAATTCACTGAACACCTTGAAGTAGTCCACCATCCGCGGACGCCCGGGCGCCGTCTCCCAGCGAAAGCGATCGCTGCCCGGGGGTACGTCGTACACGATGATCGACTCCACCACGCGATACCCGAGCGACGGTCGTGCGGTCGAGTCGCGATAGCCGCGGAATCGGCTTCCCTGTTCGACGCCCATCTTCTTCCGCATCGCGTACGCCAGCGTGTTCATCTCGACCGCGTCCAGCGAGATGGGCTCCATTCCCCAGAAGCCTGGCGCCTTCAACGTGTCGATCGAGTGGCCGTCGGCCGTCGGAAAGTAGGCGACCAGGATGACGGGCACCTCCCACACTGCGTTGGCGATCGGCGTTGCGAGGTACGGATGCACAGGCACCCGCACCACGGACACCACCTCCGGAATCCACGTGACGGAGGCGTCTCCCCACCGAGCAGTGACGCGAGCGCGGCCGGTCGTCCGCGCATGAACTCGCCCAGCACTGTCGACGGACGCCACTGCGGGGTTCTCCGATGACCAGCGCACACCAGGAACGGGAAACCGTCGCCCTTGTGCGTCGCGCGCCACCACGCGGAGCGGAAAACGCACGTCGACCCCGCGAATGGTGTCGCGCATCCCGTTCGGCCGGAGGATCTCGAGCGATACCGTCCCGGATGTCCGCACGGGCCCGCGTTCGAACGACGTCCGGATCTGCGCCGCCGTCAACGCGCGATCGTGAATGCGAAGCTCGTCGTAGGACGCGTGTGCCGACTCATCGGATGGAAACTGTGAGCGGCCGAGCCAGAAGTTGTCATCGATCAGGTCACGCAGCCGATACGTCGTCTCGAGCGTGCCACGCGCAACGCCGTCCAGATAAGCCGTCAGGCGCGTGCGTCCGTTCGCTCCAGCGCCTTCGTCGATGACCAGGCAGATGTGGTGCTGCAGGTCCAGAGCGAGCGGAGCCAACGAGTTGTCCAGCCGGTGCTCCGATCCGCCAACAGCGAAGCCGATCCGATCAGTTCGGCCGTTGACGCCTTGCGACCAGGACATGAACAGGGTGTTTCCTATCGAAGAGCCGACATCGAACACCCGGCTCCACGAGCGAATCGAATGCAGCGTCGCCCACACTTCGATCGTGGCGTCCGGCAACTCGCGCAGCAAGCGAGATGGGAGCGCGACGAAGTCCGCCTGCACACGCGAACCGCCTCCCAGCGTGACGTGCCCACCCATCGCCACGCCGGCGCTCGTCCCCACACGCGTCAGCACCGCCGAGCGACCGCGCACGTCGTCGCGAAAGGTCGTCCCCGGTCCGCCTTCTTCGGAGAAGGTCCAGCGGTGGACGAGGCCTCGGCTCGTCACCGCGAGCGTCGCCTCCACACCTTCCGCGCGCGCGCGAATGCGCGACACGCCGGTGCGCAGGGCGACGAGCTGTCCGGTGCTGTCCACACTCACGATGTGTGCGGAGTCGCTCGACCACGCGATGAGACGGCGGTCGAGGCGCCCACCGAGCGAGTCCGTGAGGATGGCTTGCACACGTGCCGTGTCCCCTTCCTGCATCTCCGCTGATGGCGCGACGAGCTGAATTCTTGCGACAGGTGGCGGAACAACGCGCACGCTCGTCGTCGCAACCTTGCCTTCCGCGCTCGCCGAGACGGCGATTGGGCCGCCCACCGCGAAAGCCGTGATCACGCCCGCCGTGGAGACGTTGGCGATTGCGTTGTCGCTGGAGCGCCACTCGATGGGCCGTGGCTCGAGGAGACGCCCCCGAGCGCTTCGCAGCTCGACCGTGAGGCCGATGGTGCGCTCCGGCTGCAGCGTCACGGTTGCTGGCAAGAGGGAGATGGCCGCGACGGCCTCGGGGGCGACCGTCACGCGCACCGTCGCACTGACCGAGTCCACGTGCACCGAGAGCTCGGTGCTTCCGACGAAGACGCCGGTCACGAGCCCCGTGGACGACACTCGGGCAACCGTCGAGTCGGCGGTCCGCCAGGTCATGGCCCGACCGGTGATGATGTCGCCGTTCGGCGCGCGCACGATCGCGTCGAAGCGAAGCGTATCGGTCATCTCGACGCGCAGGGTCGACGATCTGATCTCCACGCTCGCGGCACGGACCGCGGGGACCAGCGGCGCGGACACGGGCGTGCCCTCAGTGGGGCCGGCATCGGATGAGCCGCATCCGCCCAGCAGCGACAGACCGGTTGCGACGATCACCAGATGATATGCCCTGCGAACGCGAAGCACGGACTCGTGCGCCGGACGCGTCAATGGGATGAGGCTCATGGTGCGCTGCGGTGTGGTGAGGGTCAGCATGCTCGAGGCGTCCTCTCCATCGTCTCGTCATATGAGGACGGACACGCGCCCATGAATTCCCGCGGGAGCAGTCGCCGACGCGTGGGGTCGGGTGTCCCGTGGGCGCCGGCACCAGAGGCGCGCATTGCCTGGTGCCCCGCGGACCGTCATCGCCCGTATCGGACGGAGTGATGTCCGTGCCGTTCGCCACGATCATGCTGAACGACCGGATTCCCGTCGCGTTTTCGCTACGGGCGGTGCGCGCGATGCCTGATTCGCAGCCGCGCGCGCTCTCGCCCCGTTCGATGCGCTGTGTCCCTCGCGCGCGAAGCAGCGTGTCCCGCCGGGCACAGCTGCGGACCCTGCTGCGTCGGCCGATGCCTCGCCGGTCCGTGGCCACCTTCACCAAACCCCTGACGGGCAATCCGTCAACGACCATCGCAGGGCAGCTCGACGTGGGACGCCAGGCAGTCGACGCCCCGAAGACAGACAGGCGGCCAACGGCCGCCTGTCTGTACGTCAGTGCACTTCAGCGCAGGATGAGGTCCGAAGTGCCGAAGTCCCGACAGATCGGCGACGGCATGCCGGGATCCTGATAGCAGAGGAACCCGTCCGCCGCTCGGCGATTGTAGATGCGACGGTTACCGGCAACGTCGAACAGTTCGAGGCTGATCACCCACTGACCTCGCGCAGAAAGCGAGTCGAACGTGATCGGGCAGGCGAACGTGCCGTTGTTGATCGTCCCCGCAGTGCGCGCGGCGAAGCACGATCGGTTCTGCGTCGTCGTGACACTGCGATAAATCACCAATGCCCGCTGCACGCCGCTGGGAATGTCAATAAGACCGAGCGTAGTGGTTACCGTAGGTCCATTCGCCGCAATGGTCAACGTCTGCAAATCGGGTCCTGACCCGTCCCCCGTTCCCGTGACGACGATTGTTGGCGTCGCAATGCACTGCCCGCTCGGGCGACACAACTGACCTGTAGTCGTGTTCAGGAAGAAGTCCTGCGGACCAGGCCACCCACCGTTGCCCGCTCGATCGGACACACGAAGCCGCGAAATGCGCCAGACGCCGGACTCCGCTTGTGCCGGCACCGTCAGGCGACATTCCCAGAACCCGGACAACGCGGTCCCCGTCGTGCGAATGCAATTTCCGAATAGGTTGTCGATCTCCTGCCCGCTCGGGCCAAGCATCGTGGCGCCAAGGCCGTCGAAGATGATGAAGTTGCCGACCCCAGACAGGTCGTCAGTGGTCGCGAGGCCAAGAATTACCTCGGCGGGAGCTGTGGTGACGTTGACGGCCACCGATGGTCCAAACACGCGCGGCACTGCAGCCGGACTGACCTCCAGCGAGCTCAGTTGCGGGACCGTGACGTCAGTAGGCGTGCTCACCACGGTGATCTGCGGCACACTGGGCAAACACTGATTCGGCGTCACGCCCCGATTGCAGAGCCCACCGGCGCCCGGCGTGTAGATGCTGAAGTTGTCCAGGCGATCGCGAATCCACAGGAGATTCGGGCGCCACAGCCCCGCTTCCGCAAACTGCGGCATGTCACTGTTGCAGATCCACTCGCCGTTCGTGTCGTTGCCACTGTTCGGCGGCGCATTCGTGTAGCACGGGAAGCGGAGCTGCCGGCCGGAAGGGCTCGTCCATCGAATGTCGATGAATCCGACACCGACGAGGTTGTCCTTGATGGCGATACGCATGGTGAGTCTGGCGTCACCGGATCCGGTGTTCAATGTGACATTCGGGCCGAAGCGTCCAGTCACGGGGTCGAACACCTGCAGGCTGTCCACCACCGGCGCGATGACGTCTTCCGGATTGGTGCGGTTCCGAGGCACGGTCACATATACGCTGAAGCCGTCAACCTCCGCCGACACCGTCTTGTTCACCAGGTCCACGCGCCCCGCGTTCTGCTGCACATACTGCCCGCCGACCACCTTGTGAATTCGCAGCTCGTCTTCTGCAACGCCTCTCGGCACGTTTGCCGGGTCGTACGGGATGGTCAGCGTGACCGGGCGAGCGAAGACGAGACCGTCCGGCCCGAAGTCGAACGCCGTGCCTGGAATGAGCGGTCGATTGGTAGGCGGCAGATTGGTCGCCGGCGTCGCGGTGATGAAGCGCTCCGCGGCGAGGGCGCCAGCCGGAACCGACAGGCGAGGACCGCTCGGGAGCTGTACGAGTCCCCCGGAGGGACCTACGCGCTGGCCCGTGCCTTGGGCAATGATGAAGCGGATCGGCAGGACGGCGCCCGCTTCGACGTTCACGATGCCGGGTCGCGGGCCACCTTCGGAAGGCCCGATGACGTTGACGTCGGCGAAGCCGAGCTGGCCACCGCTCGCCAGGACACGAATCCGGTAGTCCTTGGAAGGATCAACCGATGCACGCCAATCGGCCGCATACGAGCCGTCATTCGTCAGCAGCAGTCGCGCCCTCGCACTCGACGCGATGAAGCGTGCGACGAGAGGCCCTTCGCAGATCGTCCCGTTCCACGCGCAGATTTCGACGGAAAGCAGATCGAGGACCGACACATCCGCGGTGATGTTGTTCGGCGGATCGCCGATTGGCGGGAGGAAGTGGAATCCGGCGATGCCGCCGACCGCAGCAACGGGAGACGCTGCCTGCACGCTGCGAGGCGAAGACAGGGTGGGTTCAGGGTCCGCGATGCGCTCGTCGCCGCAGGCGGCGAGCGTGGCAAGGACAGGACCGAGGGCCAGGATCAATCGACTGCGCATACGAAGGCTCGCCGGTGGGGTGTGATCGCGCGCTCGAGTGAAGCGACCCGCGTCGGCACGTCCTACCGACCGCAAGTCCGGCTTCGAGAACCTGCCGTGGCGGCGCGGTCGACCACGGCATCACCTTCCGTGTGCGCGCGACAGTCGACAGCAGACCTGTCCTCCGCGTCCAGGATGCACGGTGTCGGCAACCATGGCGCGGGGTTCACCAACGTCGATGAACCACATGTCGGCGCACTGCTGGAGCTATAGACGGCCGGACACAGACGATTTCCCGCTGCCGAATTGAAGCTCTACTCGAGCCCGCTTGTCACTCGGTTCGTACCCCAGCCGCTCCAGCGCGACGGGAATTCGGTCGAACGCGGCGTACCAGCGCTCGAACCGGCGAGAAGTTTGCGACACGCTGGAACCGCGACCGAACCACGCCGTAGTGTTCCGTCTCAGTCGCCGTGAGGCAGCTCAGCTCCTACTCTCATGTCTTCATTCAAGAGAACCACGGTGTACATCGATAAGGATGTGCACGACCGCCTCGTAGCAGATGCGTACCGCGCATCGTGTTCGATTTCGGCTCTGATTCGAGCGGCAATTGCCCAGTTTCTCATCGAACGGCCGCGCGCTCCGATCCCGATGAGCGTGGGGTCGGGATCGAGTGGGCGCGGCAGCGTCGCCGCCGACGCCGATGCGCTGCTCGGCGGGTTCGGTCGCAGCTAGAATCCGGAGCTGTCGCTCGATCGGCCCGCCCCTCGTGGAGCGCGCATTACGCGCCACGCGATGGAGTCGGGCGAACCCACTGGCAGCAAGCTGCGCGAAAACGCGTCCTCACGTCCGTCAAGAATGCTGACCCGATCGCCGGTGCCGTCGCGACTCCCTCGTGGACGCCCTGTGTGATCTCAGCCAGCAGAGGGCCGGCCATGTTACGCAGCGCATTTCGTGCAACGCTCGTCTCAGCGGCGATCGCCATCGTCGCCTCTTCGAGCGGGGCGCAGCTTCGCCCCGGCTGCTCAGGCTTCGGAAGCCGACTCTCCCTCGACTTCGCATCCGCCAAGGCGGGCACGATCGCGGATGTCGCCGGGAGGGGCACAGGCCTTCTCGACCGCCTGACCGGTACGGGCACGGCACTTCCCGTCAACGATCCCAACCTCGCGCTCGATACCAACGCCGGTCTGCTGCGCATACGGTCGACCAACAGCGACCTCAACGGACAGCTCGGGCTCGGTACCGGGGAGTACCTCGGAGCGAATCTCTCCCGCCTCGGCTTCACCGGGTCGCAGGACTTCTGCGTCTCGACTCGCTTGCGCGACATCCGATACAGCGAGTTGTTCGACCAGTTCGGGCTCTACGTCGGAGCATCGGGCGCGTCGGCATTCCGGGCGGGGCACTTCGCCACCGTGACAGGCAGGCGGCTCTTCTCCGTCAGTACATTCAACGGCTCGGACGTGGGGCTCGCGGACACACCGGGTCCCTCGGAGGGGAGCGATCTCAACCTTACGATCGGGCGGCTCGGCGGCGCGTACTTCTTCGACGTCAACGGCTTCTCGACCGCCCTCGGGCTGCAGCCCACGTGGCTGAACGGCACTGGCGCACTCAACGTGGGGCTCTTCGCCGCCAACGCGCGCAACAACAACTCCAAGACGATGACGGTCGACGAGTTCACCGTCGCCGTCAACACAACGGTCGTGCCGGAGCCGTCCAGCCTGCTCCTCATCCTGTCGGCCGGGCTCGCGCTGCTCTGCTGGCAGTCGACGGGAGATCGACTGCGAGCCAGTCGATCGGGGGGATCGAGGGACTGAAGCACGCAAGATCCGAGGCGTGGGCCAGCGACTTCGGCCCGTGCCGCCCAGATCAGTTCGCCTTCCCGTCCTTCTTCCGCGGCCACGCCCCCGCAATCGCCTCTCCCATCCGCGCCAGCGTCACCTGCGGCTCGCTGTCGATCACCCACCGGATATCCGCGTTCTCCCGGCTGAGCACACACGCCACCACCCGGCTCTCCAGATACCAGAGCGTGCACTCCGTCCTGACCTGATCAGTCGCCCCGGTCTTGTGCGGCGCGCGCACGCCGTCGACATACCGCTGCAGCAACTGCCCATCCTCGTTGTGCGCGAGGATCTCGAGCATCGCGCTGTCCGCCGCCGCACTCACCGCCTTCCCGTCGGCGAGCAGCGCAAAGAGCCGCGCCATCTCGTTGGGCGTCGTCACGCCGAGCCCGTACTTGACCGAGCTGTCCATCGCGACGCTCGACGCACGCAGGAACGACTTGCTGTGCACCTTCGTCCGCGGCAGCCCGAGCGCTTCCATCTTCTCCCACACGCGGCGGATGAGGATGCGGTCGAGCAGCAGATTGGTCGCGGTGTTGTCGCTGATCGTCGTCATCAGCCACG
>JALOPS010000004.1 GCA_025453745.1 Gemmatimonadaceae bacterium
CCTCGCCGATGAAGAGCCGACGATCCACCGCAAGAAGTTCGTGCAGCTCTGCGAGGAGCTGATCCGCCGCGATCTCGGCATCAAGTGGGGAATCAACACGCGCGTCACCGACATCCTGCGTGACGAGGAGCTGCTGCCGCTCTATCGCAAGGCGGGGCTCGTGCACGTCTCGCTCGGCACCGAGGCCGCCGCGCAGCTCAAGCTCGACCGCTTCAACAAGGAGATCAAGCTCGAGCAGTCGAAGAAGGCGATCGACCTGCTGCGGGCGAACGGGATCATCGTCGAGGCGCAGTTCATCGTCGGACTCGAGAACGAGACCAGCGAGACGCTCGAGGAGACCTACAACATGGCCCGCGAGTGGAACGCGGACCTCGTGAACTGGAACTGCTATACACCGTGGCCGTTCAGCGATCTCTTCGAGGAGCTCGGCGACAAGGTGCAGGTGCGCGACTTCGCGAAGTACAACTTCGTCACGCCGATCATGAAGCCCGCGGCGATGACGCGCGAGGAAGTGCTCAAGGGAGTGCTCAACAACTACCGGCGTTACTACTTCAAGAAGGCGACCGGTGGGTACCTGTGGGACAAGGACCCGTTCCGGCGGAAGTACTTGCGCGGGTGTCTCAAGGCGTTCCTCAAGAGCGCGATGGAGCGGCGTTTCTACGATCTCGGCCGCATCAACTACTGGGGGCAGTCGGGCGAGATCGATTGGGGCTTCGACCCCGATCGCGTCCTCTCCGAGCAGCAGATGGTGCAGCTCGCGCGGGCGAAGGCCGAGCGGCCGAAGGAGATCCAGCGCGTGCACGGGAAACGCGCGCGGCCGAGCCAGCGCGATCTGCACGAGCTGAGCCCGCACGGCGTGGCGATGGCGTGCGGGACAACGGAGACGCGGAGCGCAGACGAGTTCGATCAGCCGGCGTTGCCGTCGTAGCACGCGCCGTGGGGTGAGCGGGGCGCCCGCCGTGTGTTGAGTGGGCGCCCCGCGTGTGGAGCGGAGCGCGTGCCGTGTGTTGAGTGGGCGCCCCGCGTGTTGAGCGGAGCGCGTGCCGTGTGTTGAGCGCGGCGCTTGCCGCGTGTTGAGCGGAGCGCCCGTCGTGTGTTGAGCGGAGCGCTTGCGCAGCAAGCGCGCAGTCGAAACACCGCCGGACGCGCGCGCAGCGCGCGTTCCGGGCAGTGGCGGCGGTGCAAAGACGACCGCGAATGGCGCATCCTTCGACTCGCCGCTGCGCGGCTCGCTCAGGATGACGCGCCATCGCGAGGCCCTTCGCTGCGCTCAGGGAACGGCGGTTTCGCAGGACGACTCGGTACGCACAACAAACCGCACCACCTCAGGCCCCCTTCCCTGCGGGCAGGAAACAGCGACTTCCCCCGATGCAAGCCCCCGCCCACCTCGCGATAGCTTGCGGCATCCGCTCCGATTGTCTCTCGGACCCGCATGCCGCACGTGCCATCATCCAAGTCCGCCACTCCGCGCCCTGCCGGCGTGAACGTCGCGTGGCATGCCATCGCCCCGCACGAGCTGCTCGCGCGCCTCGCCACCGAGCCGACCGGCCTGCGCTCCGACGACGCCGCGCAACGACTGCGCACCGTCGGCCCCAATCGCCTGAGCCGCACGCGGCGCGATGGCCCGTGGCGCCTGTTTCTTCGGCAGTTCACGTCCCCGCTGATTCACGTCCTGCTCGCCTCCGTCGCCATTGCCCTCGCTCTCGGCAAGCGCAACGATGGACTCGTCATCCTCGCCGTCGTCGTCATCAATGCCATCGTCGGCTTTCTGCAGGAGCTCGAGGCCGGGCGCGCCATCGATGCGCTGAGCCGCATGGTGCCGAGCACGGCCACCGTGCGGCGCGACGGCGAGTCCGTGACGCTCGCCACGGACCAGCTCGTCCCCGGCGATGTCGTGGCGCTGCAAGGGGGTGACACCGTTCCCGCCGATGTGCGCCTGCTCGATGTCACTGCGCTGCAGATCGAGGAAGCGGTCCTCACCGGCGAGTCGCTCCCGATCGCCAAGCGCACGGAGACCGCCCAACTCGACGCCTCACTCGGCGACCGGCGAGGCATGGCGTTCGGCGGGACGCTCGTGACGGCCGGCACGGGGGTCGGTGTCGTCGTCGAGACCGGCGATCGCACGGAGTTGGGTCGCATCTCCACGCTGCTGCGCACCACCGTCGGCGTGGATACGCCGCTCACCCGGCGACTGGCGTCGCTCGCGCGCGGCATCACCGTCGGCATCATCGCGATCGCGCTCGTGATCGTCGCCATCGGTGTCGCACGCGATGCACCGGTGATCGACAGCCTGCTGGCTTCGATCTCCCTGGCGGTGGCCGCGATTCCGGAAGGACTCCCCGCGACGATCACCATTGCCTCGGCGATCGGCGTGCGACGGATGGCACGTCGGCGCGCGCTTGTCCGCCATCTGCCCGCGGTCGAGACGCTCGGCAGCACCACCATCATCTGCACCGACAAGACGGGCACGCTCACGCGCAACGAGCTCACCGTCCGCGCGCTCTGGACCGCCCGCGGTCCGGTCGCGGTGAGCGGCGTTGGCTATGCGCCCATCGGCACGATGACTGCGGGCGACGGGACGTCGAGGGAGGACGATGCGGCGATCGCGCGCACGCTCGAAGTGGCGGCACTCTGCAACGATGCGACCGTGCGCGAGGTCGACGGGCGCTGGACCATCACGGGAGATCCCACCGAGGCGGCGCTCGTCGTCGCCGCGCGCAAGGGGGCGATCGATGATCAGGCGTTGCGCGTGCGGCATGCGCGGATCGACGCGATCCCCTTCGACGCGGAGCGACAGTTCATGGCAACGCGCCACGTCGACGGAGACGGACGCGTGCTCGTGTGCGTCAAGGGCGCGCCCGAAGTGCTGCTGGGCTTCACGAGTCGGCGCGCGGAGGCGAACGGATGGATCGCCGAGGCCGTCGAGACCCTTGCGTCGCAGGGGATGCGCGTGCTCGCCATGGCACACGCCACGGTACCGCGTGCCGACTGCCGCGGCGACCTCGCGATCGACGATCTGCCACGTCTCCCGCTCGAGATCGTGGGGCTCGCCGGCATGATGGATCCGGCGCGCGAGGAGGCGATCAGTGCGATCGCGGCCTGTCGCACGGCGGGCGTTCGCGTGAGCATGATCACGGGCGACCATCCCTCCACCGCGCGCGCCATCGCCCGACAGGTGGGGCTCGTCGACGCACACGCCGATGGTGTGCTGACGGGGCAACAGCTTGCCGCGATGCCCGCCGACGCACTCCCGGAGGCGGCCGCGACGTATCGCGTGTTTGCCCGCGTGGCACCCGAGCAGAAGCTGCGCCTCGTCGAAGCGTTGCAGTCCCGTGGCGAAATCGTGGCAATGACGGGCGATGGCGTGAACGATGCACCCGCACTCAAGCGCGCGGACATCGGCGTCGCGATGGGGATCACGGGGACGGCCGTCGCGCGCGAGGCGGCCGACATGGTGCTGGCCGACGACAATTTCGCCACCATCGCTGCCGCCGTGGAGGAAGGACGCCGCGTCTTCGACAACCTGCTCAAGTCGCTCGCGTTCATTCTGCCGACGAGCGTTGGCCAGGGACTGATCATTCTCATTGCCGTCCTCACCTTCCCGGTGCGCGACGGACGGCTGCTGATGCCCATCGACCCGGTGCAGATCCTTTGGGTCAACCTCGTGGTGGCCACGACGCTGGCGTTGCCACTGGCCTTCGAGGCGCCGGAGCCCGATCTGATGCGTCGCCCACCGCGCGCCCCCTCGACGCCGCTGCTCGACGGCTTCCTCGTCGCGCGGACGGTGCTCGTGGGCATGCTGATCGCCGCCGCGGCGATCGGTGTGTTCTGGTGGGAGTTTGCGCTCGACACGCGACGCGGACTGGACGCCGCGACCGCACTGACCGACGCGCAGACGGGCGCGGTGACGGCGGTCGTGCTCTTTCAGGCGGCCTACCTGCTCAACTGCCGGTCGCTCACCCGGTCGGCGCGCACCATCGGGCTGTGGAGCAATCCGCACGTGTACTACGGCATCGCCACCGCCCTCGCGCTCCAGTGGTGCGCGGTGTACCTCTCGCCGTTCAACCGGCTCCTGCGCATGCATCCCATCGCGCCGGTCGACTGGCTCGTCCCCATCGCGGTCGCCTGTGCGGGACTCCCTGTCATCGCGGTGGAGAAATGGCTCTGGCGACGCCGCCGCACAGGCCCGACGCTCGTGGCGCCCGCCCCGCATGCGAGCGGGCGGTGAGTCGCGTGCGACGGGAGTGGTTGCGGCCCGTCGCCCGAAGCTCGATGCTGTAGCGTGCGCGCGTCCGCGACGAGGCGCGCCTCACCCGTTCCCGCCCTGAGCACCCCGTTCCCGTGCCTTCAGATACCATGACCGCCACCGCTTCCGCCCACCACACCGCTCTCGCCGAGTGGGTCGACGAGATGGCCGCCCTCTGTCGTCCCGATGCCGTCCACTGGTGCGATGGGACCGAGACGGAGTACAACGCGCTCTGCCAGAAGCTCGTCGATGCGGGCACGTTCATCCGGCTCGATCCGGTCAAGCGCCCGAACTCCTACCTCGCCCGCTCGCACCCCTCCGACGTCGCGCGCGTCGAAGAGCGGACCTACATCTGCTCGGCGAACCGCAACGACGCCGGCCCGACCAACAACTGGGCACCGCCAGCGGAGATGCGCGCGACGATGCGACAGCGGTTCGACGGCTGCATGCGCGGGCGCACGATGTACGTGATTCCGTTCAGCATGGGGCCGATCGGCTCGCCGATCGCCAAGATCGGCGTGCAGATCACCGACAGTCCGTACGTCGTGGTGAACATGCGCATCATGACGCGCATCGGCGCCGGCGTGCTCGACGCGCTCGGCAGCGACGGCTTCTTCGTGCCGTGCATGCACTCCGTCGGCGCGCCCCTCGCACCCGGCCAGGCCGATGTGGCGTGGCCGTGCGAAGCGGACATCGCCAACAAGTACATCGTGCACTTCCCGGAGAGCTACGAGATCTGGTCGTACGGCTCCGGCTACGGCGGCAACGCACTGCTCGGCAAGAAGTGTCTCGCGTTGCGCATCGCCTCCGTGATGGCGCGCGACGAAGGCTGGCTCGCCGAGCACATGCTCATCATGGGGATCGAGTCGCCGGATGGCGAGACGACGTACCTGGGCGCCGCGTTCCCGAGCGCGTGCGGCAAGACGAATCTCGCGATGCTCGTGCCGCCCTCGTCGATGCCCGGCTGGAAGGTGCGCACCGTGGGTGACGACATCGCGTGGATCAAGAAGGCACCCGATGGCAAGCTCCGCGCCATCAACCCCGAGGCGGGGTTCTTTGGCGTCGCGCCGGGCACCAACGTGAAGTCCAATCCCAACGCGATGGCCACCATCGCGAAGAACACGATCTTCACCAATGTCGCGCTCACCGACGATGGCGACGTGTGGTGGGAAGGCATGACCGACTCGCCGCCCGCGCACGCCATCGACTGGACGGGCAAGGACTGGACGCCCGCGAGCGGACGCCTCGCGGCGCATGCGAACGCGCGCTTCACCGCACCGGCCAGCCAGTGCCCGAGCATCGATCCGGCGTGGGAAGATCCGGCGGGCGTACCGATCACGGCCTTCGTCTTCGGCGGACGCATGGCGAAGGACATGCCGCTCGTCTTCCAGGCGTTCAACTGGTCGCACGGCGTCTACCTCGCGGCTACCATGGGCTCGGAAGCGACGGCGGCGGCCATCGGCCAGGCGGCGATGCGGCGCGACCCCTTCGCGATGTTGCCGTTCTGCGGCTACAACATGGCCGACTACTTCACGCACTGGCTCAACGTCGGCCGTCGCGTGCACAATCCGCCGCGTATCTTCCGCGTGAACTGGTTCCGCAAGGACGAGCACGGAAAGTTCATCTGGCCGGGCTTCGGCGAGAACATGCGCGTGTTGCGCTGGATCGTCGAACGGATGAAGGGGCGCGCGTTCGCGGTGGAGAGTCCGATCGGGTGGATGCCGCGCTACGAAGACCTCGACTGGTCGGGGCTCGACTTTCCGCACGAGACGTTCAACGATCTCATGGCGGTCGCGCGTGAGGCGGGGCGCATCGAGGCGCACGCGCACGAGGAGCTGTTCGACCGCTTCTTCGATCGGTTGCCCAAGGAGTTCGTCTTCGAGCGGGAGCTGCTCCGGTCGCGGCTCTGGCGGTCGCCGGATCGGTGGGAGCTGGCGGAAGAGGCGTAAGCGGCAACGAGTGCCCTCGCGCAACGCCATCACGTCTGCGCGAGGGCCACGACAGGATCGTGTCGACTGCGATGTCGCGTCGACCGGTGGTGCGGAAACGGTGAGTGCGAAGCAGGGAGCCATGCCAACACCTCGAGCGATCGTGCGCGGCCGCCTGCTGGTCGGCATGGCACTGGCGATCCTTTGGACCTGCGCCTCCCCACCGACGGTCGAGGTGCCACCGCTGTTCCGGTTGCCTCCAGTCCGCCATGTGAACGTCTATGCGTATCCCAATCTTCTCGCGGTCGATCGACTGGACACGCTCGAGGCGAACGGGTTCGACTCCACCGGAGTCGGTGTGTGGGTGTCTGGCGCGGCGACATGGCGCGTATCCGACTCGACGAGGCTGTCCATGCGCGAGCTCGATCCGCGTCGTCGTCAGGTCGAAGTGCGTGCGCTCCGACCAGGCCTCGTCGAGGTCGTCGCCACCATCGCCGGCGTAAGCGGCCGCGATACGGTACGCATCATCCCCGCCCTGCTGCCGCTCGAACTCACGCCAGCCGCCGTGAGCCTGCGACGGGGTGACTCGACGTTCGTCCGACTGCGCATTCGCACCACGGATGGCGTCGCCGTGCGTGGTCTTTTCGTCTCGTGGTGGGACACCACATACCGAGCCACGACGTGGCCGCACTTCAGCGACAGTGTATGGGTGCGTGCGCTTGAACGTGCGTCGCCGGGAGTCGGCGCGCTCCGTGCGTCGGTCGCCGGCGCGTCGGTCACCCTGCCGGTCACGGTGACGCCATAGGCGAATGCCATCGCACTGGCCTGTGCGGTAGCCGGGACCGTCGTGCTCGACGACTTCACAGCATTGCTTCTCGCAACGCATCGCGCGCATGGGCAACGCGGAGGGAACCGGATTGTGTCGGGGGAACCGTCACGGGAGTTGTCATTGGAGGAGAACAGGCGACGCCGCCATGCGAAAGCTTCTGCCTGGAGACGGACCGTGATGCTACCGTGGCGATGCGCGACCATACCCATGCGCAAAGCGGCCACCTGCCCGAGCGCACGCGCCCTCGTGTTGACCATGCTATTCGTCGGTCTCACGGCATGCGACCGCGGCCCCACCGCTGCGACCGTCGACCTCGGCGCAGCCGCGCTCTTCCAGTCCGACTCGGCGCGCTACACCATGCAACGCGTGGGCGAGATCTCTACCGCTCGCCTCGTCTTCACCTTCTCGAATCGATCGGGTCGGGCCGCCGCGTTCGTGAACTGCGGCGGAGCCACTTCGTATGCCGTGGAACGATGGACCGGTCGTCGATGGGAGACAGTGCACCGTCCGGCGATGTTCGCGTGTCTTAGTGCGCGTATCGTCGTGCCGATCGGAGGCACGCGTGCCATGCCAATCACCATCTTGGCCATGCCCGCACGTCTTCTGACGTACCCCGGCGCGGGGCTCAACGCCGAGGACGTCGACGGCGTGTACCGCATCGTGTGGAACGACGCGCGTCGCTATGAGGGCACCGACGATGCAGGAGGGACACCTCTCCCACTCACCTCCCGCGTCTCCAACAGCTTCACCCTCGTCTCACCACGATAGGCCGCTCGCGCGTGCACCCTCCGCGCGATACCATCCCAGCGTGCTCGCGCTCCCCACCGTCGTCTACCACCTCGCAGAAGGCAGCAACTGGCCCGCCATCCAGCGCGACGGACTGCACCCCGCCACCGTACTGCTCGCTCGCTCCGGCCTGCCACCCGGCGAGCAGCAGCGCCTCAACACCACGCAGCGCACCACCCACACCGCGCTCCCCGACGGCACCGCCCTGCGCGACCAGAAGCCCATGCCACCTGACGCGCTCGCACGCTGCCTCGTCGGCTGCACACCGGCCGAGTGGTATGCTCTGATCAATGCCCGCGTCTTTTTCTGGTTCGACGTGGACCGCCTCGACCGGCAGCGACGCGCCTGCGCGCCACGCGCCCAGGTGCTCCTCGCCATCGACGCGACTCGGCTCATCGCGGACTATCGTGCGCACGCGGCGCTCTCGCCCATCAACACGGGCAACGCACGCCGACGTCCCGCCGTGCGCGGCCGCGCGACGTTCGTGCCGATTAGCGAGTGGGAGAGACGCGGGTGGGCCAGTGAAGCCGAGGCACTCGGGACGACACCACGCGCGCGGTCGCATGCACCGGTCGAGCTCACCATCACGAGTGCCATCCCCGATATCGGCTCGTACATCGTGAAGACCATACGGCTGACGTCCACCGACCCCCTGCCACCAGACGTCACCTGACCTCAAGCTCCGTACACATGATCCGTATCGAACACATTGCCGTCTGGACATCCGACGTCGAGCGACTCACGGCGTTCTATGCGACCTACTTTGACGCCACGGCCGGTGAACGCTACGAGAATCCGCGATGGGGCTTTGCCTCGCGCTTCCTCAGTTTCCCGGATGGACCGCGCTTCGAGATCATGAGCTCCACGGTGATCCCCACCGTCCCCTTCGAACCCGGGGCACAGCGCATGGGGCTCACCCACGTGGCGCTCTCCGTCGGCTCGGAACAGGCGGTGAACGCCATCACCGAACGCCTGCGCACGGACGGCTACCGCGTGGTCGACGAGGCCCGTTGGACGGGCGACGGCTACTACGAAAGCGTCATCCTCGATCCGGACGGTACGCGGACCGAAATCACGATCTAGCCCGCCGTCGGTGCGGCGTGCTCCCGCATGTCGAACCGCCAGAACTTCGGCAGCAGCACGGCGAGCGCCACACTCCCCAGCACGCAGAGCACACCACCGCTGACGACCGATGTCCGCACGCTCGTCAGGCTCGCGACCAAACCCGCCTCCGCGTTGCCGAGCATCGGGCCGCTCATGTAGCTGATCTGCTCGATGCCGGCGAGCCGACCGCGGTAGCTGTCGGGAATCGTCTGGTTCCAGAGCGACATGCGGAACAGCGCACTCACCATGTCCGCCGCACCGGCACAGACGAGCATCAGCAGCGCGACCCATGCAGCCGACGCAAGGCCGAAGCCGACAATCGCCACGCCCCACGCGCTCGCCGCCAGCACGATGGCCGCGCCATAGCGTGACACACGCGTGGTCCATCGACTGGTGGAGGACACGAGAAATGCGCCGAGCGCGGGCGCAGCGTACATGACGCCGAGCACGGCGCCCCCTCCAAGGCGCTCGGCCATGGCGGGAAAGAGCGCGTTGGGCATACCGAAGAGCATCGCATTGAAGTCGATCAGATACGAGCCCATCAGCTCTTGCCGACTGCGCGCGTAGCGCACGCCCTCGCCAATGCGCGCGATCGACGGCGGCTCAGCGTCGTCTGCCGGCGGGACCGCAGGCACACCCCACACGGCCACCAGCGACACCACAAACGTCAACACGTCGAACACATACGTGCCGCTCACGCCAACGGTGGTGAGCAACACGCCACCCAGCGCGGGCCCGCCGACGGCAGCAGCCGTGCCCACCGCCCCGCGCAGTGCAGCCACCGCCGGAATGTCGTCGCGCGCGACCAGCCGCGGGACCATGGCCTCGAGTGCGGGGCGGTGGAACCCCGAGGCCGCCGATGCGAGCGCCGCCAACACGTAAAGCGCCCAGAGCCGCGGCGACGCGAGCGATGCGTTCACCGCGAGCAACACGGACGCCGACGCCAGCACGATCTCGCTCGCCAACACCAGCCGCCGACGGTCGTGCGCATCGGCATACGCACCGCCCAGCAACGCCGCGCCCAAAAGCGGCACCAGCTCCGCGACGCCCAGCATCCCCACCGCAAACGACGAGCGCGTGAGCGTGTACACCTGATACGGCAGCGCGACCATGGTCACGAAGCTGCCAACCGCCGAGACGGCCTGGCCGATCAGGATGCGCCGATAGGCGGGCGCTCGACCAAGTACGGTGAGATCGGGCAGGAGGCGACGCATGCGCCGCCAAAGGTAGCACCGCGCCGCGTCACACTCGACGCGCCGCGCATCCCGCCGCTATCGCATGCCCCGCGTGCGCTCCCACACGAGCCCGGCCGGATTCGCGATCGACAATCGCTCCGGTGCCGACCGCGCCACCGCCAGCCGCATCGGCGTCGCGTCGTCCTCCTGCACGTACTCGAGCTCCACCACGGTGCTGTCGCCACGCTCGAGCGTGACCGCGCGCGCAATGGGAAAGCGCTCCGTCGCGCCGCGCGCGCCCTGCCCCACCACCACGTCGGTCGCGGTGATCTCGAGGGAACGCCCCGCGTACCTGGCATTCGTCGTCGTCCACGCGCCGAGGACCAACGGCGAGAGCTCTCGCGGCGGCGTGGGACGCATGAGCTGCACGGCAACTACCGCGAGGCCGCACACCGCCGCGACACCCGGCAACACGAACGCGCGCGCGTTGCGCGTCGCCCGCGCCGGCGCCGGCGCCACGGCCGGTACGGCGTGCATCGACGGACGCGTCGGCCGCTTGGGCGGCAGTGCCATCAACTCCCCCACGCCGTGCATGAAATCGCGCAGGTCGATGGGTTGCGTGAGATCGCCGGGTGCCAAGGGTTTGGTCGGCGGCGCGGTCGGCTCGTGTGCCGGTGCGGGAGTCTCGGGCATCATCAGGTCAGGACGAGGTCGGGCGGCGCGACAACTTCGGCGGCCGACACACCACGCGTCGGACGGGCGGGCAGCGCGTGGTCAGCGGCGATCGCGAGCAGTGCATCGACAACACGTGGTTCGAAGGCGCGCCCCGCATCGGCCACGATGATCGCCAGCGTTTGCTCGACGCTCAGCCCTCGGCGATAAGGGCGATCGCTCGTCAGCGCATCGTACACGTCGGCGACGCTGAGCACGCGCGCCAACCACGGGATCTCCTCGCCAATCAGCCGATCGGGATAGCCCGTGCCATCGACCCGTTCGTGGTGCGAGCGCACGATCGAGAGCACCGAGGCGAACACCGGCAGTGGCCGCAGGATCTGCTCGCCGATGACGGGGTGCCGCTCGACGATGGCGCGTTCCTCCGCAGTCAACGGGCCCGCCTTGTCGAGGATCGACGCGGGCACACCGATCTTGCCGATGTCGTGCAGCAGGGCGCCACGTTGCAGCGTCTGCAGCTCCGGCGTCGCAAGCCCCAGTCGTTCGCCGAGCGCGAGGGCAAGCGTGGTGACGCGGTCGGTGTGGCCGGCCGTCCACGGGGAGTTCGCATCGATCGCGTTCGCGAACGCGCGCAGCGCTCCGAGCGAGAGCGCGTCGAGCCGCTCCATCAGCAGCGTGTTGGCCACACCCATCGCCAGGCGATCCGCCAGCCGTCGCGCGGCGGCGACGTCGTCGTCGGCCATGGACACGCTGTCGCCCTGAGTGAGGGTGACCACGCCCAGCAGTTCCGCATCGTGCACGAGCGGGAGGACCACATGTGTGTGCTCCACACCCATCGTGGGTCCCCACCCGACAGCCGGATGCGCGCCCGCGCGCGCATCGAGCTGCTGCACGCGCCCCGCGGCGTTGAGCATCGTTCGCTCCGCCGCGGACACCGTGCGCTGTTCGCGCTGCAGGTGCGGCACTTTCGGATCGATCCACGAGATCTCGAGCGTATCCGGCTCGTCGCCGACGAGGGCGATGGAGACGCGCGAGTGCGTACCGATGGCGCAGAAATGCCCCAGCGCCGCCTGCACGAGCGCGCGCCGCTCGCGATCGCGGAGCGCCGCCTCGTCGATCGCATCCATGTGGCCGAGCAGCGCCACCTGCCGGGAAAGCGCCGTGGTCATGCCGTTGAAGGCGTCGCCCAGGTCGGCGTACTCGTCCCCGCGCGGAATGTGCACGGGGGTCGAGAAATCGCCCGCCGCCACGCGCGCCGTGCCGTCGTGCAACTGCACGAGCGGCGCGGTACTGCGACGAATCTGCCGATGTGCGAGCATGAAGGCCGCCACGACGGCGAGGGCAACAAGGAGTGCCAGCGTACGAGACAGGCCGCGCAACGGCGCGAAGACCTCGTCGGTCGCTTCGGCGGTCACCAGATGCCACGACTCCGCGCCGTACTCGAACCGCAGGAAGAGCTCGCGATGACCGAAGACGAGCTCCGGCGTGAACGCGGCCGACTGCGCGCCTGCCGACGTGCGCAACCACGCACGCATGCGCTCGACCGTCTCGGCGGACGCATCATCGCTGCAGCGGATGCGCGTCCGAGAACGCACCGTGAAGACGCAGTACGTCGCCCGCTCCCCCTGCACCACTTCGGACAGCGACACCCACAGTCGCGACGCGTCGAGCGTGGTGGCGTACGTCCGCTCATCTGCGCTGCGACGCACGAAGCGCAGCTCGGCGTCGCCCGAGGGGTGCGACGCGTCGTCGACGACGAGCAGTGGTGCACCCGCGCGGAGATGCGCACGCGCATCCGGTGCGAGGTCGTCGAAGCGCACGACGCCGCCGCGGTCGTCGCGCACGCCGATGTGCGACTCCGCCGCGATCGCACCCAGGAGCGTGAGCGAGGCCGACTTGGCCAGGCGCAGCACGCGCTCCTGTGATTCGTCGACCAGCGACGCCCGGACCGTCCAGTAGCCCACCGCGGACACCGCAAGCACCGGCAGCAGTGCGGCGCCCAGAAAGCTCGCCAGCAGCCGACGCCCCACCCGCGTCGCGAGAAAGCCCATCGGCGCCGTCATCGCCTAGAAGTTCTTGGCGAGCCCGATCCAGCCGCCGTCGTTGGCAACGATGACGTCGTCGCGACTGGGTCGCGCAGTCAGCGGCGCGATGGACGCGCCATCCTTGCCGAGGCTGAAGAGATCGTAGCGCGAATTGATGGGGACGAGAAAGCGGTCCTTGCGCGCTCCGGCGGGCGGAGTGTTGCCCGGTCGATTCTCCGGGAATGGCACGTACCGATACGGGCGTCCCCACGGATCGAGCCCGCCTCGGCCGATGTCTGCGAGCGTTGCCGGCAGCGGGTTTGCTGCCGCGAGGTCGATGGCGATGGCGCGCAGGTCGCCGATCGCGCGGGCGACCTTGGCGCGGTCGACGGCTTCCTGGAACTTCGGGAACGCGATGCCCGAAATGATCCCGATGATGGTCAGGACCGAGATGATCTCGATGAGCGTGAATGCGCCGCGCCGGTTGCGAAGGCGCGACCGGACGTCGCGCCCGCCGAGAGCTGCGGGGCGAGGCGAAAAGTCGGGGGACGGCCGAGCATGCATTGCATGCTACAGACGCACGGCGGTGTCGAGTCGTATCGCCGAGCCCGCCGTGTGACATCGGGGCGTGCGGTCGAGCGCGTCTGGGGAGGGAGCCCGGCGTCCCCGCTCAGGCGCGGGCCGCGGTTTCAGACGGGTGAGCCCGGGCGGCGGGACCCGATCCGATCAGGTCAGCCGATCGTTGCGTCCTCAGATCGCATAGCGTTCCGAGAGCGCACGAAAAGCCGAGCACCATAGAATTCCTATTGAGCCACAAAAGCGACACAAACCGCCAAGTATTCTCCGCGGAAATCCGTGCCCCATCCGCGAGGCGCCGATTCCCTGTGGCCGCAGTCGCTCTACCGACCCATTCGATCGAGCATCGGCTGCGTGATCAGCACGCGCCCCTTCGCCGACCGCCGGAACCGCTTGGCGTCGAGCTCCGCGTCCTCCCCCACCACCAGTCCCGCGGGGATCCGCACGCCCCGATCGAGAATCACGTTGCGCAACCGCGCATGCCGCGCGATGTCCGCGTCGGGGAGCACGACGCAGCCGTCGACCTGCGCGTACGAATGCACATGCGCACCGGTGCACAGCAGACTGCGATGCACACTCGCCCCGGACACGATGCACCCGCCGGACACCACCGAGTTAAGCGCCTGCCCGCGACGCCCCTCCGCATTGTGCACGAACTTGGCCGGCGGTGTGATCTCCGCGTAGGTCCAGATGGGCCACTTGGTTTCGAAGAGATCGAGCGCCGGCGTCACGGTCGTGAGGTCGATGTTCGCTTCCCAGTACGCGTCGATCGTCCCCGCGTCACGCCAGTACGCCTCGACCTCCGAATCCGAGCGCACGCACGACCTGTCGAAGCGATGGGCCACGGCTTTGCCATTCGCCACGACATACGGAATGATGTCCTTGCCGAAGTCGCGGCTTGAATCGGGATCCGCCGCATCCCGCCGCAGCAGCTCGGCGAGTTTCTCCGTCTTGAACACGTAGATCCCCATGCTCGCGAGCGCCATGTCGGGCTGCCCGGGCATGCCCGGCGGGTCCGCAGGCTTCTCGAGGAACGATACGATCTGCCCCGATGCATCGACCTGCATGACGCCAAAGCCCGTCGCGTCCGCACGTGGCACCACGAGACATCCCACTGTCACGTCGGCGTCCTGGTCGACGTGCTGCTGCAACATCAGCTCGTAGTCCATCTTGTAGACGTGATCGCCCGCGAGGATCACCATGTACTCGGGCGCATACGGCTCGATGATGTCGAGGTTCTGATAGACCGCGTCGGCCGTGCCGTCGTACCACTGCGTCTCCGACACACGTTGACTGGCCGGCAGAATGTCGAAGCTCTCGTTGCGTTCCGGGCGCAGGAAGTTCCAGCCGCGTTGCAGATGGCGGATCAGCGAATGCGCCTTGTACTGCGTGGCCACGCCGATGCGACGGATGCCGGAGTTGATCGCGTTCGACAGCGCGAAGTCAATGATGCGCGTCTTGCCGCCGAAGTAGACGGCGGGCTTGGCGCGTCGGTCGGTCAGTTCGTAGAGCCGAGAGCCGCGTCCGCCAGCGAGGACGTAGGCCATGGCGTTTCGGGCGAGGATTCCGGAGCGACGCGGATTGGCGTGCATTGCGAAAGCGGTCGGGCGGGAAGGACGCATCCGGCTCCGGACCAGGGCGGGTCCGACCTGGAGGAGCGGCGGGGCGTCGGAGAGTCTGCGATGTGGCCCGACGCGGCGTAAGGGCGAACCGGGACGTACATTCGCCCGGCCGGGTCACTGTGCAGTCGCCGCTCCCTCTTCCCGCCCGTTTCGCCCACCATGGACGTCCTCTTCGTCGCCGCAGAAGCCGCTCCCCTGGTCAAGACCGGCGGCCTCGCCGACGTGGCCGCCGCGCTTCCCGCCGCGCTCCGTACGGGTGGCCACGATGTGCGCCTCGTCATGCCGCGCTACCGCACACTCCGCGAGCAGGGCATTCCCATGACCGGGCCGATCGCGGCGTCGTTCCTCACCATCGGCAATCGCACCGAGGAACTGCGCGTCTGGCTCGGCGAGGCAAACGGGGTACCCGTCTACTTCCTCGACATCCCCGCCGCGTTCGAACGCAGTGCGATCTACGGCGAGGGCGACGATGCACGCCGCTTCCTGCTCTTCACGCGCGGCGTGCTGGCGCTGCTGCAGCACCTTCGTGAAGTCGATGGCTGGCAGCCGCATGTGGTCCACGCGCACGACTGGCATGCCGCCCTCGTCGCGAACTACATGAAGACGGTGCTCGCCTACACGTTCGGACACATCGGCACGGTCTTCACGATCCACAACCTGGCGTATCAAGGCCAGTTCGCGCCCAACGTGCTCGATCTCTCCGGCCTCGGCGACGGTGGGCTGATCGAGAACAGCGTCGGCCCCGGCATCGCGGGCTCGTTCGACTTCATGGCGCGCGGCATCGCCTTCAGCGACGTGGTGACCACCGTCAGCCCCACGTACGCGCAGGAAATCATGACCGGCGAGTACGGTGAGCGCCTCGACGGACTGCTGCGCGCCAAGCGCGAACGCGTCACCGGCATCTTGAACGGCATCGACACCACCACCTTCGACCCGGCCACCGACCCGCATATCGCCACGCCGTACGACGTCGACGATCCCTCCGGCAAAGCGGAGTGCAAAGCCGCGCTGCAGCATGCCTTCGGCTGGTCGACCGACCCCGACCGGCCGCTCATTGGCGTCGTCTCGCGTCTGGTTGAACAGAAGGGACTCGACCTGCTCGACGGCGTGATGCCGTGGCTGCTGCGTGAGACCGACGCGCAGGTCGTCATCCTCGGCTCGGGGCAGCAACATCTCGAGGATCGCTTCCGTCGGCATGCCATCGGTGCGACCGATCGCGTGGGACTGCGCCTGGGCTTCGACGCGCCGCTCGCGCAACGCATCTACGCGGGCAGCGATCTCTTCCTCATGCCCTCGCGCTTCGAGCCCTGCGGGCTCGGCCAGATGATCGCGCTGCGCTACGGGAGTGTGCCGGTGGTGCGCGCGACGGGTGGTCTCGTCGACACGGTGCGCGAAGGGTACGACGGGAACGGCTTCCGCTTTCATCGCTTCGACGGCTACGACTTCGGAGATGCGATCACGCGCGCGCTGCGCACGTATCGCGATCCGACGAGCTGGGCGATTCTGCGCGAGCGCGGCATGCGCGAGGACAACTCGTGGAAGCACGCCGCGGGGTACTACCTCGGCGTGTACGAGTGGGCGCGCCAGCTCGTGCGGTAACGAGAGGCGCCTCGTGACGACCCCAGCGCCCGACATCGCGATCCCCACGCTCGCGGCGATCCGTGCGAACCGCGAGCGGCTCGGCGACCTCGTGGTGACGACGCCGGTGCGCCGCCTCGTCGACGATGCGCTCGCCCGTGCGGTCGGCGCCACGACACGCGTGTGGCTCAAGGAAGAGCTCTTTCAGCGCACGGGGAGCTTCAAGCCGCGTGGCGCCCTGACCGTCATGCTCGACCTCGCGCCCGACGTACTCGCGCGCGGCGTGACGGGTGTGTCGGCGGGGAATCATGCCATCTCACTGGCGTACTCTGCGCGCATCCTCGGCACGACGGCGACCGTCGTGATGCCACGCTCGGCGAATCCGTATCGCGTGAGCGTCTGTCGTGAGATGGGCGCCACCATCGAGCTCGTCGACGATGTGCACGCGGCATTCGCCCGTGTGCGGGACATCGAGGCCACCGAAGGACGCACCTTCGTACACCCGTTCGAAGGGCCGAAGACCGCACTCGGGACCGCGTCAGTCGGACTCGAATTCGTCGAGCAGGTGGCCGGCGCGGGCGACGCGCTCGACGCGGTGGTGGTGGCCGTCGGCGGCGGCGGGCTCTCTGCCGGTGTCGCCGCTGCGGTCAAGCAGGCGTCACCGAAGACACGCGTGATCGCCGTGGAGCCCGAGGGGGCGGACACGCTGTACCGCAGCATGGCGCTCGGCGCGCCGCAATCGCTCGAGCGCGTGCGCACCATCGCCGACTCGCTCGGCGCGCCGCGCTGCGAGCCGTACTCGTTTGCGCTCAATCGCCGCTTCGTCGATGAAGTGGTGCTCGTGAGCGACGCCCAACTACGCGATGCGATGCGGCTGCTCTTTCGCAGTGCCAAGCTCGTGACCGAGCCCGCCGGTGCGGCCACGCTGGCCGCGCTCGCGGGACCGTTGCGCACGTCACTCGATGGCGCGTCCGTCGGACTCATCGTCTGCGGTGCGAACATCGCACCGGAAACCTTTGCTGCGCAGCTCCTCGACGGCGCGTCGTAACCGCACGCAGCATCACGCCGTCTGCGCGCGCGCCGCCCACCAGAGAAAGAGTGTACCGAGCACACCATCGGGCAGCATGTTGAGCACGGCACGGGCGGGGATCTCGCCGAGCACGCCGTAGAGCACGGCGACGAGAAAGAATCCCAGCTTGCCGGCACCGGCCAGCGTCACGAATCGTCGATCGATTGCTGGCTGCCGCAGCAGCCACACATACAGCGCTCCAAAGAGCGCGACGGTCCACGCGAGCATCGCCATGTAGTAGCGGGGTGCCGTGACCGGGAGCAGTCCCGTGTCGACCCCCACGGCGTGCGCCCCGAAGAGCGCCGTACCGCTCGCATTGAGCGCCACGGCACTCCACAGTGCGGCGCGAATGAGCCGCTCCGACGGCGCTACGCTCTGCGCAGGCATGCTACCGCGCCCCCGAGTAGCTCCGCCGCGCCGACGCGCACCGCGGCCATGGACGCGCCGCGCCACCAGGCACCTCGAGACTCGCCTGATCGCGCGCCGTGCGCTCGCGATCCTCACTCGCCGCGTACGCGAGCATCGCCGCCATCGTCGCGTTCTGCTTGAGATCGTCGAGCACCACCTTGTCCCACGTGTCACGATTGGTGTGCCACGTGTATTGGCGATACTCGGGATAGGGCGACTGCAGCCGGAACGCGGGCGCGCCCCGGCACAGGAATGACGTGTGGTCGCTGCCGGAGTTGGCCTGCGGCCCCGGCAGTTGCAAGCGCACACTGTCGGTCATGTCACCTGGAAGCTGTGCCACCCACTTCGCGAGATTCGCGCTGGCCTTGAGGAAGCCTTGCCCCTCCAGCAGTTCCACGCGCCAGGTGCCGTTGTCCTGATTGAAGGCCACCTGCAGGCCATCCATCACCTCCTTGTGGTCTTCCGCAAACGAGAGCGACCCGATCGTCCCCTGCTCTTCTCCGCCCCAGTGACCCGCGATGATCGTGCGGCGCGGATTCGGATACGCCTGTTTGAGAATGCGCATCGCCTCGAGCATGGTGAGCGTGCCCGTACCGTTGTCCGTCGCGCCGGTCGCCCCGTGCCAACTGTCGAGATGGGCGGAGAGCAGCACGTACTCGTTGGGCAACTCCGACCCCTTGATCTCGGCGACCACGTTGAACATCGGCACTTCGGCCGGAGTGGCCTGCGCCTCTGCGACAAAGCGCACGCGCGGCCCCTGCGCGTTGCTCGCCAGGCGGTGCAGCAGCCCGTAGTCCTCGCAGGAGATGTCGAACGACGCGGCACGATCGGTGCTCGCGCCAAAGATCTTGTTGACGCCCCAGCCGTTGGACCAGGTGAGCGTCCCTACGCCAATCACGCCTGCCGCATCGAGCCGGCGATACACGCTGAGTTGCCGCTCGGCGACCGGCGTGCCCGGCGCGATGAGGGCGTTGATGCGTGTGGACGCAATGCGCCGCGCCTCGCTGCGCCGCGCATTGAGCGCCGTGATGGTGGACGCACGGGCGTACCGCTCGAGCTCCTGCGGTGCGCGACACATGAGCTCCGGGGCCGAGAGGAGCACGAACGTGCCGCGCACCGTCTTGAGCCACGCACTCACGGCCGCCGTGTCGGCCAACTCGGGGATCACCACTACATCGCCTTCCACGGGTTTCCCGGCCGGGGTGCCCGGGCTCCACGCGAGCAGCTCCACTTCGAGGTTCTGCACCCGCGGCGAGACGAGCTGCATGTGCACGGTGCCGTGCTGCCACCCGCGCCACGTGCCGTAGCGTTCACGTCGCACGGGAATGCCGAACTGTCCGTACGTGCGCTCGAGCCAGGTGAGCGCGTTCGCGAAGCCGGGCGTACCCGAGAGACGCGGCCCGATCGAATCGATGAGCACCTGACCGAGCTTTTCGACCTGGGACTCTTCCATGCCCACCTTCCACATCCGGCGAATCACGGAGTCGGCCGAGCGAAAGCCCTGTGCCGACGAGAGTGCGGGCGTGATGAGCAGCGTGCCGACGGCGGCGACGCGGGCGAGGCGTGAGGCAAGGCGCATGGGCACCAGCGAGAGGGGGAGCTGCGCAGCGCCCACCGAGGACGCGCGCCGCGTCGATGGTACCTCGCGTCTCGCGCGCCCGGCAGTCCCCCGCGGCGTGTCAGTCTGTGGCGGGGCCCTTGAACAGCGTGCCGGCCCCTGCGCCGGACGCCATCGCGCTACTGCGCCAAGGCCCGTGCGCGCCCTTCGACTTCTACCGAGATCCGCTCGCACATGATGTCGCAGAGCTTGAAGATCTGCCGATCGGCTAGGGCGTAGTACGCGAAGAGCCCCTCCTTGCGTTTGCGCACGAACCCCGTGGTGTGGAGCAGCGCGAGGTGCTTGGAGGTGTTGGCCTGCGAGAGCCCGGTGAGCTCCACCAGCTCAGTGACCGTCCGCTCGCCGTCGCGCAACGCGCTGAGCAAGCGCAGGCGAGCCGGGTCGGCGAGCACCTTGAAGCGATCGGCAACGAGGAGGAGCAACTCAGGCGACATGGTCCGGGGCACCGCATGCGCTCCACGAGCGGGGGAAGTGGGAAGATCGCTCGGCGACGTCGTACGCGACACCGGTGCGCTCACGTGCGCTCCGCGCCCTGTGCGCGCGGCGTGCAGCCGAGCCACCCGAAGTGACCGAGCATGCGCTCGAGCGGGCAGAAACCGGTGAGGCTCGTCTGAAACAGGTTGAGCCCCACGAACGCCGTGAAGAAGAGAAACGCCGGATGCACCCACACGCCGAGCGCGAGCGACGCGAGGATGAACAGACCGGCGATACGGAAGATCAGGGCACTGGAGCACATGGCGGGATGGGTGGGGGTGTTGGCGGACAGCGTACACGGCAACGCGAAGGACGCAGATGATCAGCCGGTGGCGCCCACCGGGACGGGGGGCGGCTCGCGGCGCACCGACAGGTCGCCGATCGGTGCAGTGGCGTCGGTCGCACCCGACCGCTGCATGAGCTGCCAGTACAGCAGCGGGACCACCACCATCGTCAGCAGTGTGGCAGCCACGGCGCCGAACATCAGTGCGACCGCGAGCCCCTGGAAGATCGGATCGAGCACCATCACCAGCCCGCCGATCACGACGGCCGCCGCCGTGAGTGCGATGGGGCGGAAGCGCACAGCGCCCGCTTCCAGCACCGCCTCGCGCAATGAGCGCCCCCGCGCTTCGGCGAGCTGGATGAAGTCCACCAGCAGGATCGAGTTGCGCACGATGATGCCTGCCAGCGCGATCATGCCGATCATCGACGTGGCCGTGAAGAACGCACCCGTCATCGCGTGCCCCGGCAGAATGCCGATGAGGGTCAGCGGAATGGGCGCCATGATCACGAGGGGCACGGTGAACGACTGGAACCACGCCACCACGAGCACATAGATCAGGAGCAGCACGGCGGCGAAGGCGAGCCCCAGATCGCGGAACACTTCAATGGTGACCTGCCATTCACCGTCCCACTTCATGGCAACGTCGTCGAGCCGTTCCGGCTGCACGGCGTTGTAACGCCGGATCTCGACGCCATCGACGCGCACGGCATCGAGTTGCCGGTTCATGTCGAGAATCGCATACACGGGCGATTCGACCGATCCCGCCACATCCCCGGTCACGTAGATGGCCGGGCGCAAGTTGCGCCGCATGCGTGCGGACTCGCGCACGCCCTCGACCACGCGCACGAAGCGCCCGAGTGGCTGTGGCCCAGTGGCGGTCGCGATGGGAATCGCGAGCAGCCCCTCGATCGACGAGCGTGCCTCGAGCGGCAACCGCGGCACGATGGCTTCCGGTTCGCGCGCGGTCGTCGACGGTGTCATTCCCACGGTCATCCCCGAGAGTGCGAGGTAGACGGTCTGCGTGATCTGTTCGACACTCGCGCCCGCGCGCGCCGCCTGCACCCGGTCCACGCGCAGCGTCTGCCGCACCTGCGGCGCGTCGATGCTCCAATCGACGTCCACCACACCGGGCGTGCGCTCGAAGACGCGCTTGATCTCCATGGCCGCGCGCAGGCGCGTGCTGTCGGTCGGCCCATACACCTCGGCGACCAGCGTGGAGAGCACCGGTGGACCGGGCGGGATCTCGGCCACCTTCGTAGACGCACCAAACGCACGCCCGATGGAATCGATCACGGGGCGCACCGCGACCGCGATCGCATGGCTCTGCCGATCGCGCAGGCCCTTCGCGAGCAGGTTGACCTGCACGTCCACCACGTTGGCCCCCTGCCGCATGAAGTAGTGGCGCACGAGTCCGTTGAAGTTGAATGGCGCGGCGGCGCCCGCGTACACCTCGGTGCTCTGCACTTCGGGCACGGTGCGCAGGTACGCCGCGATCGCCTCGCCGAGTTGCCGGCTCGTCTCCAGCGTCGCTCCTTCCGGCAGGTCGGCGATCACCTGGAACTCGGACTTGTTGTCGAACGGCAGCATCTTCACTTGCACGGCACGCACGGCGAGCAGGGCAACCGAGGCCAGCAGCAGCACACCCGTGCCCGCGTAGAACGCGCGCCGCCGGCCGGGACGATCGAGCAACGGCGTCATCAGCCGCGCGTAGAAGCGCCCGAAGCGTCCCGTCTCCTCGAGCTCGTGCGCCCGGTCGAGCCGCTCGTGCGAGGCTGTCACGTGTCCGCGCAACAGGCGCAACGCGAGCCACGGCGTGACGATGAACGCGACCCCGAGCGACGCGAGCATGGCCACCGACGCGCCAACCGGAATGGGGCGCATGTACGGCCCCATCATCCCGCTCACCACCGCCATGGGCAGAATGGCCGCGATGACGGTGAACGTGGCGAGAATGGTGGGATTGCCGACCTCGTCGACCGCCTCGATGGTGGCCTGATCGGGGTCGCGCCGCGCGCGCACGAGATGCCGGTAGATGTTCTCCACCACGACGATGGCATCGTCCACCAGAATGCCGATCGAGAAGATCAGTGCGAACAGCGTGATGCGATTGAGCGTGTAGCCCAGCGCGTAGTACGCGAACAGCGTGAGCGCGAGCGTGACCGGCACGGCCACGAGCACGACCACGGCTTCGCGCCAGCCAAGGAACAGGGCGACCAGCACCGTCACCGACACCGTGGCGATGACGAGATGCAGAATCAGCTCGCTCGCCTTCTCGGCGGCCGTCTCGCCGTAGTCACGCGTGACCGCCACGTCGACGTCTGCCGGCAGGAGACGCGCGCGCGCAGCCTCCACACGGGCCGCGACCTGATGCGTGACCGTGGTGGCGTTGGCGCCTTTGCGCTTGGCGATCGACAGCGTGACGGCGGAGCGCACCGGACCACCGCGGTCGGCGTGGGAGACGTATGCGGTGGCTTCGCCAAACCCCTCACGCACGGTGGCCACGTCACGCACGAGCACCGGCGCGCCGCGTGCCGCGACCACCACCGCCTCCACGTCGGCTGCCGTGGCCAGCGTGTCACCCGCGTCGACGCGCAACACCGCGTCGCCGGTCGCAAACTCGCCCGCCTGCACCCGGGCATTCGCGGCGCGCAGTGCACCTGCCACCTCGCCGGGCGTCACGCCACGCGCCGCCAGACGCGCGGGATCGAGCACCACATGCAGCGCGCGCGGCTGCCCACCGACGAGAAACGTCTCCGCGACGTCCGGGATCGTGAGCACTTCGTCGTCGAGGTGTGCCGCAATCTGCCGGAGTTCGTTGGATGTGTAGCGCGATGAACTGAGCGTCAGTGTCATCACCGGCACATCGTCGATGGCGTGTGGCTGCACGATCGGTGGCGTGGCCCCGGGCGGCAGGGCGCTCGTGGCAGCTGCGAGCTTGGCATGTACGCGCGTGATGCTGCGCTCCTGATCTTCGCCCACGGCAAAGCGCACGGTGACGACGGCGCTCCCCTCGCGCGACATCGCGTACACATGCTCGACGCCGGGCAACTCCCACATGCGTCGCTCGATCGGGCGCACGAGCGCCGTCTCGACTTCGCGCGCCCCCGCGCCGGGCAGCATCGCGATCACGTCGATCATGGGGACCGAGATCTGCGGCTCTTCTTCGCGCGGCGTGGCGACGAGTCCGATCGCCCCGACCGCGAGCGAGGCAAGGGTGATGAGCGGCGTGAGCTTGGAGTGCAGGAATGCGCGTGCGATGCGCCCGGACATGCCCATGGTCACTCGCCTCCGGCGCGCGCGAGCACACGCAACGTGTCGCCGGCCCTGAGCCCCGAGAGCACTTCGACGCTGCGTCCGTACGTAGGACCGAGTCGCACCCAGCGCACGTCGGCGCGCCCGCCCTGTTCGACCGTGACGCCGGTGAGATCACCCTCGCGGCGAATCGCCGCCTCGGGGACGAGGATCGCACGCTGCGTGCCCTGTGGCACGCCGAGCGATGCGGCTCCGCCTACCGCGAGGCGACCGTCCCGATTGTCGACGATCGCATTGACCTGATACAGGTTGCCGGGTGCGGGCACCACCGCTTCCACGCGTGCCGACGTGGTCACGCCTTCGATGGTGACCTCGATCGTGCGACCGCGTTGCACTGTTGTCGCCAGCGCGGGGGCAACCGTCGCGACCACGCGCAGTCGACGGGAGTCCTGCACGGTGACGAGCGGTGCGCCCGGTGCGGCAAACGCGCCCGGGTCGACCATGCGGTGCGTGACGATGCCGTCGAATGGTGCACGAATCACGGCGTAGTCGGTCATCGCCGCGAGCTCGGCGGCACTGGCGCGTGCCATCCGCGCGCCGGCCTGCGCACGCGCGAGCCCGGCTTCCACCGCGTCGAGCTGCGCGCGCGGCGCGGCACTGTCCGCGACGAGTGCGCGCATGCGGGTGGCCTGCAACGTGGCTTCGCGTTCGGCCGCCTCGGCGCTGGCGATCGACGCGATCACTTGCTCACGCCGCGCCGCGAGGTCTCGCGCATCGAGCCGCAAGAGCGGTTGTCCCGCGCGCACCCGGTCGCCCTCCTGCACGAGCACGGCGACCACGGTGCCCATCAGTTTGCTGCTGAGCGTCGCCTGGGTGATGGGTTCGGCGGTACCGGCAGCAGCCAGCGCGCGCGTGACGAGGGTATCGCCCACGATGTAGCGCGTGCCGGTGGGCGCGGGCGGCGCGGAGGGCGCGGCGTCGGGGCGCGGCGGTTCCGGTGTACGCGTGCAGGCCGCTACGGCAGCGAGCGTCACGCCGAGCGTGAGCGCATGAATGCGAGACATGGAGGGGACGAGGTCAGTGGGAGAGCGTGTCGGCGCGAAGCGCAACGTCGGCGACGGCATCGAGCGGTGCGAGGCGCGCGGGGTCATTGCCGATGGCACGCGCGTGCTCGGCGGCCGCGATGATGAGCGCATGGCGCGCGGCGGCAGCGCCGAGCCGCACCTGTGTTTCGGTGGCGGCGGCGGTGAGCAGTTCACTCACGGCCGCGAGGCCACCGGCGTACTTGCGACCGATGATGCGGTGCGCGTCGGTGGCCTGGGCGACCGCGCGCTCGGCGATGTCGCTGCGCGCGCGGGCAACGGCCACGGCAGTGGTCGCGCGAGCGATCTCGAGTTGTGCGCGGGCAATGGCGCCGTCGTGCATCGCCTGCGCACCGGCGCGGCGCGCCGCGGCCGCGCGGGTCTCGCCCCAGTCGGCGAGCCCGGCCACCGGCACCCACGACGCCATCACACCCACCGTCCAGTTGCTGGCACCGCCGAAGGGGCGAAGTGCGGAGTTCCAGTCGTAGCGGGCGAAGCCGTTGAGGCGTGGCAGATACGTGGCGCGCGTGCGCTGTACATCGGCATCGGCGGCGTTGCGCATGGCCTGCGCGGCCCGCAGATCGGCTCGTGTCTCGGTGCGCGCCACGATCGCCGGCGCGTCGAGCAGGGCGTCGATACGCGCGCGCGGCGGCAAGGCGTCCGGCAGGGCGAAGTTCGTGTCGCCCGGCGTGCCGATGACGGTCGCGAGCGCCAGTCGCGCCGTAGTGGCGTCCCCGCGGGCTTCGATGAGCGCAGCTTCGACCTCGCCGGCCTTCACCGCGGCGAGCATCGCGTCAGACGGCGTGACGATGCCGTTGCGGGCCATCGCCTCGGCCTGCTGCACATGGGCGCGCGCGGCGCGCAGCGCGGACTCGAGTGTGCGGGCCTTCTCGTTGGCGAGCGTCGCGCCGTACCACGCGGCGATGACGTCGACGTGAATGCCCACGCGCGTCCAGTCGGCGTTGGCGTCACTGGCGCGGGTGGCGTGCTGCGCGCTGCGGCGGCCGGCCCAGGCATCCACGTTGACGATCGGCTGCTCGATCGAGAGCGCGCCAGTGTAGTTGGGCGTTGCGCCCGGGAAGTTGAGTCGCGCAGGGTCGAAGTTCGCGGGGGTGACCTGGCGCTGGCGGAGCGTGGTGCCAAAGACGCCGATGGGATCCGTGGTGCGGAGATAGCCGGCATCGACGCGTGCAGTGGGGAGCACGCCGCGGAGCGCGGTGAGGGCGGCGGCGCGTTGCGCGTCGGCGGCGCTCCGGGCGCCGCGATTGGCGACGGCGAGTCGCTCGGCGCGGGCGAGCGCGTCGGCGAGGCGGAGCGGCGGGGGCGGCGCTCCCGGCTGCGCGAGGAGCGCCGCGGGGAGGAGGGCGAACAGGGCGCTCGGGAGGACGCGAGGGGGCATGCGTGGGCTCAGCGGGGTGAGGCGGGGGGCGCGCGGGGCGCCGCGGTCGTCGGTCTTTGTATAACCATATAGTTATTTAGTGACCGCGCAAGGGCGCATGGCCGGCACCGTCGCCCCGCGGCGTCCGATGCCGGTGGGACTTCGGTTCGCCCCGCAGCGCGTCTAATCGTCCGCCGAACGGACCGTCCGGGCGGCGATAGCTTTCGTCTGGTCGGCGCCGCACGCCGACGGACTCACCACGCACCACCCGGAGACACACCGATGGACGGAAGCGCGGGCAGCAACGGCGGCAAGTGCCCCGTGATGCATGGCGGCAAGCACCCCACCGCAGCGGCGGGCACGTCGAACCGCAACTGGTGGCCCAACCAGTTGAACCTCGCGATGCTCCATCAGAACCCGCCCGCGGGCAACCCGATGGGCGAGTCGTTCAACTACGCCGAAGCGTTCAAGACGCTCGATCTCGAAGCGGTGCGTCAGGACCTCTTCGCGCTCATGACCGACTCGAAGGAGTGGTGGCCTGCCGACTACGGTCACTATGGCCCGCTCTTCATTCGCATGGCCTGGCACAGCGCCGGCACCTATCGCACCGCCGATGGTCGAGGTGGTGCCTCCTCGGGCACGCAGCGCTTCGCACCGCTCAACAGTTGGCCCGACAACGGCAATCTCGACAAGGCGCGCCGCCTGCTCTGGCCCATCAAGCAGAAGTACGGACGCAAGCTCTCGTGGGCCGATCTCATGATCTTCGCCGGTGACTGCGCGATGGAGTCGATGGGCTTCAAGACCTTCGGCTTTGCCGGCGGGCGCGAAGACGTCTGGGAGCCCGAGCAGGACATCTACTGGGGCCCCGAAGCCGAGTGGCTGGGCGACAAGCGCTACTCGGGCGATCGCGAGTTGGAGAATCCGTTGGCCGCCGTGCAGATGGGACTCATCTACGTGAATCCCGAGGGCCCCAACGGACAGCCCGATCCCGTCGCCGCCGCGCGCGACATTCGCGAGACCTTTGCGCGCATGGCCATGAACGACGAAGAGACCGTCGCGCTCATCGCCGGTGGCCACACGTTCGGCAAATGCCACGGCGCGGGGAATCCTGCCCTCGTCGGCCCCGAGCCCGAGGGCGCCACCATCGAGGAACAGGGGCTCGGCTGGCACAATCGCTTCGAGAGCGGCAAGGGCTCGCACGCGACCACCAGCGGACTCGAAGGCGCGTGGACGCCCAACCCCGTGCGCTGGGACAGCGGCTACTTCGACATGCTCTTTGGCTACGAGTGGGAGCTGACCAACAGCCCGGCCGGGGCGTGGCAGTGGACGCCCACTGATCCTGCAGCCAAGACGCTCGTCCCCGATGCACACGATCCGTCGAAGCGGCACGCGCCGATGATGGCGACGACCGATCTGTCGCTGCGAATGGACCCGATCTATCTCCCCATCGCCAAGCGCTTCCACGAGCACCCCGAGCAGCTCGCGGATGCGTTTTCGCGCGCGTGGTTCAAGCTCACGCATCGCGACATGGGGCCGCGCACGCGCTACCTCGGTCCCTTCGTGCCGCAGGAAGAGCTGCTCTGGCAGGACCCGATTCCCGCGGTGAATCACCCACTGATTGACGCCGCCGACATCGCAGCGCTCAAGGCGACGCTGCTCTCCTCGGGACTCACGATCTCCGAGCTTGTCTCGACCGCGTGGGCGTCGGCCTCGACGTTCCGCGGCTCCGACAAGCGCGGTGGTGCCAATGGCGCGCGTATTCGCCTTGCCCCCGCAAAGGACTGGGAGGTGAACCAGCCCGCGCAGCTCGCACGCGTGCTGGCGAAACTCGAAGGTATCCAAGCGTCGTTCAACATCGCGCAGTCGGGTGGCAAGCGGGTCTCGCTGGCCGACCTCATCGTGCTCGGCGGCTGTGCGGCCGTGGAGCATGCGGCAACGCTCGCCGGCGTCACGGTGGAGGTGCCCTTCACGCCGGGGCGCATGGATGCGTCCCAGGCACAGACGGACGTCGCCTCGTATGCGGTGCTCGAGCCGGAAGCCGATGGCTTCCGCAACTACACGAAGCGCGCGTTTGCCGTCTCCGCCGAAGAGATGCTGGTGGACAAGGCGCAATTGCTCACGCTCACCGCGCCCGAGATGACCGCGCTCGTCGGTGGGTTGCGTGTGCTGAACGCCAACGTCGATCAGTCGCAGCAGGGCGTCTTCACGCAACGTCCGGGCGTGCTGACCAACGACTTCTTCGTCAATCTGCTCGACATGCACACGACGTGGACGCCGGCGTCCCGTGCGGGCGATGTGTTCGAGGGACGCGACCGCACGACGGGTCAGCTCAAGTGGACCGGCACACGCGTGGATCTCATCTTCGGCTCGCACTCGCAGCTCCGTGCAATCGCCGAGGTGTATGCGTGCGCCGATGGGCACGCGCGCTTCGTGCACGACTTCGCACAGGCATTCGGCAAGGTCATGCACCTGGATCGGTTCGACCTGGCCTGAGGCACCGTCAGATCGCGAGGTACGTGCGGGGGGCGCCAGCGGGTCGGCGCCCCCCGCATCGTTTGTGTGGCGTGCGCGTCAGTCGATTGAAGTCGGCGCGGGCTCGGATGGCACGGCCGCGTGCGCGGGGGGTCCGTCGAGCAGGATGCGTCCTCGTCGAGCGATGAGCACGATGCCGCCGGCGGCGCTGGCACCGATGCCCACGAGCAGCGCCGCATTCCAGAGCGCGAGCGGGATGGACCAACTGCGATACGCGTTGACGAGCAGGAAGCAGAAGTAGAGCAGGCCGGCGCCGGCCCCCAGTCCGATGAAGCGCAGGATCGGCAGGTCGACGAGACGTCGGCGGCGTGCCGCCGCCACGAGGAGCCCCGAGAACAGGACTCCCAGCAGAAACGCGACGAACGAGACCCGGCCGACGGTTTCCAGGACGTCGCGCGGGGTCGCCTTGCCGAAGACCAACGCAGCGGCCCCCACCGCCGTGGTGGCGACCCCCGCGGCGACCGCGAAGGTGAGTCCGTTCCCCACGACTGCGCCGAGCAGCCGACGCCATCGGGTCATGCGGACGGACGCAGGGCGCCGCGGAGAGGCGCGTGGCGGTCTGCATCAAGGACTCTGACCCCTTGAAGGGCGACTTCAAGGACTCTGACCCCTTGAAGGGGATCGAATGCTTGTACCTTGATATACATAGATTCTCAATGTATAGTGCTGCTAGGTACGCCGGCAATACCCGGTCGCGGCCCGGTGCTGGACCGGGCCCTCCCCTTCCCTCGGACATGGTCGGCGCATGGAGATCAACAAGGACCTGATCGCCGCGTCGTCCACACCGATCGTGCTCTCGATCCTCGCGGAGGGAGACAGCTACGGCTACGCGATCCTGCAGCGGGTCCGCGAGCTCTCGGGGGGCACGATGGAGTGGACCGACGGGATGCTGTATCCCGTGCTCCATCGCCTGGAGCGGTTCGGCTTCGTGGAAGCGCGCTGGGAGCAGGCCGATACGGGACGCAAGCGGAAGTACTATCGCATTACCGCCAGCGGCCGCACGCAGCTCGCCGAGGAGCGCCGGCAGTGGCACGCGGTGGAGACGACGCTGCGCGGCATCTGGCAGTCCGTGCGTCCAACGACCGAGCCGCTGGCGGTCGTCGCACCCACCCATTCGTGGAGCATCGCATGACGGCGCCATCCCCCGACCTCGCGCTCGAAGCGCAGATCGACCAGTGGCGCAACTATCTCCGACATCGGCAGGCGATTCATGCCGTCGATGTCGCAGAGTTGGAGGATCATCTGCGCGAACAGGTTGCGGGGCTGCGCAGCGCGGGACTCGCGGCGGACGAAGCGTTCCTGGTGGCGGTCAAGCGTATGGGCGACCTCGATGCCCTCTCGCGCGAGTTCGCACGCGAGCATTCCGAGCGGCTCTGGAAGCAGCTCGTGATCGTGCCGGCGGCCGACCGCGATGATGGCACGCGCGTGCGCACCGATGCACTTGTCGCCTTCGCGGCAGCGGTGGGCGCGGCAGCGCTGGCCAAGCTGCCCGTGCTCTTCGGCATCGACCTCGACACGCACGAAAGCTTCTACCTGCGACACGCGCCGTTCTTCGTGCTGCCGCTGCTGACGGCGTATTTCGCGTGGAAGCGTCGGCTGGATCTGGCCACGACGCGGTGGCTCGCGGTGGGGTTCCTGGTCGCACTGCTCGTGGTGAACCTGCAGCGGGTCGTCGCCGGCGGGGACGTGGAAGTGCTGATGGTGCTGCATCTCCCGATCGCCCTGTGGCTCCTCGTGGGCATCGCCTACGCGGGGGGGCGGTGGAGCACGAGCGAGGGGCGCATGGACTTCGTGCGCTTCTCCGGTGAGCTGTTCATCTACTTCGTGCTGATCGCGCTGGGCGGCGGCGTGCTCATGGCCTTCACCGCGATGATCTTCAAGTCGGTGGGCGTGGATGTGGAGCCGGTCTTTGAGCGATGGATCCTCCCCTGCGGGCCCGCCGGCGCGGTGCTCGTGGCGGCGTGGCTGGTGGAGGCCAAGCAGAGCGTGGTGGAGAACATGGCGCCGGTGCTCACGCGACTCTTCACGCCGATGTTCGCCGTGACGCTGCTCGTCTTCCTGGGCACGCTCGTGGTGACCGGGCGCGGCATTCGCATCGAGCGCGACATGCTCATTGGCTTCGATCTGCTGCTGGCGCTCGTGCTCGGGCTCGTACTCTACGCCGTCTCCGCGCGCGACCCGCAGGCGCCGCCCGGGCTTTTCGATCGCGTGCAGGTGGTGCTCCTCGTCGCCGCGCTGGTCACCGACATCATCGCCCTCTCGGCGATCGCCGCACGGATCGGGGAGTTCGGCTTCACGCCCAATCGCGTCGCCGCGCTGGGCGAGAACGTCGTGTTGCTCGTGAATCTCGCGTGGTCCGCACTGCTCTACGTGCGCTTCCTGCGCGGGCGCGGCACGTTCGCGGCGCTCGAACGGTGGCAGACCACATACCTGCCGGTGTACGCCGGGTGGGCGGCCTTCGTGGTGCTGGTGTTTCCGCTGGTGTTCCGGCCATCGCGATAGGGGCCGAGCGTCAGCCTTCGGGTCCCTTCAAGGCTTCAAGGGGTCAGAGTCCTTGAAACGCTCCCGCTTCAAGGGGTCAGAGTCCTTGAAATCGCCTCCCGCTTCAAGCGGTCGCGCTTCATCGGCTCAGCGTCCTCGAAAAGCCCCCGCATCAAGGGGTGATCAAGGGGTCAGAGTCCTTGAAAACCGTTCAAGGACTCTGACCCCTTGAATTCAAGGACTCTGACCCCTTGAAAGGCCCCTTGAGAGGGGGACGAAGCGGAAATCGCAGAGCGCGTCGCCCGCCGCGATGGTGCGCGTCCGCTCGAGGGTCACGGACCACGCCTCTGCCATGCGATAGTCGAGCGTGCACCCCGCGTGCGGTGTCAGCTCGGGCACCCCGTGCGCAGCGAAGTACTCGGCGATCGGACAGCGCGTGACGTCGAAGGCCACTGTGTCGATGCTCGGCAGGGTGGTACGCGCGAACGGTCGCACAAAGAGCGTCGCAAAGAGCGCGTCGATCACACGCCGCACATGCGTGAGCCGTGCGCCGCCCAGGAGGCGCGACGCCGCGAAGCCCCCGACGATCCCCGGGCGCGAGATGGCCCAATTGAGATCGGTGACTGCCCGGCCGATGTCGTCGGGCCCGACCCCCGCCTGTCGCAGCGCGTCGTGCAGCGCGAGGTCCCACTCGAGGAGCTGACCGAGCACTCCGAGTGCCGCGGGTCGATCGCGCGTCACGTCACGGTGACGATGACGCGCCTCCGCCCACACCGCGCGTGCGTCCACGTGCGGCAACGTGCGCTGTAGCGCGGCACGAGCCGCGCGGCCGATCATGAGGCTCGCCACACCGGCAGGAAGTCGCATTGCCATATCGTGGTCCGCAGTTGCTATCGCCGCGCCCCGTCGACGCGACGGAACACCAGATCCCACATGCGACCGTTGGCCACGTGCAGCGCGCTGACGCGACCGCGCGCATCGCGTGAAAAGAACACCGCACCGAGTGCGTCGCTCTCGAACCCGTCGCGATACGCCGGTGCAAGCGACACCGTGTAGCCCGGCCGGAGCTGCACACGCACGCGGCCATCCACGATGGAGACGACGTACGTCGCATCGATCTCCTCGCTGCGGTATTGGCCCGCGAAACCGGCGAGCGTCGCGGCGCTCGTGTCGGGATCGGCCACACGCTCCACCACCGTGGTGTCGTCTTCGGCGCCGATGAGCAGCCCGCGCGTGACGCGGTCCGCCGTGCGCGCCACGTCAACGAGGCGCCGCGAACGCGATGCGTTCACCCAACTGCCATCCCCCGCCGGCCACAACCGCACGCCGCCCCACACCAGTCGCCCATCGACCCCATCGACGCGCGCAAACGTGTGCGCCCCCGCATGCCGCCACCGCCCGACCCAGCGCGCCGCGCCCGCTGCGTCGACCATCGTGGTGTCGGCCCGACGCGCCGGCGTGAGCTCGGGGTGCAGGCCATCGACCAGCGCGTGCGTCAGAGCCGTGGGGTCGGCCGATGCGGCATTGCACAGCACCGCGATCGAGAGCCGCCCCAGGTCGGGATAGCGCGCGAGAAACGTGCGATAGCCACCCGTTGCCCCGCTGTGCGACCACTCACGCGTGCCGCGATAGCGATCGTTCACCACCCCGAGCGCATACGCAATCTCCCGCCCGTCGCGCGTGCGACTCCGGTGCACGAGCGTGTCGGCCCACGGCGCGCCAAACTGTTTGCCGTCGAGCGCCTCGTTCCACCGGAGCCAGTCGGCCGCCGTCGTGAGCAACCCACCGGGGCCGTGCACATCCTCGAAGGGCATGGCCAGGCGCCACTCGCGCCCGCGTGGCGCGTAGGCCGGCGCGCGGCCGGGCACGACGGCGGTGAAGTCGTCACGCCACCGCGTGTGCGTCATCCCCGCAGGGTCGAACAGTCGTGCGCGCGTGAATGCGGCAAACGACTGTCCGCTCGCACGCTCGACGATGGTCGGGAGCAGCGCGAAACCGGAGTTGGTATACGAATACGTCTGCCCGACGGGATAGTTGAGCGCGCGTTGCGCGGTGATGATGGCCAGCAGATCTGCCTGCTGGTGCGCACGACGCCCGCGCTCCCACCCCTGCGCCGCGACGAGCGCGCTCCACTCGCGCAATCCACTCGTGTGATTGAGCAGATGCCGGATGGTGATTGGCGCGTCGTACGTCGGCAGCTCGGGAATCCACTTGCGCACGTCGTCATCGAGCGACAGCCGCCCGTCGAGCGCGAGCAACACGATGGCGGAGGCGGTGAACTGCTTGGCCACGGAGCCCGATTCGAAGATCGTCTCTGCGCCGATCGCACGCTGGCTCTCGAGGTCGGCCATGCCATAGCCGGCGAGCAGCGCGGTGCGCCCGCCGCGGGCGACGCCGACGGCACACCCCGGCGCATCGGCACGATTCCACGGGGCAAACACGCGGTCCGCGAGGCTCGCGAGGTCGACCGGTTGGGCGCCCACCACGGCAGGCGCGGCAACGAGCGCACACACAACGTGGCGCGCGGGACGAAGGCATGAGGTGAGACGCATCGCGGGAAGCTGCGATCCCGCGCGCCGCAGCGCCACGCGAGGGACTAGCGGAGCGCCGACGTGACGAAGGTGCGGAACGGCGACTCGAGATCGAGCGGCGAGCCCAGCACGTTGGTGAAGAGCAGTGCGACCACCCCTTCCCGCGGCTCGGCCCAATACGTCGTCTTGAACGCCCCGCCCCAGGAAAACGCACCGACGCTGAGCGGCGTGCGATGATCGTTGCCCGTCGTCTCGAGTGCAAAGCCCAGCCCATACGCGGGCTCGAGTGGCGCGATCTGATTGGCGAGCATGAGGTCCACCGTCTTGCGGCCGAGCAGCCGCACGCCACCCACGTCGCCGTGGTTCAGGAAGAGCTGCAGGAAGCGCGCGTAGTCGTGCACCGTCGACGAGAGCCCGGCGCCACCAGCGAAGTACGTCATGGGTCGCGCGGGAAAGTCGGCATGCGTACCGCCGATGCGCTCGTGCAACGGCGCCAGCACGCTGTCGCGCCACTCGTGCAGCGTGACGAGTCGCGCACGCCGGTCGGCCGGGAGCGAGAACCACGTATCGCGCATGCCAAGCGGCTCGGTGATGCGGGTGCGCACGAACTGGTCGAATGGCATCCCCGACCAGACTTCCACGAGACGACCGAGCACGTCGAGCGACAGACTGTAGATGAACCGTTCGCCGGGGTCAGCGCGCAACGGCAACCTCCCCAGCACATCGATTCGCTCGGCGAGCACGTCCCCCTCGCGCCCGAGCGCGGTAATGCCCGCCTTCGCGTAGATGGCGCGCATCTCCTCGCTGCCGATATCGGCGTAGTCGAGCCCGGACGTATGCGTGAAGAGCTGGCGCACCGTGGTGCGGCGGCGCGCGGGACGCGTGGTGTACGACGAGTCTGTCGGGTTGAACCGCTCGAGCACCGCCTGCTTGGCGAACGACGGCAGGTAGCGTTCGACCGCATCATCGAGCTGGAAGCGCCCTTCTTCCCAGAGCAGCATCGCCGCCAGCGACGTGATCGCCTTCGTCTGCGAGGCGACGCGGAAGATGTCATCGGAGCGGAGCGGCTCCGGCCGGCCGAGCTCCCGCACGCCGTAGGCGCGTTCGTAGGCCACCTGTCCGTTCTTGAGCACCAGCACCACCGCACCCGGAATGCGCCGCGCGGCGATGAGACCGTCGAGCCACCGGTCGAGCCGCTCCATGCGCATGGCATCGAGTGCGGATGCCATGGGCGCGGAGGCGGGACGCGGAGCACCCGATGCGGCGCGCGGTTGTGCGCGCAGCATCGGGTCCGGCGCGAGCAGGGCGGCGAGCGCGACCAGCGGGGACAGCGCGCGAGCGCAACGGGAACGAGGCACAGGACTCCGGGTGTGTGTCGCCATACGATCACCCCACGCGCCCGGATTGCGCACGGCCCTGCGCGCAACTGTTGCCTACCGGCGACGGATCCAGGTCGGTGCGCTGCCGCCGCCCCACTCCTCGCGCAGCGTACGCAGTTGCAGCAGCGTGCCATTGGGTCGCATGGTCATCAGTTGCGAGCGCGCCCCGCCCGCGGCGATGTCGACGAAGGCAATGAGGTCCCCCGCGGGTGACCATGCCGGGGCGAGCTGCTGCCCCGGCAGCGCGATGCGACGCTCTGCACCCGTGGCGAGAGTGAGGATCATCAGATCGGCATCGCCGCCGAAGTACCGCACGAAGGCGAGCCGTCCACCGTCTGGCGACCAGGTGGGCGCCCCATCGAATCCCGTGGTCGTCACCGTGATGCGGCGCTTGCCCGATCCATCGCGCTGCATGATCCAGATCGACACTTCCGTGCCGGACGGAGCGGGATCGACCTGCACGAACGCCACCTGGCGGCCGTCCGCGCTCCACGCGGGGGAGCGTCGGACAGCGGTTGCGGGGAGATCTGCAGTGAGGTTGACCGCGGCCGTGCCATCGTCGCGCATCACCCAGATGTCCGAGCGCGCGCTCCCTCCAA
>JALOPS010000471.1 GCA_025453745.1 Gemmatimonadaceae bacterium
TCGCCAACCTCGACGACGGAACCTGGATCGCCCCCGAGACCTGGCGCCGCGTCGCCTGCGACTGCGCCCTCGACCTCGTGAAGCTCGACGAACGAGGAGTCGTCCTCGACGTCGGCCGTCGCACGAGAACGATCCCACCCGCGCTCTCCCGAGCCCTCGACGTCCGCGACGCCGGCCGCTGCCGCTTCCCCGGCTGCCACCACCGCCGCTTCCTCGATCGCCATCACATCGAGCACTGGTCACGCAACGGAGAGACCGAGCTCGACAACCTGATCACCCTCTGCGACGCGCATCACCGCCTCGTGCACGAGGGCGGTTGGGCGGTAGAGCTCGACGAGGACGAAGCGCACTTCTTCCGACCGGACGGGACGCCGCTCGTGTGGCCTGCGCCGCCGCGGGTGCACGACGCGGTGGGCGAGCTCGAGGAGGCGCATGCGGCGCTGGAGATCGGGGTGACGACGGGGCTGACGTCGTGGAATGGGAAGACGCCGGAGTACTCGTGGTGTGTGGAGGTGGTGTGTGGGCGAGCATGTGCTGACCTGGGACGCACTCACCAGTTGATGTCGTGAAGAGCCGCCTGAAGGCGTGCCCGCGGAGGGGCCGCGGCCCGGAGTTCGATCGCGGAGACGCGCAGAACCGCGAGGTTGATCGCAGCAGCGCATTCCCAGAGCTCTTCTTCATCCGTCAAGCAGGCCTGTGCGGCGCGGGCGAACGACCAAATACCGCTACCATCGGAAAAATGAGTAAGCGCATTCCTCCGAAGGGTGAGTTCAGGCCGCAGCGCGTCGCAATAGCGCCGCTCGACGGCGCCAATCTCGGTCGCGCCCTTCAGGTCGGCGTATACGCTGGCGAGCTTCGCCTGCAGCCCAGTGCTCGGCCCCAAGTTCTCTTTCAGACGTTCGGCGATCGTGACGACTCGCCAGAGAACACTGGACAGCGCAAGCTCTCGACCGGCGAGCGAGCGAAGCTCGTTACGATGCGTGACGTGCGCGAGCAGACCTCCTAGGGCCGCAGCGAGATCTTGATCAGGTCCCACGAATGGAACCGCGGGAAGCCGTCCATCGATCGGGTTCGATACTGGCGCCGCCAAGGCCCATGCAGGATTGACAACACGGTCTACGCTCGCCTCTCGGGCACCGCTGACGATGACCTCGAACTCTGCCGGTCCGCATCCAAGACGCGGACCTGCCTTGGCAACAAACCACGCCGCCACGTGCGAATGATTTCCGGAGAACGGGTAGTCCTTCGTCTGGTAACTCGTGACCATCGCGCGATAGTCGTCGAGGTCGATTCCCACGTCCTCGCAGCACGCTTCCACCGCATCGCGCTTGATCTTCAACAGCGCGTGATAGAGGGCGCCGAGGAATCCGCCGGACATGGTCATGCCGGCCACAGAAGAGCCTCGAGTCGTCGGGCGATAGACTGGTCTGGTGATATTGCTTCGAACTCTCGAAGGGTATCCGGGTCCGGAAGCGGCAGATCGCGCAGCAAGCGGGGCGAGAGTCTCAACATCCCAGAAACCACAGAGAAGAACTGCCGTGCCACACTCCGTCCGGCCTCGCTGTTGAGGTAGCCAGCCAACTGATGCGCGAGCGGGCTACGATCGGACGTCCGCCCATCGGCGCGAGGCTCCGCTGCGAGTACCGTACGCGACAGGCACATCTCCTCGTCGCAGACTCTCGCACGCATGCCGATTCGCGAAACAATGATCGTGCCTGGGCTGACTCTTGTGCTGCCACCTGGGGCCACCCAGCGGGTAGGCGAACCTCCCCCGGCCCATCGACCGTCTGCGACAGGAAGAAGTCCGTCCTTCGGAACCGACGAGTACTGCGTCGGTTCGCGGCCGGCGGACATGTCCACGAAGTCGCCAAGTCGATATCGGAGATGCTCGTTTCCAAGCCGTGCAAGCACGGCGCTCCAGTTTGCGCCCCCCCGCAGCTCCCGGATCCCCCACACACTCTCCCGCACGGGTGCCGTCGCCAGCTGAACCGGCTGATGCGGGAGGATCTGCGCGAGTCGTTGGAGGAGCGGGTCCCGCGCGCTCAGGGTCGAGACCTCGCATCCAAGCAGATCGGTGACACGCAGCCTCGAAACGATTGCCCCCGAGTGAAGCCGAACACGCATCGCAGCGCCTCGCGACGCCGTCAGCAGCCCCCACAGCAGAACCGCTTCGATGCTGACGGGTCGGAGCGCGATGAACCCACTGAAGGTGAGGCTCGCGTGCGCCGGGCTCACAAAGACGCAAGGCCCGTCTCCCCTCCCCGGAACGAGCACGTCGCGCTCCCTTAACGCCTCGCCGAGGCGCGCGCCGTCATCACCAGACGAGCCCCGTGCTGAGACGACCACGCCCGCGCGGCTAACGTTGGAAGGCGACACCACGCGCGCGGATTCGTCGTAGCGATCCATAGTCGCGACGGGCTCGACCACGTCACAGAGCGGAGTCAACGGGTGGTCACCCGCGAGTCTCAGGACTGAGCGTAGGTAGGCACTTGGGGCCCAACTGGATGCGCTCAGCTCGAACGTACGCCACTCGCTCATTCGCGGATTCCGAGTAGGTGGCGCCTGTAGTCTCCGAAGAAATGACCGCTATCGCGCAACTGCTCAGCCCAGTCGTCCCCCAGTCGCGCGACGAGGGTCTCGGTTGGATCGCTCCTCTCCAGCACCAGCAGAGCGGCAGCGATGCTCGTGGCCGAGCCAAAGAGCCCGTGCGGCAGGCCAATCACCGCGACGACACGGACCTGCTCACTCACCCACTTCCGAACGCGTTCCGCGGTGCCTTCACGGAAGAGAACGCCTGGGGCAACCACAATCACGGCACGACCACCAGGGCGCAGCGCCCGAGCGGCCCGTTCGATTGCCACGAGGTCCGCGTCCGCGCAGGACGCAGCGGACTCCATCGCGACC
>JALOPS010000472.1 GCA_025453745.1 Gemmatimonadaceae bacterium
GCACTGCCGCGCCCCCGACCATGGATCTGGTTCGTAGACACGCGCCAAGTCACGATACGGGACATCAGGCTCGTGGACTCGCCGAGCTACTTCCTGACCTTCGAGACCAGCGACGACGTCTTCGTTGAGGGCGTGCGCATCCAGGGACATCCGCGTAGCCCAAACTCCGACGGCATTCAGGTCGAAGGTGGGCGCAGCATCCGCATCGTCGGCGTGGACATTCGAACGGGCGATGACGCCATCGTGCTGAAGTCTTCGGCCGGGCCGATCGAGGATGTGCTGATCACGGCGAGTCGCCTCGAGAGTGATGACGCCGCGTTCAAGTTCGGCACCGGCACCGAGCACCCCATCCGTCGCGTACGCATCAGCGACAGCGTAATCGTCAACTCGCGCTTTGGCATCACGGCCTTCATGAAGGATGGCGGTGAAATCAGCGACTTCACGGCAAGCGGACTCGACATCGCAACCGGCTCGCGCCATGCAACCGACTACGCCGTTTACGTCGACGTCGATCGAAGGCTTCCGAGCAGCCGCCTCGGTTCGATTCGCAACTTCGCGCTGCGGGACATTCGCATCCGCACGCGCGGCAACCTGCTGATCGGGGGCCATCCACGCGCGCCGATTCGCGACCTAACGCTGTACGACGTTCACGTGACGATCGAGCAACCCGTCGATCTGTCCAGGCTGCGCGGCAAGCCTCGCGGCAACGCGCTGTTGAGCCCTCTGCCGGACAGCGTCGACTATTCGCAGGTCAATGCGCATGTCACGCTTGCGCATGTGCACGGGGCCCGCATCGAGGGCCTGCGTGTCGGAGGGACCGAAGCGGATCTGGCTGCGCGAACCGCGCTGCACCTTGCAGAACTTCGCGATGTCGATCTCGTCGGCTTCAGACGCGATCCGATCGGGGAAGCCCGGACAGCTATCGTCACCAGCGAGGTGGCGGACGTGCGGATCCGGGATGCGCGCGCCGAGGGACCCGGCGCACTGCTGCGGCTGGATCCGGGCGGCGAGCGTGAAGTGCATGTGCTCGACAGTGAGGCACGAGGGGGTAGGCTGCTCGAGCAGCCGTTGCCCGGCGCTCGCATTCGACAGTTGCCCCGATGAAGCGCCGTACCGTCCTCACGGGCGGTGCCGGCCTGGCGGGCGGCGCGCTCCTGTCGAGTACTGCAGTCACGGAACTCGACGCGATGGCGGGACAGCACGCGAGATTGCCCTCGACGCGAGCCCTCGCGCCGCTTCGAGGGCTCGCCGACGAACCGCTGCGCAGCGTGGACCTGTCGCGCCACATTGCTGAACCGGTGCTGCTCGAGAGAGTCGAATTACTACAGATCCGTCCGCGCGAGATCCTGATCGTAGGTCATTCGCGCGACGGCGTGCAGGCGATCGTTCCAGCCAACGCACGCCTCGGCGACGACCTGTCCATGTTCACGCAACGCGTCCTGCCCTTCTTTCTCGCTCGTGACCAGCGTGACATCGAACTGACGATCGCTGCGTGCCATCGCGCCCACTACAAGCTTGCCGGGCTGTCGTTCTGGAACGCGGTCGGGCACCTCGACATGCTCGCGCTCGAAATGCTCGGACAGGTCGCGCAACGGAGCGTCGCGGAACTGCTGGGCGGGCGCCGACGGGACGACGTGTCCGTGTACCTGTCCAGTCGCGAGCGCAGTACGACCCCAGAGCAGGAAATCGACGAGTTCATGCTGCCTCGCCTGGCTTCATCGGGTGCCGTCGCCTGCAAACTCGGCATCGGCGGTCGGATGAGTCGCAACGAAGATGCGGCACCCGGACGCAGCGAAGCACTTGTGACTCGGGCTCGCCGCGTGCTCGGTGACGATATCGACATCTGCGTCGACGCAAACGGCTCGTACGACGGACCGGCGGCCGTCGAGGTCGGGCGCATGCTTGAACGTCACGGCGTGTGGTTTTTCGAGGAGCCCTGCCCGTTCGAGGAGTTCGATCTCGCGCTCGCGGTAAGCCAGCGGCTCGCCGTCAAGGTCGCGGGCGGGGAACAGGACCACAGTGCCGCCAAATGGCGCTGGATGATCGAGAATCGCGCGGTCGACATCGTGCAGCCGGATCTCTTCTACGCCGGGGGCTTTCTACGATCGTTGCGAGTGGCAAGACTGGCCGAACAGCACGGACTCGAAGTCATCCCGCACGCGCCTCGGGCCCATGCGGCGACCGCCACATTGTTGCAGTTCGTCGCGTTGCTCGAGCGACCAGGCCGGCACCACGAGTTCTCGGCACGTGCGATCACCGCGAGCGCCGCCTACGACTATGAACCGCAGTTGCGGGTCGCCGGCGGCCGAATTCCGATCCCCGGCGGCGCTGGCTTCGGGATCCACTATGACCTTGCCGACCTTCGCAGGCGATCCACGCCGATCCCCGTGGAGTCGCGGACCCGGCAGGACGACGAATGATGCGGCCGCTTGCCATCCTGGCGGGACTGGGTGTTCTGGCGGCCAGCGTGCTGCTGAACCCACCGCAGGGACTTAGTGCGAGCGGCGCGATCACACTCGCGCTGCTCATGGTCATGGCGCTCTGGTGGTTCACCGAAGCACTGCCGGTGACGGCGACCGCGATGCTGCCATTCGTGGTGCTTCCGTTGACAGGTGTCGCCACGGTGGGCGCGACTGCCGCGACCTACATGTCGCCGATCATCTTCCTGGTGCTCGGTGGTGCACTGCTCGCCCTCGCGATCGAGCGCTGCGGACTGCACCGACGAATCGCGGTCGCCGTGCTGAGAACGTCCAGCGGCGCAGCACGCTCGCTGCTGCTTGCGTTCATGGTCGTCACGGCGTTCCTGTCGATGTGGATCAGCAACACGGCGACGGCACTGATCGTCATGCCCATCGGCCTTGCGGTGCTCGCCGCGGTACTGCCGGAGCGTCGCCGCGGTACTGCCGGAGCGGCATGCCTGGAATCCTCAGCATCAGGCGTTCGCCACGGCGTTGGTGCTCGGCATCGCCTACGCTGCTACGGTGGGCGGACTCGGAACCCTGGTCGGGAGTCCGACCAACGCGATCGCTACGGCGCTGATCGAACGAAGCCTGGGCGTCCACGTGAGCTTCGTCGAGTGGATGGCGTTCGGCGTGCCGCTGGTGCTGTTTT
>JALOPS010000473.1 GCA_025453745.1 Gemmatimonadaceae bacterium
GTGGAGTGGCGGCTCCTACCCGACTTACTGATCCGGTTGACAAATAGTGCGTAGTGTGCTATCGTAGGGCATGCCGCCGACGCGTGATGCGCGCAAGCTCGCAACGCCCGCGCTCCAGTTGCTGCGCGAGCAGGTGGTGCGGGCCGTGGACGGCGGGATGACGCAGACGGCGGCCGCGAGTCTCTTTGGTGCGAGCCTACGTGCGGTGCAAAAGTGGATGGCGCTGGCGCGCACCGGCGCGCCCGAGGCGCTGACGCTCAAGAAGCGGGGTCGGCGTCCGGGCAGTGGCGCGCTGACCGCGGCGCAGGTGCGGCAGATCCGGCGCCTCGTCGTGAGCACGATGCCCGATCAGCTCGCGTTGCCGTTCTATCTGTGGACGCGCGAGGCCGTCCGGCAGCTGATCGCGCAGCGCACGGGCGTGCGGCTCGCGCTGACCACGGTCGGGCAGTACCTGCGCACGTGGGGACTGACGCCGCAGAAGCCGGCACGCCGCGCGTACGAGCGCAACGACGCCGCCATCACGCGCTGGCTCGCCACGGAGTATCCCGCCATTGCGGCGGCGGCGAAGCGCGACAAGGCCACGATCTACTGGGCCGACGAGATGGGCGTGCGCAGTGATCACGTGACCGGGACCAGCTACGCGCCGGTCGGCCAGACGCCCGTGGTCCGCGCGACGGGGCAACGCTTCGGCTGCAACGTGATCTCGGCGATCACGAATCGTGGGGCGGTCGCGTTCCGCGTGTTCCACGGCCGCTTCACGGCGCCCGTGTTCCTCGACTTCCTCAAGCGGCTGCTGCAGCAGGCCCCGGGGAAGCTCGTCGTGATCGTCGACGGGCACCCCGTCCATCGGGCCGCCCGTGTGGCGGCTTTCGTGCGCGAGCACACCGCGCGGCTGACCCTCGTGCGGATGCCGGGCTACTGCCCGGAGCTCAACCCCGACGAGCTGCTGAACCAGGACGTCAAGACGAACGCGGTCGGCAAGAGCCGGCCAACGGACCGGGCCGGGCTGGTGCGCGCCGTGCGTCGCCACCTGCACCGGCGGCAGAAGCAACCGCATGTCATCCGCGCCCTCTTCCGCGAGCGTCACGTGCGCTACGCTGCCTGACGAAGACCGCACCATTTGAGTGCCGCCTCAGTATGTCACGCGCTTGTTGGCCCAAGACAAGATTTTCGGCTAAAGACCCACACGGCTTCCGACCCGCCGCCAAACAAGCGCGCACTGGTTTCTCCAGGACTCACGAGCGCAAAGCGAGAGAGCTCCGCACTCGCACACGTGCATGCGAGAGAGACTAAAGGACGCTAATCCGGAGAGTACTTGACAGCGTGCAATGGCGTTGCAGGTTCTTCTCGTGACACGTGGGCTCTATTCTGCTGACGCCAAGCGTCCCCCCTACTGGCATCGCTACTTGCGGATCAGCTCAGGCGTTGTGGCTTGTTGGGCAGCGCTGCTTGTGTGCTGTGCCGTTCCGAGACCCGAGACGCGATCACCGCAGAAAGCGACTCGAACACCTGCCTCGTGTCTGCCGACTCCGGTTCGTGTTCGCGCACCGAACACGGCTGCGATCTACTCGGAGATGAGTTCGATGCTGGTTGACGGTGATACGATTCGCCTGCTCGGCCAGCCCAGCATGCTTTGGGTTCGCGGCAGTGCGCCAGAGTATCTTGCCGGCGTTGCGATTGATCCGCACGGGAACGCGTCACCGATTCGCGTTCCTCTCAGCAGCACTGATACGAGCATTGCGCGCTTCGTCCCGTATGTGGCGACCAGCGACGGCGTAGCTGCATTGGTTCTTGCACCCCCGACCCGCGGCGCTGGGCAATCCACAACGGATACCTCTGGTGTTCTTGTCAGCGTACCGGGGAACGTCCGCGCCCGCCGACGCCATGAAATTGTGCCTCTCGCATCGTTTCAATGGCGGCGCTTCACGACAGCGGTGTCGTCTGGGCGCGCGGCAGAGCATGTACTCGCTGTGGTCCCAGTAAGGCGCTGGGGCGTGCCTGATGCAATTCAGGTCATTCAATATCGCGAGGGCGGCGATGTAAGTGTGGATACCCTTCGAGTGAAGGATTCCTCACTCCGACTCGGGGGTATGCTCGCTGTGTCACATAGTGCGAGCACCGCGTTGGTGGCGACGATCGGCTACGACATGAATAACGGCAACACACACGTACTCGTTTCGATGCGCCACAGCATGGGTGCTTGGGAGCCACTGACAGTGGTCAATGGCACGGATGGCGTGCACTTCGTGGCGACAGCCGTTCGCGGAGATCGTGCAGCACTCGCATGGCGTGCGTCGGCTCAGGGCGGTAGTTCAGGGGACGTGCTCGGAATGGGCTGGTCGGGTCCGGAGGCGGGTGCATGGGTCATGCAACAGACAGCGGAGGCCGTGCATGGGAACGTAACGGTCGCAGTTCTTCATGATTCGACTCTGGTCGCCAGCGCCTGGAGTCGAACAGGTGATTCGCTCGTAGTTGTTGCCAGCGGTGCCAGTAGCCTAGCTGTATGGCGACTTGGGCCGAGTGCTGCCATCGGGCAGGTCAGCCTGCACCCCATGCGCAACGGCTCGCTCCGCGTGATTATTAACTCGGCCACTATTTAGTTGATATTTTGCGTGCGCGGCGTTATCGTCGTGCATGTCGCATCCCGACGCACGCACGCTGGCCCCCGCTGCTCGCGCCGCATTGCCGTCGCCATGCGCAAGGACGGCGTCAGTTTCGTCGAGATCGGGCGCACGCTCGGCGTGCACTACATGACGGTGTCGAAGTGGTGGGACGCGTTTCAGGCAGGTGGCCTGGACGCGTTGGCCCCACGGAAGCGGGGACCCGCCGTCGGCGCGCATCGGCGCCTGACGCTGCGCCAGGAGCAGGCAATCCGTCGAGCGATCACGGACACGACGCCAGATCAGCTGAAGCTGCCGTTCGCGTTGTGGACGCGCGCGGCCATCGTCGAACTGATCGCGCGCAAGTTCAGCATCGCGCTGCCCGTGCGGACAATGGGTCATTACCTCGCGCGGTGGGGTTTCACCGCCCAGAAGCCGATCAAGCGCGCGTACGAGCAGCGGCCCGAGGCGATCGCGGCGTGGCTCAAGACCGAGTATCCGCGGATCCAGCAGCAGGCCGTCGCCGAGGGCGCAGAGATCTACTGGGGGGACGAGACGAGCTTGAGCACCAGCGATCCGCGCGGCCGCGGGTTCGCGCCACGCGGACGGACGCCGGTGCGACCGATCCTGTCGCAGCGGAAGTCCGTCAGTTTCCTGTCGGCGATCAGCAACCAGGGCACGCTGCGCTTCCTCGTGCTCAAGCAGGCCATCGACGCCCAGACGCTCATCCGCTTCCTGCGACGGCTGTGCCGGGATGCGGGCCGGAAGGTGTTCCTGATCCTTGACAACCTGAATGTGCACAAGGCGCGCGAGGTCCGTGAGTGGGTCGTGGCGCACGCCGCGTCGATTGCCCTCTTCTACCTGCCGCCCTACTCACCCGAGCTCAACCCGGATGAGTATCTCAACGGCGATCTCAAGCTGAGCGTCGCCAAACGCGCACCAGCCCGTGATCGCGCCGCGCTGCTGCGCACGGCAACGTCGCGTCTGCGGTCCTTGCAGCGGCGGCCGGCGAAGGTCAAGAAGTTCTTCCAGCATCCCCGTGTGCGCTACGCGGCGTGATGTTGGCTAAACCATGGCCGGAGCAATATCCTCGATCTGGTGGTGCGGGCCGCCGACCGGGCCGGGCTCTGGGCGCAGCTGGCGACCGACTGGCTGGTGCTCGACGCCGAGCTGATGCCGTGGTCGGCGAAGGCGCAGGGGCTCATTCGCGGGCAGTACGCCGCGGTGAGCGCGGCGGCCGGCGGGGCACTCCCGCTGGCAGTGGCGGCGATCGAAGCCGCGGCGGCGCGCGGGCTCGACGTGGGCGAGCTACGCGATCGGCTGGTCACGCGCTCGACGCTGGTCGCCGACTACACGGCGGCGTGGCGCCGCTACTGCTGGCCGGTGACGAACGTGAGCGACCTGCGGCTCGCACCGTTCCACGTCATGGCGTCGGAAGGGGCGGTACACGTGACCAGGGACCACGGCTGGCACATGGCCACCGCCGCGGCGCTGTGCGCGGGGGACGAGTCGGGCGTGCTCTTCACGACCGAGCACCGGGTGGTGGACCTCACCGACCCAGGCAGCGAGGCGGCGGCGACGGCGTGGTGGGAGGCGCTGACAGAGCGCGGCGGGGAAGGGATGGTGATCAAGCCGCATACCTTCGTGGCGCGTGGGCCCCGCGGGCTGCTCCAGCCTGCGGTCAAGTGCCGCGGGCGGGAGTACCTGCGGATCATCTACGGACCCGAGTACACGCAGCCGGAGCACCTGGAACGGCTGCGGAAGCGCGGGCTGCAGGGGAAGCGCTCGCTGGCGCTGCGGGAGTTCGCGCTCGGCGTGGAGGGGCTCGAGCGGTTCGTGCGGGGGGAGCCGCTCCGGCGGGTGCACGAGTGCGTGTTCGGCGTGCTCGCGCTGGAGAGCGAGCCGGTGGATCCGCGGTTGTGAGGGCGGGGGACGGATCCGGCGCGCGGGCGTGTTCCATGCCCGCACGCCGGATTTACGAACGGATTCTTCTGCGCGGGTGGCGCATGCGCATGCGTCCAGACGTGCGGGTCAGGTGTCGCTCATCGGCGGCGGGGGCGTCCCGTCGATCGGCGTGATCCTGAAGCAGAAGTAGCCGACGTCGCCCTCGTAGGAGGTGGCTCCCTCGGGCACCGGCGGCTCTGGCTGGAACACGTGACCGGGGCGGGGGCCCAGTAGTTCGCGGTGCGCGTGGCCCAGGCGATCGCGTCGTTGAACGTGTCGAACGTTTCCTCGAAACAGTCGAGATCCCACACCTCGTAGTACTACTGGAGCGATCGATTAGCAGGCTGCACGATATCTTTCCTCGCCCCCTTATGGTGGCACTGATGTCGGTGGTCTCGCGGCCACTGGTGAGGTGACGCGACGGATGCCGTAGATGCTTCTCATGTCTCGCTCTCGGGCGCCGCGCGCCAGCGGGCCCACACTTCGGCGACCTCCGCGTCGGCGTAGCGTTTGAAGAGCGAATCGATGAGTGGAAGGTCGTCGGGCGCCACCCGTGTTCGGTGTCCCTGGTACGAGCGCATGAACCGCGATCCGTGCCAGGACGTGACGAGTGTGCGCGCGAACCACTCCTGCTCGACGACACGCGGCAGGACGTGCTGCCACAGGCCCTCCGGTACGGGGAGTCCCGTCGCGAAGCGCGTGATCAAGCCGCGCACGAGAACCTTGTAAGGATCGGTATCTGGTCGCTCGAAGACGGGGAGCAGACGCTCCATCGGGAACCACCACGACTGCAGTGCCGCTTCGAGGAAATCGCCGCCCCGCCACGGCTGTGCAAGCCAGTCGGGCAGGAGACCGTCGACGAGTCCCTCAACCCACTCGCGCGGCGCCTGTGGATCTCGCGTGAACCAGTAAAGGAAGCGCGAGCCGCCCCAGTGTTCGATCCAGCGCGGTCCACGCTCGATCCGCTCGCCGCGCGCGCGGGGCAATACGAGAGCCAACGCGTCGGCGAGCGAGTCAACGCCGAGGGCCGCGCACACGCCCCAGAGGCGGTGCTCGCATCGGTTGATCAAGTCGCAGACGTATCCACCGCTGTCGGCATGTACCCCGGGCGCGAGCCGCAGGAGGAGATCACGGATCCGCCAGGTGATCTCGGTATCGTCGCGCCGCCGACCGATGACGACGTCGTAGACGCCACGGATCGCGCGCGCGTCGAGGCCGGCGACCGGGATGTGCATGGCACCCGGGCGCTCCGGGTCGGGCTCGAGGGCCGCGACGAGGTGCGAGAGGACCGGCTCCCAGTAGTCGAGCACTTCCTGATCGCGTCGGAAGGCGGCGCTGTACCACACAAGTTGCCAGAATGCGTCCGAGCCGGGTGCCGGCACGGCATCGTGAAACGCGGGGGGGAGGGGGGCGCCGGCCTCCACCGCGGCTGCGCCTGCGAGCATTTCGGCGAGCACGCGGAAGGCGGTGGCGAGCGCGCGGATGTCGCCGGGCATGCCGCGGAGCCGCATGACGCCGGGCTGTGCGGAGGTGCCGTCGCGCGGCGCAGCGAGAGAGCGCCCAACGCGGACGAGCAGGTCGGGCGTCCACGCGATGGGACGGAGCAGGGGGAGCGGCGGCATCGGAGGCTTGACGAGCGGAGCGCCGAAGCTGCCTAGTCGCACCGACAGTCGTCGCGAGTGGCCTGTGGGCACGGTGGGTCAACACGAACCCCGAGGGGTTGCTGGTCCTGTCGTCGCGGAACCGCTACCTGGCGCTGACGCTTGCCGCCGACGTGCCGGTACCCACGTACGCGTTGATCGCCACGCTGCGGATCTCGGCGGCGTTCGTCGTGTGCCACATGATCGGGCGGGCATACCACGACGACGCGATCG
>JALOPS010000474.1 GCA_025453745.1 Gemmatimonadaceae bacterium
GGTCCCTCGACTCCGTGCCGCTCCGCGGCACGCCGCTCGGGACGACGCCGACGTCATCCCGACCGAGCGGCGTAGCCGCGAGCGGAGGGATCCCCGCGCTTGGCCCTGAGGTCCCTCGACTCCGTGCCGCTCTGCGGCACTCCGCTCGGGACGACTTCGTCACGCCATCCCGCTACGGCATCTCGATCAGCGCAAACATCGCGCCCTGCGGATCTGTCGCGGTCACGATGCGCGAGCCACCGGGCACCGGCATGATCTCATGCAACAACGTCCCGCCGTTCGCTGACACAGCGGCCGCCGCCTGCTGGATGCTCGCCACGCGGACATACGGCACCCACGCCGTCGGCATCGGCATGGACTCCTGAATCGTGAACATCCCCCCCGAATCCCCGTCATCGCCCGGACGACGGAACAGCTGATACAGCATGCCATCGCCCATGTCGTGCAGCGTGGTGGCCTCCCACCCGACCAGCGCGCGGTAGAACGCGAGCGCCGCCGCCTGATCGGTCGTCGCGAGTTCGTACCACCCGAAGCCGCCCACCGGCACAGCGCTCGGCGGCATCGGCTGCGCCGAGGCAAAGAGTGACAGCACCGCGCCCTGTGGATCGCGAATCACGGCGAACTGGCCGACGGTCGGAATCTCCTGCGGCGGAGAGAGCACCGTCGCCCCGAGTTGCTGCGCCTTCTCCGTCGCCGCCGCACAATCCGCGACCGCGAGATGCAGCATCCAGTGCGGAGGGTTCACATCCCCCGGCGGCATTTGCATCACGCCGCCGATGCTCGCGTTCGGGCCCGCGCCGGGGATCGTCCACATGGGATACTGCATCTCCCCCATGTCCCAGAACGTGATCGTCCAACCAGTGACCGCGGCGTAAAAGCGGATCGCCGCTTCGCGGTCGGTCGTCATCAGGTCGGCCCACGCGAAGTGGCCGGTGGCGTTGGCGGCGCGCGCGGGCGCCGCGGCGGTGGGAGAGGCGGGACTCGTCATGTGGTCCTCCAGGCAGTCATGACCGGGCGCACCAGCGCGTCATCGGTCGGACAGTGAGTCACGCGCGGGGACCATTCGCGCGCAAGACCACCCGGTGCCGCGTGGCGTGCCTCAGCGTGTCGGTGCGCGACCGCTGCCCGCCGTATCGCGCCCGCCCCGATTTGCCCGCGCCCGGATCAGCACCCGCTCCCGATCGATCCGCTTGAGCGTGTCCGACCAGCCGCCACCCTCGGTCGTCTCGACGATCACCGACAACGGTTGATTCACATCGAGCTGCCCATCGAAGATGAACAGCGCACTCTGCACCTCGCGCTGGCGCAGTCGATACTCGCCGAAGCCCGGCGTCAGCGGCACGAGATCGAGCGGCCGGAAGTCGCGCCCGGTGTTGGTGATGATGAACTCCATCGGGCTGAAGCGCGTCTCGCCCTGCTCCTGCGCGAAGAAGCTCACGAACCACACCGAGTAGCGCGGCAATCGAAACCGCCGGTGGATCGAGTCGAGCGCCGGACGCCGCGACGCCATGATGTCGCGCAGCGCGCGGTAGGAATCCGGAGAGAGCGTGCGAATGACCGTCTCGTCGAGCGGGATCGCGCGGACGGTGAGCCCGCCGGTGAGCGAGACGCGCACGGCGATGTCATCCTGGCGCAGCGTGCCGAAGCCGACGGGGACGAGGGTGGGGTCCTGCGCGTCGTGTGGTGAGCGAAGCGCTCGCGAGGCGAGCGCGAAGTCGAGACACTGCCCGACGGGCGCGTTGTCGTGCGCGAGCAGCGCAGCCGCGAGTCGAAGAGAGTGCCCGTTCGGGGCAGGGGTCGCGGTGCACGACGGTTCGCGAAGGGTGCTGTGCGCCATCGCGGGGACCCGGTCGACTCGCGGCTTCGCCGCTCGCGCAGGGTGACGTGGCTCGCTTAGCGCACGACTGCTCGCCAAACCCGACACCAGTGCCATCGCCACAGCGACAACACCCCACCGCCTCACGGTGCGGCCTCCACATCCCCCTCCGCCACCGCACCCTCCCCCGCACGCCAATCCGGCGCCGCAATCACCTGCTCGAGCGCCTCGGCCAGGTCATCGCGCCCCGCGCCCGTCTCCGCACTGAACGGCACGACCTGCTCGACATCCAGCCCCAGCATCGCGCAGATCGCCGCCACACGCGCATCCACCTCGCGCGGCTTGAGCTTGTCGATCTTGGTCGTCACCACGATGGTGGGTACCCCGAGCTCGCCCAGGAATTCCAGCATCCGCCGATCGTCCGCCGTGGGGTCATGCCGCACGTCGAGCAACTGCACCACCCCCGCCAGCGTCGGCGTCTCGCGCAGATACCCCTCGATCAACGGCCGCCACGTCTCGCGCTGCGACTTCGACACGCGCGCGTACCCGTACCCCGGCAGGTCGGCGAGGATGAACTGGTCGTTGACCTGGAAGAAGTTGATCTCGCGCGTGCGCCCCGGCGTGTTGCTCACCCGCGCAAACGACTTCCGCCGCATCAGCCGGTTGAGCAGCGACGACTTGCCCACGTTCGATCGCCCCGCAAACGCGACCTCGGGCAGCGACAACGGCGGCCGCCAGCCACCTGGCGTCGCCAGTCCGCCGAGGAAGTCCAGCCGTCGAATGACGAGCGGTTCCGCCATGCGCGCGCCTCAGTGCGCGGTGACGCCAAGCGACGGTGGCGCAGGCAATCGCGCCGGTCGCCGCTTGCCACGCGCACCCGACGCACCCACCGGTCGGCGCAGTGCGAGCTCGAGGACTTCGTCCATCGACGAGACGAAGTGCCACGTCAGCCCGTTCCTCACCGCCTCGGGGATCTCGTGCAGATCGCGCTCGTTCGGCTTGGGCGCAATGAGCGCACGCACGCGCGAGCGATGCGCCGCCACCGACTTCTCCTTGAGCCC
>JALOPS010000475.1 GCA_025453745.1 Gemmatimonadaceae bacterium
TGCGGTGGCTGCACCTTGGCAAACGTGCGACGCATCCGCTTTCGATCATCCGTGTCAGGCGCCTGCGACACCTGATCGTCCACAAACGCCGCGATGGCGGCGGCGTCGAGCTGGGCTCCAGTGGCCAGTCCTGGCAGCCTGATCCAGCGCTTGGTTGGGCCGGCGACCACGAGCACCGAGTCATCGCCGCCATTGCCCGCGACCACGATCGAGTCGCGCGCGGCGGCCCAGTCCACTCGTCCACCGGGGACTCGAACGAACATCTGTTCGGCCGGGTCGATGAAGACGTCGGTTCCTGGCAGAGCGCCTAGCGTGTCAACGCGAGTCGAGTCGGCGCGCCACTGAATCAACGTCGTCGCAAATCGCTGCGACCCGACGCCCGGGATGCGAGGCGGGTCGAGCAGACTGACGAACGTACCGTTCCCGAGGCGACCGACCACCGCTCCTCCGCGCACGATTGGCGGCACGCTCGCCTGTCCCGCCGGCGCCAAGTCCGGGAAGAGTCGGACCACACGAAACGTCGCCACATCCACGAGCGCCACTCCGTCCGGGTCAGGTCCCACCCACGTGACATACCGCCACTCACCCGGCCCGTCGCCGATCCGCTCGGCAGACCGCGCGCGGCGGCCATCCCGTGACAGGAGCTGGACTTGCCGGCCATCCGCAAACGCGATGACGAGGGAGTCCGGGGTGGGCATGACGGCCAGCTGCGTATAGATGCTTCCTTCCGCCGGCGTGGTGAACGCCGGGTCCGCCAAGAGCATCTCGCGAAATACCGAGGTGCTTGCCGCGCTCGGTTGCTCGCGATCACTGCGACAACCGGAAAGGAGCAGAATGGCTGCAATGACGACGTGAGTCGGTCGAGCGCTGAGGATGAATCCCTCGGGCGGCCGAACTGCTTACTGTGATGGGTGCGACAAGGAGAACTGCGAGCACGACGACCTTGAGTGCGATCGACTGGACCATAGGAGCCCTCCTGAGCTCGGGTGTTCGTCAACGATTGGCGGCAAATCGAAAGACGTCCACTGTCACTTTGTCCATTGGGCTCAATCGTTCGAGGTCACGCGCCGCATTGGCGTGCGAGGGACGACCGCATCACGAGGGGAACGAACGAGTGGACAATCGTATAGGAGCGCCAGCAGCAATGCGTGACGGTCAAGACACAGCGTTGCGACGTTCGCAAACGAATGAGGTGAGCCGAGGCGAGCGCTTCGCACAGTCGTTGGGCGATCGCCTCGCCGGGTCAGAGGGCACGGATCGCTCGGGGCGCAGCATACTAAGAGGCAGCATGTTCTTTGTGTGCGGTTGGTGCTGGCCGCTGACGGGCACGTCGGCGGATCACTTGGATGGCGCTGCCTTGCGATGCCGATTGTGGTGTCGGACGCGTCGTGCCACCACTTTGGACGACAGGGATCAGGCGCCGCTGCTCTCCCTCCCTAGATTGCACCCGGCGCGAAGGCGGCGTGGGGTGGCGACGCCGTTCGAATGCGTGCTGTCGAAGCTAGACTGGTCAACGTCGCGGCGATCCGGCTCTGCCGGGACAGCCGCGCGGGGCCCACTCGCGACGCGCTGCATCAACGTGGCGATCAGGGTGTGCGACACGTCGACGGCGCGAGTAGAGGCCAGCTCGCGGCCTCCTACTCCCACGCGATGAAGAAGGCGCCAGATCGACCGATCGCCGATACCGGCGGCATTCGCGGCCTCGGGCCAAGTAGCGCCCAAACAGCGAGCATGGGAGACCCTCAGAAGCGTGAGCCAGTCGATGAGATTCTTCGGTCGCGGAAACGCGCGGCCGAGAGAGGTGTTGTGCCATCCTCGGTACAAGCTCACCCGACTGAGGCCGAGCGCGCGGGCGAGCCATCCGATGTCACGCACTGGCCTTGAGCGTGTCAATAGGGTTACGAGCGTTGTTGCGGTCGTGTTGAACAGGGGATCAGCACTGTGCAGAATGCTTTTCGCAAGCACGATGGACTTTGCTGTGAGCGTCGTTTGCCAGAGCTGACCCGGAACACGGGACCAGTGTACACACGCAATGGTGCTGGTAGCGTCATTCTGCGCACCGCAGCATCCCGGCATCCCGGCATCCCGGCATCCCGGCATCCCGGCATCCCGGCATCCCACACACTCGCCACGGCGTCTTCGATCGGCAGCGCGGCGCATCCCGACGACAGCCCTGTGCAAAACACGATCAAGCAACCAACGCTCGACGATCGACGTCCCCCGCTGACGCGCAACGCACCACCACCGCAGACCCCGGCAATGCCGCCCGGCAGGCGGCCTCGTCGGCTGGCCGGGCACCCAACAGCGCGAACATGCAGCCCTCGACAGACTGGTCGATGGAATCGCAGGCCCCGCGTCGGGCGCATTGGCACGATATCGTGCCTGCCATGGCAACGCCTTCACGCCGTGGGCAATCGCCGCAGGAGTCTTCCACGGCGCGTGATTCCCGTCACCGCGCAAGGCCCGACGCCCGTGCAACCCCAGGCCCGCGACCGGTGACTGTACGACGGACCCGCGCGACCGGATCATTCCCTCGTCCGCCCCGCGACGCCGGCCGCGCTCACCGTCACCGCCCCTGATGTCCCTCCCCCGCTGGGCCGTCTCCCGACCCGTCGCCACCGTCGCCGCGCTGCTCGCCGTGGTCCTCCTCGGCAGCGTGTCGCTCACGCGCCTGCCGGTCTCCCTCCTCCCCGACGTTACCCTCCCGGTCCTCACGGTCCGCACCACCTACGACGGCGCCGCCGCCAACGAGGTCTCCCGCTTCGTCGCCGAGCCGATCGAAGAGGCGCTCGCCGCCACGCCGGGGCTGGTCGAGCTGCGCAGCGTCAGTCGCAACGAGGAGTCGACCACGATCGCCCGCTTTGCCTGGGGCACCGACATGGCGGCCACGGTGCTCACGGTGCGCGAGCGGCTCGACAACGCGCGCAGCCGCCTCCCCGAAAAGGCCGAACGCCCCACGCTCCTCACCAGTGATCCCGGCGAACGCCCCATCGCCGTGCTCGCCGTGCGTGGCGTCGCCAGCCAGTCCGCGCGCGACACCACCGCCGACTCCGCGCGCGCGCGCGCGACCGTCGCGCCCCCCGACCTGCGCACGCTCGCGCGCACCGCCGACGAAGTGCATGCCCGCCGCCTCGAGCAGATCGCCGGCGTGGCCAGCGTGGCGGTGGTGGGTACACCAGAAGACGAGATCCGCATCGAGCTCGACCCCGAGCGGCTCCGCGCCGTGGGGCTCACGCCCGACGACGTGGCCAGCGCGGTGAAGAAGGCCAACGCCACCGGCTCCGGTGGCACGGTGCGGCGCGGACAGTTCCGCCTCGCGGTGCGCGCGCTCACCGAGTTCCGCTCCCCATCCGAAATCGCCGCCACGCCGATCGGCCCCGCTGGCGGCGCCCTCACGCTGCGCGATGTGGGCACCGTCTCGCTCGCGCTCGCGGAGCCACGTACCCTCACGCGCCTGGACGGCGCGAGCGCCGTGGGGCTTGTGGTCTACAAGGATGCCGGCGCCAACACGGTCTCCGTCACCAC
>JALOPS010000476.1 GCA_025453745.1 Gemmatimonadaceae bacterium
GACTCCACCGCTGTGGAGGGCGTGTCAAACGATGGACGGGTGCTGGTGACCGGCGCGCGGCTCAGTCGTGCGCGACTCGCGGTTCAGGCGGTCGGCGCCAAGGTGGAGTACGTCTTTCGTGCCACGCCGGTGGTGGTCGCGACGGCAGACGTGAAGGCTGCCGTGCTCCTACGCAGGCACCCCAACGTCGACTACATTGAGCCGGAAACGCGTGGAGAGTGGGCCTCGCAAGTGACCCCGTGGGGTATCACGCGGATTGGGGCTCCCGCCGCGTGGAGCCTTTCGACCGGCGCCGGCATCAAGCTTCTGATCATGGATAGTGGAATCATGGAAGGGCATCCAGACTTGGCTCTTGGGGTGCGATGGCGCTGCATCAACGGTTCGTTGCCCATAGGAGACGTCGTCGGTCACGGTACGCACGTTGGCGGAACTGCAGGGGCATTGAACAACGCGACGTTCGTCGTTGGCGGATCGCCCGCCGTGTCGTTGTGGAGTGCAAACGTCGAGATCTCCGGAGATCCGGTGAGCTCTGAGGTGGCGTGTTCGACCGAGGTGGCTCGCCTCAACGGAGTGCACGTCGTCAACATGAGCTTTGGTCTCATGCCGTCGACCGCGGTTACGGATCAGATTCGCATCGGGTACAACTCTGCCAACATGCTGTTCGTCGCGTCCGCAGGAAATACATTTGGTGGTGCCGTCACGTACCCGGCGTCACTGAGCGAAGTGATTGCCGTAACTGCAACGGACATCAACAACGCACGCGCGTCATTCGCAGCGCGCGGTGCCAAGCTGGAGCTCGCGGCGCCGGGCGTGGAGATCCTCTCGACGTCCCTGCCTACTGGATACGCCTGCTCGCAGGGAGGCCTTACAGGGCTCTGCAGCGGCACGTCGATGGCCGCACCACACGTGGCGGCCGTGGCGGCCCTCGTGCGTGCGCGCTATCCGGCGTGGTCGAATACCGATGTGCGCAATCGCCTTCGCAATACGGCGCTTCCACTGGGAAGTGCCAGTGACTTCGGTGCGGGTCTGGTGCAGGCATTGGCTGCCGTCCAGTGAACCGCTGTCGACTTCCGAGACTGGTCGCTGGCCTGGGGCTCACCGCGGTCGCGGTGAGCCCCATGGTGAGTCTTGGCGCGTGTGGAGATTCGCCTGTGGGTGATCAGGACGAGTCGCAGCCGGTGGCGCTGAACCTGCCGGCAACGCCGGTCATCTCGGCGGGGGGGGCATTCACCTGTCTGCTGTCGACCGCTGGCCGCATCGTGTGCTGGGGCAGAGTCGCTGCAGCCGCCGCAGACTCGTTCTGGCGTCCGGTGCAGATCGGCGATGCTGCAGGCGAGCCGTTCGCGGCGGTTGCTGTGGGCGACAACGCCTGCGCCCTGACGACCTCCGGTCGTGCCTACTGTTGGGGCGGTGTGAACAACCATGGGCAGCTGGGCACGGGGACTCGCACGCCCGCAGCAACACCAACGGCAGTGGCGGGAGGGCTGCGATTCGTTGCCATCGCGGTTGGTGCGGGTCTCACGTGCGCGCTGACGGCGCGCGGGCAAACGTACTGCTGGGGCCGGGGCGAGGGAGGGATCTTTGGCGGAGAGCGGGATACTCCACGCGATCGATACGTACCTACACTCATCGCGGCGACGGACGGCCTGCAGGCCATCGAAGCCGGCAGCGTGGTCTGTGGTCTTGCGAGATCGGGCGTGCCGCTCTGCTGGGGAGAAGCGACGGGCAGCTTCGATCCGGGCGCGTGGATCGAGCCGGGCGTCTGCCAGTCGCGCTACTTCATTCGATTCGAGGAACGTGGCTGCAGCTCGCCGACGCCGGTAGAGGGATCGCCGGTGTTGCGCACCATTACGACGGGTGGCGAGACCGCGTGCGGAGTCGCCGCGGACGGCCAGGCGTGGTGCTGGGGGGGCGGATGGCTCGGCACGCTTGGTAACGGCACCGCTGGGTCGCGCACCCATGCCGTTAAGCCCGTGCGCGTCTCTCGGTTCGGCGACTTCACATCGGTGAGCGCGGGGGCGACGCATGTGTGCGGTCTGCGCGCAACGGGCGACATCGTCTGCTGGGGAAACAACTTCCGGGGGTATCTGGGGCGAGGTACGAGAGAGCCCGGAGCGTCCGAACCCGCGCCGATCAGCTCGTCTCGGAGATTCGTGGCCCTCGCCTCGGGATGGGCTCACGTCTGCGCGATCGATGTCGACGCCGCGGTGTGGTGCTGGGGGCAAGGTGAGACCGGCGCGCTCGGGCGAAGCCCGCAGGTGGGCGATGCATTCGCCCCGGTCGAGGTGGAGGGGCTGCGCGCGCACTGAACGGGCAACCCCATGATCTCCGCGGCCGCCGCTGCATCTCGCGCATGAAGCCGTGCGGAGTCGTCGCGCCTGCACTGGCCCCGCGTGCCCCGTTGTACGAGGTTGGCACGTGCCCACCGCCGATGCCACTCCCGCGAACGCTCGCGTCCTCAGCCGTGGCGCGCTCGTTGCACTGGTGCTCAACAGCATCATCGGCACCGGCGTCTTCGCGCTGCCGGGCACCATCGGTGGGCGACTTGGCTGGGGTGCTGTCTGGGCCTGGATCGCCGGCGCGGCCATCATCGCCCTCTGCGTGGCTGCCTTCGCCGAGGTGTCGTCGCGCTTCGACAGCCCGGGCGGTCCGTATCGTTATGCGCACGCGGCGTTCGGCATGCTCGCCGGCATCGAGGTGGCATGGCTCGTCTACTTCGCGCGCACGCTCTCGGCCGCCGCGCAGGCCAACCTCTTCACCACGGCGCTCGGTGAGTTCTGGCCGTGGAGCAGCACGCGTGCCGGCGCTGTGGTACTCACCACGCTCTTCATTGGATCACTCGCACTGGT
>JALOPS010000130.1 GCA_025453745.1 Gemmatimonadaceae bacterium
GACGTCTGCGTGATCGGGGTCCCGCACGATGTGCTGGGCGAACTGGTCTGCGCCTGCATCGTGCCCGTCGAGGGCGCGGTGATCACGGGGCGCGAGATCACCCGCTTCGCGTCCGACACGATGGCTGATTACAAAGTTCCTGATCTCGTCCGCTTCTTCGACGCGTTCCCGCGCACGGGCAACGACACGATCAAGCGACGCGAGCTGGCGCGCACCATCGCGCTCGACCACACCGTTCCGCTTCCGAGCAGTTGATGAATCCCCGTTCTTCGCGGCCCGTGGCCGCGCCGGCGCGCCAACCTGTTGCGCCCTTTCACCGTGGTCCGCAGGCGCACGCCGCCACCGTTGCCGGCCACGCCTATGTCACCGCGCCCAATGCCGCGCTGCTCATCGACTTCGACAACGTCACGATGGGCATCCGCTCCGACCTGCAGGCCGAGCTTCGCTCGCTGCTCTCGTCGGACATGATCAAGGGCAAGGTCGCCGTGCAGCGCGCGTACGCCGACTGGCGTCGCTATCCGCAGTACATCGTGCCGCTCTCGGAATCGTCGATCGATCTGATCTTCGCGCCGGCCTACGGCACGTCGAAGAAGAACGCCACCGACATCCGCCTCGCCGTCGACGCGATCGAACTCGTCTTCACGCGCCCGGAGATCGGCACGTTCATTCTGCTCTCGGGCGACTCCGACTTCTCGAGCCTCGTCATCAAGCTCAAGGAGTACGGCAAGTACGTCATCGGGGTCGGCATTCGCGAGTCGTCGAGCGACTTGCTCGTGCAGAACTGCGACGAGTACTACTCGTACAACGCGCTCGCCGGGCTGGTCAAGTCGAGCGACGACGAGACCACGCGCTGGGATCCGTGGGAGCTGGTCACCGAGGCGATCGGGCGCATGAAGCGCAACGGCGATGTGATGCGCTCCGATCGCCTCAAGCAGGTCATGCAGGAGATCGACAACTCCTTCGACGAGAAGAACCTCGGGCACTCCAAGTTCTCGCGCTTCGTGCAGGAGGCGCAGCAGAAGGGGCTGCTCTCGCTGACGAAGCTCGAAAGCGGGCAGATGGAAGTGGACCTGCCGCGCGGCGGCACCGTCGATCTCGATCCCGGCTTTGCGACCGGCGCGGCCGCCAAGCCGGAAGCGCTCGTCACGCGCGAGGCCGAACGCGAGGCGCGCGAAGGACGCGAGGGGCGCGAAGGACGGGGGCGCCGTCGTGGGGGGCGCGGCCGGCGTCGTGATCGCGACGAGCGCGACGAGCGCAGCAGCGAGGCGGAGTCGGTCGACGTCACCGCCGCGAGCGCCGCAGGAGCGGTGGTGGAGTCGACGCCCGCCGCGCCGCGCGTCGGCGGCGGTGGTGAGCGCCTCACCCGCGCGGAAGCATTCGATCTCGTCAAGCGCGCCGTCGACGCGCTCGTGACCGACGATCGCGCCGTCAGTGCCGAAGCGGTGCGCGAGCAGGCCTTCACCCTGCTCGGCCGGGACAGCGAATCGCTGGGTGAACGGTTCTTCCAGCGCATCCTGCAGGATGCGCACGACGCACAGCTCATCGATCTGCGCCGTCGTGGCGACAGCTTCGAGGTCGCGCGTGCGGCGGCGGCGCCGATCGCTGATCAGTTGGCGGAGAAGCAGGCGGCGGCCACACCCGCGCCGGTTGCCAACGGCTCGGCGGCACCGCGAGGAATCGCCTCGCGCGGCGTGATCGCGTCGCGTGGGCCGCGTGGGCGCGGTGCCCCGCCGCCGGAGCTCTTGATGGTCGGCGTGGTTGCACCTGCGACCGTGCCCGCTGCAGTTGCGGCTGCACCGCCGGCGCCCGCGACGGCATCCGCGCCCACTGTCGCAGAGCCCGCGCCCGTCGCCGCACCGCGTCGCGGTGGTGCACGTCGCGCGGCGCCCAAGAAGGCGGCCAAGACCGCCAAGGCGGACAACGGTGCCAAACCGGCGAAGGCGGAGGCACCAGTCGCCGTGAAGGCCGCAAAGACCGCACGTCCCGCCGTGGCGAAGAAGGCCGCGCGCCCCGCGAAGAAGGCCGCGCGCAAGAGCTGATACGGCGTGCGCCACGCGACGCGCGAGCGCCGTCGACCGGACCACCGGTCGGCGGCGCTTCGTCTCTCCCGACCAGACGCGCTCGCGCGCTGGCGTGAGCCATTGCCGCATGCCTTCTACGCGCGCCCCGTCGAGCAGGTCGCGCGCGATCTGCTCGGGTGCACGCTCCTGCTCCGTCACGATCGACATGTCGTCGGTGGCACGATCGTCGAAGTCGAGGCCTATCTCGGACCGCACGACGCGGCGTCGCACGCCGTCGTCGGGCGCACGCCGCGGACGCACCACCTCTTCGGCGCCCCCGGCACGGTGTACGTCTACCGCATCTACGGCATGTATTGGTGCGTGAACGCCGTGACGCACCGCGAGTCGAGCGGCAGCGCCGTGCTCGTGCGCGCGATCGCGCCTCTCGTCGGCGTGGCCCACATGCGCGCGCACACGCCCAATGCCGGCGATGACGACGCCCTCTGCCGCGGTCCCGGCCGACTCTGTCGTGCCGTCGGGATCGATCGCTCGCACGATGGCACCTCGCTGGTCACCGGCGCCCTCCGCATCGCCGCCCGGCGCGAGGAGTCGCCACTCGACATCGTCACGACGAGGCGCATCGGCATCACCAAGGCGGCCGATCGCCCGCTCCGTTTCCATGTGGCAGGACATCCGGCGGTCTCCGGGACGCGCGCGCAGAATCGCCCACTCGGACCGGACGGAACGATCGGCGGTGAGAATCCGGTGAGGGCCGATTGAGCGAGCAGTGAGGAGCGCGCACTAGCCTCGGCTCACTCTCTCCGGTGGAGTTGGCTGGTGCCCCCGTTCTTCGACTCGTCGTCCGCGCTTCCCACCTCACGTGCGTGGCCCGCCTATGCGCAGCTGCGCGTGCACCTGGGTGATGCCGAGGGGCGACCGCTCCCGCGCAGCCTCGTCGCCCTGCGACGCGCGCACGGCCACACCGGACCGGACCTGCCCTGCCGATTCGACGTGGACAGCCACTGCTACCTCGGCCCCGCCGTGGCGCCGGGCGACTACCTGCTCATCGCGCAGGCGCGCGGCTTCGGCGCGCAGCGTCGGCGCATCGAGCTGACCGCGGGCGTCACCGAAACCACGGTGCTGCTCGGGAGCCCGCGTGTGCCGATCTTCTTTCGCGGTGACGCGCAGGTGCCCATGCACCGCGTCGACCCGGCGCGCGTCGCCGTGCAGCTCGACGTGGCGTCCGATGAGCATGCGCGCGTCGTGCTCGAGGCCGCACGCGCATTGCGCCTCGAGACGCGCCCGCTCGCGCGCGAGCTGACGCGCACGGGCGTCATGATCTTCGACGTCCCCGCACTGCACCACATGGGCGCAACGCCCGGTGTCCAGCACGAGCGGCTGCGTAGCGTGCTCGCACAACTCGCCGGCACGCCGGGCGTCCGCCACGCGGGCACGGTGGTGCACGAGGCGGGTGCCACCGTCGCGTTCCTCACCCATGACGTGGTGATTCGTCTCCGCGAGACGGCGAGCGATGACGCCGCGCTCGCCGTCGCCGCGGCGCACGGGTTCGACGTCGTGCGGCAGTTGCCCGTGGGGGCGCGCCTGTTCCAACTGCGGACCGACGAGATGCCCACGCCCGCCGTGCTCGCACGCATGCATGCGCTCGCCGAGTCGCCGGACGTGGCGTGGGCCGAGCCATCGCTCGTCGTGGCGGGCGTACCGGAAGCGCCGCCGTCGGCCGAGCGCGCGCCGCGTGATCCGGCCGATGCGCAGCTTGCGCGCGTGCCCGCCGCGCAGGCGCTCCTCGACGCGTCGCGCATGGAGCACGGCGCGCCCGCACCGGTCGTCGCCGTTGTCGCGTCGCACGGCGTCGATCTCTGGACGGCAGCGGGGTGCACGCACCACAGCCACGACGCCCTCGGGAGCGACTGCGATCTGGTGGATCGCTTCGTCGCGCTCGCCACCGGCGCGCGCTCGGTCGACGCACTCGTGGTCTTGCCGGCGCTCGGGGCGTCGCTGCCGCTCTCGAACACGTTGCGCGCGACATTCGAGGCGATCGAGCGTCACGGGCGCAACGGACGAGGGACGCTCGTCCTGGCACCGCAGGTCGTGCCGGACGCCGCCACGGCGCGCATCGTCGCGCTCGATCAGCCGGTGGCATTGCAAGGCACCGTGGTCGTGGTCAATGCGTCGACACTCGATGGACAGGGCGCCGAGACCCGTGCACCGGGCGTCGGCAGCAGCATGCATGTGACGGTCTGTGCGCCCGCGCGGCAGCCACCCGCGTCGGCCGCGCCCACGTCGGCCACGCTCCTCGTCGCCGACATCGTGCAGGCGATGCTGGTGGCCAACCCTGCACTCACCGCGGCGGAGATCCGTCGCGTGCTGCGCGCGACCGCGGAGCGCATCGACGTCATGCAGGCAGACCACGACGGCGCCTGGCTCGATGCGCGAGGCGCGCGCGCCACCGAGGCAAGCACGCTGCCGGTCTTCAGTCGCTGGTTCGGGTATGGCCGCGTCGATGCGGTGCGTGCCGTGCTCGCCGCCCAGTCGAGACGACCGGTCGAGCGAGAGCTCGAGCGCCCCGTGGCCGCGGCGGACCTGTCCACGCCGCGACCGACCGAACGACGGGCGGCCAGTTGGGACATCGCGATCGGCGGTGGACTGGCATTCGAGGCGGCGCGCGCCGTTCGCTGATGCACAGCGCGTCAGCACTCGTCGGCGGGGCGATTAGACTTGGGGACTTCCCCACCCCGGACCGCACCGCCGTGACTTTGCCCCCGGCCGACGCAGGCCTGACGCACCGGTTGTCCACGTTGGGCGGACTCGGCCTCCATATCGGGGGACGGCCCACCAGCGGCCCCGCCGCACAGCCGCGCCGCCTCGCGTTGCTCGCAGTGGTCGCCGCCTCGCATCCACGCGGCATCACGCGCGACAAGGTGCTCGGTCTGCTCTGGCCCGATGCTGACGGCGAGCGCGGTCGCCATGCCCTGCAGCAGTCGTTGCACGTGCTCCGCCGCGAGCTGGGTGCGGAGAGCGTCGTCGGTGGGGTCACGCTGCAGCTCGATGTGGGAACCGTCTCCTCCGACATCGCCGAGTTCCTCGATGCCGTCGAGCGTGGCGATCACGCCGGCGCCGTCGCCGCGTATCGCGGTCCCTTTCTCGATGGTGTCTTTCTCGACGATGCGCCGGAGTTCGAGCGCTGGCTCGATCGCGAACGGGATCGCTTCGCGCGCCTGCACATCCGCGCGCTCGAAGCGTTGGCGGTGGAGGCCGCGCAGCACGGCGATGCGCGCGCGCTCATCCGCTGGCGCGAGCAGCTCGTGCTCGCCGAACCCGCCGATGCGCGCTACGTGCTGGCACTCATCGAGGCGCTCGTGGCGGCCGGCGATGTCCCCGCCGCGCGACGGGCCGGTCAACGCTATCAGGCGCACATGCGCGACGATCTCGAGCTGCCGCCCGACAAGGCGATCGTCGCGCGACTCGCTGCACTCGCCGCGCAGCTCGGCGAGGCGCCGCTCTCGCCCATCGCAGGCGACGAGGCGGTCTCGCGCATTCTCGCCCCGCGCTACGAACTGCGCGGACGGCGCGCCACGACGACAGGGAAGCCGTCGACCACCGGCACGACGAGCGCGATCTACGACGCAATCGATCGCGAGCGCCAGCAGCCCATCGAGGTCCACGTCGTCAATCCGATGCTCCTGGGTGGGCTCGACCTGCAGCCCATCACCGCCGCCCTCAAGCGCGCCACCGCCGTGCGGCACCCGTCTGCCCTCGTGCCCACCGACGTGCGCTCGGGGCAGGACCTGCTCGTGCAGTGCTTCGCGGCCGTGCCGGGTCAGGATGAAGCGTTGGCCTCGCGACTTGCGCGCGAGAAGCCGCTCCCCCTGACCGATGCCTATCGCATCACGCTCGCCGTCTCCGACGCCGTCGCGGCCGCGCACGCGGCGGGAGTCGTCCACGGCGATCTGCGTCCGCGCCATGTGCGACTTGGTGATGCGGGGGCTGTGCGCGTCGGCGGCTTTGTCCTGGCAGACGCGCTCAATCGCGCCGCATCGGCCGAGTCGGGCATCGGCGCGGTCGTCAGCGCGGTGCGCGTGGGGTCGCCCGCCTATCAGTCTCCCGAGCAGCTCACCATCGGCCTCTCGGGCGACGAGAAGAGCGATCAGTACGCGATCGCCTGCATCTGCTACGAGATGTGCACGGGTGAAGTCCCGCATGCGAACGCACGCGCCCATCTGCTCATGAGCCAGCGCATGACGCAGCCGGCCGCGTCGGTGCGCACACTGCGCGATACGGTGCCGCCGGCGGTCGAGAGTGTGCTCGCGACCGCGTTGGCGCGCACCCCCGCCGATCGGTTTGCCACGGTCGCCGCGTTTCGCGCGGCGTTGGCTGCCGCGATCGCCTGACGGCGCGCGCCGCCGCGCACGCTCAGCGCAGCAGCCCCGCCACGCGGCCGGCGGAGACGAACGCGTCCACCACGAACGCGAGATCCTCGCGCGTGTGCGCGGCGCTCACCTGGCACCGCACGCGCGCCTGCCCCTGGGGCACCACCGGGTAGCCGAAGCCCGTCACGAACACGCCGCGCTCGAGCAGCAGCTCGCTCATGCGGATCGCCAGCGCCGTCTCGCCCACGATGATCGGTACGATCGGCGTCTCTCCGGCGAGTGGAGAGAAGCCCGCCTCGCGGATCGCCGCGCGAAACCAGGCCGCATTCTCGCGCAACCGTGCGACGCGCTCGGGCTCGGCCTCGAGCACCTGCACGGCGGCAAGCGCGCTGGCGGCGACCGTCGGCGGCAGCGCGTTGGAGAAGAGCTGCGGCCGCGAGCGTTGGGTGAGCATGTCGCAGAGCGCCTCGCTCCCCGCAACAAAGCCCCCCGCCGCCCCACCAAGCGCCTTGCCCAACGTGGACGTGATCACGTCCACCTCGCCCAGCACGCCGAAATGCTCGGCCGTGCCGCGTCCCGTCGCGCCCAGCACGCCGGTCGCATGCGAATCGTCCATGATGACCACGGCATCGTGCTCGCGCGCGAGCTGCAGCAGCTCAGGGAGCGGCGCGATCGACCCCTCCATGGAGAAGACGCCGTCCGTCCAGATGAATCGCCGTCGCGCGCCGCGCGCGGCCACGAGCTTCTCGCGCAGGTCGTCCAGGTCGGCGTGGCGGTAGACCGCCGTCTGGCACTTGGTGATTGCCTTCGCGAGGCGCACCGAGTCGATGATCGAGGCGTGATTGAGCTGATCGGAGATCACCACGTCGTGCTCCGTGGCGATCGTCGGCGTGAGCGCTTCGTTGGCATTCCAGCAGCTCACGAAGCTCAGGGCGGCCGGCGTCCCCACGAAGCGGGCGAGCGCGGCCTCCAGATCGCGGTGCACGTCGAAGGTGCCGCAGATGAAGCGGACCGATGCCGTCCCCGCGCCGTAGCGCCGCAGCGCGTCGAGCCCTGCGTCGACCACGCGCGGGTGGTTGGCGAGCCCTACATAGTTGTTCGACGAGAGCACGACGATCTCGCCGCGCCCTTCCATCGATACGTGGGCACCCTGCGGTGACGTGAGATGGTTGAGACGCTTGTAGACGCGATCGGCCTTGAGCTGCGCGATCTGCGCCTCGAGGTCGGCGGTGAAGTCCGAATTGAGCGACACGGCGGAAGCGGGGAAGGGAAGCGGGTCAGGTGGTGGGGGGCGTCGCGGGGCGATCGGTGTCATCCATCAGCATCCACCGGAGCATCGCGGCGTCCACGTTGCCACCGGAGAGCACGACGCCCACGCGCGCGCCGGGCGCGGGGCGCACGGCGCCGGTGAGGAGCGCGGCCAGTGCGAGGCCACCGGTGGGTTCGATGACCTGCTTCATGGTGAGTGCCATGAAGCGTGCGGCCTCGATGAGCGCGCGATCGGGCACGGTCACCATGTCGTGCACGTGTGCGAGGATGATGGGCAGCGTGAGCAGGCCGGGCGCCGGCGTGCGCGCGCCGTCGGCGATGGTGTCGGGCAACGTGACGAACTGCCGCTCGCCGGAGCGAAAGGAGCGGGTCACGTCGTCGCCGGCCTCCGGTTCCACGCCGACGACCTTGCAGCCGGGTGACAACTGCGCGGCCGCCAACGCGCACCCGCTCAGCAACCCGCCGCCGCCACAGCAGACGAGGAGCCAGTCGAGCGGGCCCACGTCCTCGATGAGTTCCGCCGCGGTGGTGCCCTGACCGGCGATCACGTCGGGATGATCGAAGGGAGGAATGAGCGTGGCGCCCGACTCGGCGGCGATCGCGGCGCCGATCGTTTCGCGCGACTCGGTGGTCGGGTCATAGAGCACGACACGAGCGCCGTACCCTGCGGTGGCCTCGCGCTTCGTGCGCGGCGAGTTCGTGGGCATCACGATCGTCGCCGGAATGCCATGTTGCTGGGCGGCCAGCGCGATCGCCTGCGCGTGGTTCCCCGAGGAGAAGGCGACGACGCCGCGCGCGCGGACCTCCGGCGAGAGCGCCGCGATCGCGTTGAAGCCGCCGCGGAACTTGAACGCACCGATGCGCTGCAGATGCTCGCCCTTGAGGAAGGCGCGCACGCCCGTACGCGTATCGAGCGTGCGCGAGGTGAGCACCGGCGTGCGATGGGCTGCCCCGGCGATCCGTTCGCGCGCGTGTGCCACGTCCGCCCACGTCGGCGGTGCGGCGAGTGCGGTGTTCATGCGATCTCCAGGACGACCTTGCCGGCCTGTCCGCTCCGGATGAGATGCATCGCCTCGTCGATTCCCTCGAGGGGCAGGCGATGGGTGATGACCGGCGCGGGGTCGAACACGCCGGAGGTGAGGAAGCGCGTCATGAGGTGCCACGTGTCGTACATCCGCCGCCCGACCACACCGTAGACGGTGACTCCCTTGAAGATGAGGTCGCGGGCGAGATCGATCGCCACCGGTGCCGTCGGGATGCCAAGCATCTGGATGCGCCCTGCGTTGCGCACGAGCGTGAAGGCCTGCTGGATCGCGGCGGGGTGACCGGACATCTCGAGCACGACGTCGGCGCCGAGTCCGTCGGACGCGCCGGCAACCGCGGCCGCCGCGTCGCCAGGCAGGACGGCATCGTGCGCACCCATCTGCCGTGCGAGCGCGAGTCGCGTGGGATTGATGTCGGTGGCGATCACGCGCGCGGCACCGGCGGCGCGGCAGATCCCGACGGCAAAGGCCCCGATCGGTCCACACCCGGTGATCAGCACGACTGCACCCGCAAGCTCCGCGGTCAGCGCGGTGTGGAACGCGTTGCCGAGCGGATCGAGAATCCCGCCGACCTCGTAGCTGATCGCGGGGGGGAGGGGCCAGATGTTGGTCGCGGGCATCGCGATGAACTCGGCGAAGCAGCCATCGCGGTCGACGCCGATGATGCGGGTGTCCGGGTCGGCGTGGGCATCTCCAGTGCGCGAATAGAAGCTCTGCGCGTGGACGATGTGCCCCTCGGCGGTGACGCGATCGCCGACCCGGACCGACTCGACGAGCGGGCCGATGGCGACGACATCGCCGGCGAATTCGTGGCCGACGATGAACGGCGGTCGGCAGCGGGACTGCGCCCAGGCGTCCCATTCGTAGAGGTGCACGTCGGTGCCGCAGACGCCGGCGCGGCGGACACGCACGAGGACTTCGTCGTCCCGAATCGCGGGGACGGGGACGTCGCGGAGCGTGAAGCCGCGCTCGGCGGCGGTCTTCACGAGCGCCTTCATGGTGTCAGGCATACGGGAGCGGACGCGTGCGTGTCGAGGGAAATGCTCTCGAAGAAGCTCGCCGCTCGGTTGCGGCGGAGGAAGAGCGGCGAGGCACCGTGGCGACCGCGCGCGACGTGTGCGCGCGCGTCGGTGCATCGACATCGTGCGGTGCCGCGCGAGACACGCACGGGTGTCGGCGCGTGGCCGTCGTGCGCGCGATCGCGCGCGACGCGTGGTGGTGCGCGTGCGTCAGCAGCATGGTCGATGCAGTGCGCGGCGTGCGCGCGTGGCGCATCGTGCGGTGCGATGACGTCGTGCTATTGCGTGCGTCGTTCGCGATTCCTATATTGGCTGCACTTGTCAAGGGCTGTGCTGTCAAGTACCGTTGGTGTCGTTACCGCTGGTGCGGTGTGAACGCACCCCAGTTGTCCCTCTCCGGAATCGTCTCTTCATCGCTACTTCGTCTCGCGTGACGCATCGTCGCGGCTCGATCGAGCAGCAGGTGGGGCAGCACCCCACCGCCACGGGTCTCGTGGCGCGCTGGTCGTCGGAGCAGTCGTCGAATGGTCTCCGTGCAGCGATGTCGACCGGAGCAACAGTCGCACTGGCGCTGTTGCCTTCTCGCCCCCTTCCCCGTCTCTCCTCCGCACGCACGCTGGTCGGGCGTGTGATCCGGCGCGCGCCATTCGATGCGCAGTGCGTTCGGAGGAGCCTCTCCGCATGAGTTCCACGATGGTGCGGTCGCTGGGCCCGGTCTCGGGCCGCTCGCTGCTCGCTGGTCGTGCGATGGACTTGGCCATGGTCCTCGCCCCGATCGCGCGCGAGGTGCGACCCGCGTGGAACGCCCCTTCTGCACGCGCCTTGTCAGGGCCGTGCGGCACGTGACGCCGATTCGCTAGCGGATTGTCGGCGCGTGGCTCGCCATTCCACCGGGGGAATGACCGAGCACCACAACCCTCCTGCATAGGGAGAGTCTGACCATGGTCGTCAAGAAGGGTGCAAAGCGCGGCA
>JALOPS010000131.1 GCA_025453745.1 Gemmatimonadaceae bacterium
GATCGAGTTTCGGACAGGGGTTCGATTCCCCTCACCTCCACTCGTGACGAAGGGGCTCGGCAGATGCCGGGCCCCTTCGTGCGTTGATCCATCCACCGTCTCGCCGATCGCACGAGGCGGCGCTCTGCCACGCGCCGGCGGTGCAACACGTCAGTTGCGTCGCACCATCTCTCGCGGAATCAGCGCGCCCGGGCGCTCGGCGCCCCAGAAGATGTTCACCACCCACCAGCGCGTGCCGTCGTTGAAGAGCTGGATGGAGTTGATGCCGCGCGAGAAGGGCTCCGCATCGGTCGCGTTGCGCCGAGACGCGTATGCGCTGAACGCATGCATGACACGGTCGAACTGTTCCGTGTTGCGTCCGATCTCCACCTCGAAGAAACCCATCTTCTCGAGCGATGCGCCAGCGCGTGTGATGTACTCCTCTACCGTCAGCGGCGTGAGGACGGCCGAACCGTCTTGGCGCACGGCGGTGGGAATGAGCTTCGCCTGCGGTGCAAACAGACTGCGGAAGCGATTCCAGTCGCGCTTCTGACCGGCCGGGCCGGAGATGACGTCGTACAACGCGGCGATCAATGCGTCGGCCGTGGCGACATCTTCGCGTCGCGCACGCACGGAGTCGGCGGGCGCAACCACGGCTGGCGCCTGCGCCTTGAGCGTGGTCACGGGTGTGGTCGTCGCCAACGTGGCGGCGAGCGCAATGGGAGCGGTGAGTCGAGTCATGCGTGCAGTCTGTGCGGTGTGGCGCTACGACGCCAGCGCGGCGTGAGCCGCCGCCAACCGTGCGATCGGCACACGAAAGGGCGAGCAGGACACGTAGTCGAGCCCCTGCGCGTGGCAGAAGGACACCGAGCGCGGTTCACCGCCATGCTCGCCGCAGATCCCCACCTTGAGCCCCGGGCGCGTGGCGCGTCCGTCGCTCACGGCAAGACGAATGAGCCGCCCCACGCCATTGGTATCGAGCACCTGGAAGGGGTCCTCGGCGAAGATGCCGCGCTCGAGATACTGCGGCAGGAAGCGCCCCGCATCGTCGCGAGACAACCCGAACGTCGTTTGTGTCAGATCGTTCGTGCCGAACGAGAAGAACTCGGCACTCTTCGCGATCTCGTCGGCAGTGAGCGCGGCACGCGGGAGTTCGATCATCGTCCCCACCAGATACGGGATGCGCTCACCCATTGCGCCGAGCACCTGATCGGCGGCGGACTGGATCACCGTGCGCTGATGGTCGAGCTCAGCCCTGGTGGCCACGAGCGGCACCATGATCTCCGGATGCACCTCGATGCCGCGCCGCATCACGCGGACGGCCGCCTCGAAGATCGCGCGCGACTGCATCTCGGTGATCTCCGGATAGCTGATGCCGAGGCGACAGCCTCGATGTCCGAGCATCGGGTTGCTCTCGCGCAAGCCGTCGACAATGCGCGTGAGCTCGTCACGCGAGAGGCCGAGCGAGGCTGCCAGCACCTTCGACTCATTGCCGCCGTGCGGGAGAAACTCGTGGAGCGGTGGGTCGAGCAGCCGAATGGTGACCGGGAGGCCGTCCATCGCCTCGAAGATCCCCTCGAAGTCGGCGCGCTGCATGGGCAGCAGCTTCTCGAGGGCGCGGCGACGTCCCTGTTCATCGCGGGCGATGATCATCTCGCGCATCGCGGTGATCCGTTCGCCCTCGAAGAACATGTGTTCGGTGCGACAGAGTCCGATCCCTTCGGCGCCAAAGCGGCGCGCCAGCCGCGCATCACGGGGCGTATCGGCGTTCGCGCGCACACGCAGTCGCCGCACCTCGTCTGCCCACTTCATGAGCGTGGCAAACGCACGGTACGTCGGTGCCTGCGCCTCCGGCTGCGTGCCGGTGACCACGCGCATGACCTCACTCGGTACCGTGGGCAGCTCAGCGGTGAACACGCGACCCGTCGCCCCGTCCAGCGTGAGCCAGTCGCCCTCCGAGACCGTCACACCGCCCACGGTGAAGCGACGCTGCGCGAGCGCGATGTCGAGCTCCTTGCAGCCCACGATGGCGCACTTGCCCATGCCGCGGGCGACCACGGCGGCGTGACTTGTCATCCCGCCGCGCGCGGTGAGGACCGCGCGCGCCGCCACGATGCCGTGGAAGTCTTCCGGCGTAGTCTCCTCGCGCACGAGAATGACATGCTCGCCTCGCGCGTGGCGGCGCTCGGCTTCGTCGGGGTCGAAGACCGCCATGCCGCTTGCCGCGCCCGGGCTCGCAGGGAGTCCAACCGCGATGGGGGTCGCGTGGACGCCCGGATCGATGACGCGATGCAACAGTTGGTCGAGCGCGCTCGGCGAGAGCCGACGCACCGCGTCGACCTGCGAGATCAGCCCCTCGCGCACCATGTCGACCGCGATGCGGAGCGCCGCCGGTGTGGTGCGCTTGCCCGTACGCGTCTGCAGGAGGAAGAGCCGTCCGCGCTCGACAGTGAACTCGAGGTCCTGCATGTCGCGAAAATGCCGTTCGAGCGTGGCCTGCACGTCGAGCAAGTGCGTGTACGCACCCGGCAGCTTTTCCGCCATCGCATCGATGTGCAGCGGCGTCCGGATGCCGGCCACGACATCCTCGCCCTGCGCATTGACGAGGAATTCCCCGTAGAAGCGATGCTCGCCCGTACTCGGATCACGCGTGAACGCGACGCCGGTGCCCGAGTCGTCGCCCATGTTGCCGAAGACCATCGTGCAGATGCTCACCGCCGTGCCGAGCGCATCGGAGATGCCGTTCACACGCCGATAGTCCACCGCCTTCTTGAGCAGCCACGAGCGCCAGACCGCGTCGATCGCCCCCCAGAGTTGCTCGCGCGGGTCCATCGGGAACTCGCGGCCAATGGCATTGCGTACGAGCGCCTTGTACTCCACCACGAGCGCTTGGAGGGCGTCGGCGGTGAGATCGGCATCTGTCGCGGCGCCCGTGGTGAGTCGCTTGGCCGTGAGCAGGTGCTCGAACTGGTGAATCGGCACGTTGAGCACGACGTCACCGTACATCTGCAGAAAGCGCCGATACGAGTCGAATGCGAAACGCGGGTTGGCGCTCTGCTGCGCCAATCCGCGGACCGTGTCGTCGTTGAGGCCGAGATTGAGAATCGTCTCCATCATCCCCGGCATCGACACCGGCGCGCCACTGCGCACGGAGACGAGCAACGGATTGGCCGCCTCGCCGAAACCGCGCCCTGTCGCCGCTTCGAGCGCGCGGACCTGCGCATCCACCTGCTCACGCAGCGCTGCCGAGACGGATCCGTCGCGCAGGAAGTCCACGCAGCATTCGCAGGCAATCGTGAACCCGGGCGGCACGGGAATGCCCAGGTTGGTCATCTCGGCGAGGTTCGCCCCCTTGCCGCCCAGAATTGCCTTCATGTCGCGCGTGCCGTCCGCGCGGCCGTTGCCGAAGAAGTAGACGAGCTGAGGGTGCTGCGGTGGCGTCGACGTCACCGCGCAGCTCCCGCCCGCAACAACTCCGGTTCGGCGGGGAGCGCCGTGGGGTAGCGGCCGGAGAAGCACGCATGGCAGAAGCCGTCCGGTCCCTTGGGTACGGACGAGAGCATCCCCTCGATGGAGAGATACCCCAGCGTGTCGACGCCGAGGGCGTGCGCGATCTCCTCGGTCGACATGCGGGCAGCGATGAGCTCCTCCCGACGCGGCGTATCGATGCCGTAGTAGCACGGGCTGATGATCGGCGCGGAGCTGACGCGCATGTGCACTTCGCGCGCACCGGCCCCGCGCACGAGTGCGACGAGCCCACGTGTCGTTGTGCCGCGCACGATCGAGTCATCGACCATGACGACGCTGCGTCCCTCGAGGACTTCGCGGACCGCGTTGTACTTGATCTTCACCTTCGAGTCGCGTCCGGCCTGGGTGGGCTGGATGAACGTGCGACCGACGTAGTGGTTGCGAATCAGCGCGAGCTCGAAGGGGAGCCCCGAGGTCTCGGCGAAGCCCAGGGCGGCCGAGTTCGACGAGTCGGGCACGGCGAAGACGAGTTGCGCACCGGGGGCCGGCTGCTCGAGGGCGAGCTGTCGTCCGAGCGCGCGGCGGGCGCGATCGACCGACCCGCCGAAGACGCTGCTGTCGGGCCGCGCGAAGTACACGTGCTCGAACACGCACCGCTGTGTGGGTTGCGCGGCCAGCGGGAAGGTCGACCGAATGCCGTCCGCGTCCACCGCGATGATCTCACCGGGTTCCACCTCGCGCGTGACCGTGCCACCGACGATGTCGATGGCACAGGTCTCGGACGCAAAGAGAATGGTGTCGCCGAGGCGCCCCATGACCAGCGGTCGCCATCCGCGCGGATCGCGCGCGGCGATCACCGTGTCATTGACGACGATGAGGAGGCAGTACGCGCCCTCGATGCCCTGCAGGGCGTCGGCCACCTGCTCTTCGGGGCGCGTCGCGCGGGAGCGTGCGATGCGATGGAGGATGACCTCCGTGTCCATCGTGGAGGAGAAGATCGCGCCTTCCTCTTCGAGGTCACGTCGCAGCTCGACGGCATTGGTGAGGTTGCCGTTGTGGGCCACGGCGATCTGGCCGCCACGCAACCGGGCCATGATCGGCTGCGAGTTCTCGAGGACGGACGACCCGGCCGTGCTGTAGCGGGTGTGGCCGATGGAGATCGGCCCGACGAGCGCGGCCATCTCCGCGTCGTTGAAGCCATCGCTGACGAGCCCCATGGTGCGCTGCGTGCGCGCACGCCCGTGCTCGTCGACGGCCACGATGCCCGCCGATTCCTGTCCGCGATGTTGCAGGGCGTACAAGCCGAGCTGCGCGAGCGCGGCTGCATGCGCATGACCGAAGACGCCGAAGATGCCACACATGGGTCGTGATGCGAGCGGGAGGGGGAGCGCGAGGTCAGTCGACGGGGGCGTGGCCGGCCGCCACCGCATGTTCGGCGGGTGTGTCACCGTCCATGATGCGGGGAATGGCCAGGTGGAACGCATCGGCGAGCGCGGCGATGGACGCCACGGCGCGATGCGTGCCGGTGCGCAAGACGAGCCCGTGCGATGCATCCGTAACGGTGCCGATCGTGCGCGCGGGCACCCCGTGGCGCTGCGCGACCGCGACGACGGCATCGGGAGTGCTGGTCGACACGAGCACGCGCCCCTGTGCCTCACCGAAGAGCAACGCGCGCTCCGGCAGGGCGGGCCAGGCCGTGAGGTCGACCGAGGCGCCGGTCATGCGCTCGCGGTCGAGCATGCAGCACTCCGCGAGTGCGACCGCGAGCCCGCCGTCGCTCACATCGTGCGCCGATCGCACCAGTCCCTTGCCGATCGCGTCGAGCAGCGCGTCGATGAGGTGCCGCTCCGCCTGGAGGTTGCAGGTTGGCGGCGCGCCGGCGAGGGTGTCGTGGATGCGCAGCAGATACTCGCTGCCGCCCAATTCATCGGTGCAGTGCCCGAGCAGGACGATGGCATCGCCCGCCGTCGTGAACGCCGAGGGCGTCACGTGCGAGAGCGACTCGATCACCCCCACCATGCCGATCGTCGGCGTGGGGTGAATCGCGCCCTTCGGGCTCTCGTTGTACAGCGATACGTTGCCGCCCGTGACGGGGGTCTCGAGGACGCGGCACGCCTCGCCGATACCGGCCACGGCTTCGCGCAACTGGAAGAAAATCTCCGGTCGCTTGGGATTGCCGAAGTTGAGGTTGTTGGTGATCGCACGCGGTCGCGCGCCCGTGCACGCGACATTGCGTGCGGCCTCCGCGACAGCGATCCGCCCGCCGACCCGCGGATCGAGCGCCACGTATCGGCCGTTGCCGTCGATGCACGAGGCGAGGGCACGGTCGGTGCCGCGCAGGCGAATGACGGCCGCGTCACCACCCGGGCCGCGCACGGTGCTCGTCTGCACCATGCTGTCGTACTGCCGCCAGACCCACGCCTTGCTCGCGATCGTCGGCGAAGAGAGGAGCTGGGTGAGCGTCCACACCGGGTCCTGTTCCTGCGCCCGCGGTGCAATCGCATGCACATCGACCCGTCGCCGCTCGACCGCTGCCGCCGACTCTTCGGCCGGCGGCTCGTAGACGGGACAGTCCGTCACCAGTCGCGAGCCGGGGAATTCGGCCACGACGCGGTCTCCCTCGGTCACGCGATAGACCGGCTCCGCGATGACTTCGCCGATGACAGCGGCGCTCAGGTCCCACTTGGCGAGGATCTCGCGCACGGCGTCCTCGTGACCGGCGCGCGCAACGACGAGCATCCGCTCCTGCGATTCGCTCAGGAGAATCTCGTACGGCGTCATCCCGGTCTCGCGCACCGGCACCTTGGTGACATCGATGGTGACACCAACGTCACCGCGCGCCGCCATCTCGGCGGACGACGACGTGAGCCCCGCCGCGCCCATGTCCTGGATAGCCACGATGTGGCCGCTGGTGATGAGTTCGAGCGATGCCTCGAGCAGCAGCTTCTCGGTGAACGGATCGCCCACCTGCACGCGCGGTCGCTTGGCGTCGTTCTCGTCGGACAGATCTTCGGACGCGAACGACGCACCATTGATTCCATCGCGCCCCGTGCGCGCTCCCACCGCCATGATCGGGTTGCCGACACCCTGCGCCACCGCGCGCATCAGCTCCTCTTCGCGCAGCACGCCAATGCACATCGCATTGACGAGCGGATTGCCTTCGTATGCCGGGTCGAAGACGACTTCGCCACCGACGGTGGGCACGCCGATGCAGTTGCCGTAGTCGCCGATCCCCTTGACCACGCCGGCAAAGAGCCAGCGCACCCGGGCGCTGTCGAGGGAGCCGAAGCGCAGCGAATTGAGCAGCGCGATGGGGCGCGCACCCATGGTGAAGACGTCGCGCAGAATGCCGCCCACGCCCGTGGCGGCCCCTTGATACGGCTCCACGGCCGACGGGTGGTTGTGCGATTCGATCTTGAACGCCACGGCCAGCCCGTCGCCCACGGCGATCACGCCGGCGTTCTCGCCGGGGCCCTGCAGCACCCACGGTGCCTGCGTCGGCAGCGTCCTGAGCAGTGGCCGCGAATGCTTGTACGAGCAGTGCTCGCTCCAGAGCGCGCTCACCACACCGAGCTCGGTGAACGTGGGCGCGCGCCCCAGCATCGCCGTCAGGCGCTCGTACTCCTCCGGGGTGAGGCCGTGTTCGGCGATGAGCGCCGGAGTGATCACCGGATCGCCCGGTCGCGCCATGACGGTGCTCATGCGGCCACCTTCGCCAGCAGCGACTCGAAGAGCGCGACGCCATCGGCGCTGCCCAGGCGCACGTCCATCGCCCGTTCGGGGTGCGGCATCATGCCCAGCACGTTGCCCTCCGCGTTCACGATGCCCGCGATGTTGTTGAGCGCGCCATTCGGATTGGCCTGGCTGGTCGGCTCGCCATTGGCATCCACATAGCGGAACATCACGCGGCCTTCGGCCTCGAGTTGCGTGAGCGTGTCCGCATCGGCGGTGTAGCGTCCGTCGCCATGGGCCACGGGAATGCGCAGGATCTGTCCCGGCGCATAGCGCGCGGTGAACATCGTATCGGTGCGCTGCACGGCGAGGCGCACCGTGTCACAGACGAAGCGCAACGATGCGTTGCGCAACAGCGCGCCGGGGAGGAGTCCCGCTTCGCATGCGATCTGGAAGCCGTTGCAGATGGCGAGCACGGGTCCGCCGCGGCGCGCGTGCGCAACGACGGCGCTCATCACGGGGCTGAACCGCGCGATGGCTCCCGGCCGCAGATAGTCGCCATAGCTGAAGCCGCCGGGCAGAATCACGACGTCGCACCCCTCGGTGCTCGCCGTCTTGTGCCAGAGGTAGACCGCATCGACGCCCAGATGATCGACCACGGCGTGCCAGGCATCGCCATCGCAGTTCGATCCCGGAAACCGCACGACCCCGACCTTCATGCCGGCTCCACCGCCGCGATGGCGAAGTCTTCGGTCACCGGATTCGCGAGCAGCTTCTCGCACATCGCCGTGGCCTGCGCACGTGCCGCGTCGGGTGTGGCAGCATCCACCTCGGCGACCAGGTACCGCCCGACACGCACGTCTCTGACCTCGGGGAAGCCAAGCGAGTGCAGCGCATCGCTCACGGCCTGACCCTGCGGATCGAGAATGCCACGACGGGGCGAGATGTGAATGCTGAGGCGGTAGCGGGCCATGGAAAGACGCGACTGGAGAAGGGGGGAAGGGAGGTCAGCGGGTTCCCGACTCGGGCGGACGCTCGATGTCAGACGGACGATCGCCGCGCGGTCGACGTCGACGACGCCGTCCTCGCATGGCGTGCGCGTGTGCGGCCAGGTCGATGGTGTTGGAGTCGCCTGGCGCGAGCGCCGTCGGCGCACGTCGACTGCGCAGCGGACGTTCCTCGTCGTCCTCACGACCGGGGAGCCGCTCGACGAGACCGAGCAGCACCGCCTTGCCGAGCCCGAAGAGCACGTAGCCCATGAGCGCGGGGAAGAAGAACTGCTTCGGCAGGAAGAGCACACCGATGACGGTGCCGATCACCAGCAGCGAACCGAGGATGCCCTTGATGGAGCGATAGCCTACCGTCGGCACCGCTGCATACGGCACATTGCTGATCATCAGCATGCCGAGGCCCAGCATGACCCACGGCAGCATCTGATGCCATGGCAGGTCGCCGATGACGGTGTTGTTGAACAGGCGCGTCTGGCTGAACCAGTAATACGTGGCCAGCGCCATCCCGGCCGCGGGACTGGGCAGCCCGGTGAAGTGCGTCTTCGCCCGCCCGGCCTGCTCGACGTTGAAGCGCGCCAGGCGGATCACCGCACAGGCGCAGAACAGGAAGACGAAGATCCAATCCCAGCGCGTCTGATTGAGCTGGGAGAAGTACATCATGAGGGCGGGGGCGAGCCCGAAGGAGATCGCGTCGACGAGCGAGTCGAGCTCCGACCCGAAGCGGCTGCCACTGCGTGTGGCCCGTGCGACGCGACCGTCGAGCGAGTCGGCGATGGCGCCGAACACCGTGTACCGCGCGGCCTCGTTGAACTCGCCGCGCGACGCGGAGACAATCGCGAAGATGCCGAAGAACAGGTTCGCGAGCGTGAACCCGTTGGGCAGCACGAGTCGTGCGCCGCGTGCATCGCCGGACGTCCCGTGGGCAGCCATGCGTCAGCTCGTCGGGAGCGTGGCGATGACGGTCGCGCCGGCCTGTGTGTGCTCACCGAGGCGCACCCGCAGCGTCGCGTCCATGGGCAGGAACACATCCACGCGTGAACCGAAGCGGATGAGCCCGAAGCGCTCCCCCTGCGCCGCCTGCGCACCCGGCGCAGGATCCGTGATGATCCGCCGGGCAATGAGGCCTGCGATCTGCCGCACGAGTACCCGATGACGCCCCGTGTCGATGCCGACGTCGTTCTGCTCGTTCTCGAGACTTGCGGCCTCGAGCACGGCGTTGAGGAACTTGCCGGGGCGACGCGTCACCAGCCGCACCTCACCGGTGACCGGATAGCGATTCACATGGACGCTGAAGACGTTCATGAAGATCGACACGCACTTGGCGCGACCGCCCAGAAAGGTCGGCTCGTCGAGTTCACGGATGAGCACCACCTTCCCATCGGCGGGGGCGATGGCCACGCCGGGTCCGCGCTCGCCACTGCGCACCGGATCACGGAAGAACCAGGCGACCCAGATCGCGACGATCGTGACTACGAATGCCACGAGCCAGAGCGGCCAGGAGCGCAGGCGCAGTGCCACCGCAAACAGGACGGCGGCTGCGACCGTCGCGCCGATGATGAAGGGGTACCCTTCGCGAGCGAACATCAGGTGGGGGACGAAGGCAGGAGCGCCGGGTCGAGCGGATGCCCGGTGAGGCGCAGATAGGCGTCGAGGTAGCGGGCGCTCGTCGCCGCGATGACCGAATCGGGAAGCGTGGGCGGCGGTGCGTCGCCGTTCCATCGGCCGGCCGCGCGTTCGACATCGAGCCAGTCGCGCAGCGGCTGCTTGTCGAATGACGGCTGCGGACCGCCCGGCGCCCACTGGTCGGCTGGCCAGAAGCGCGAGCTGTCGGGCGTGAGCACTTCGTCGATCAGCAGCACGCGGCCATGTCGCACACCGAACTCGAACTTGGTGTCGGCCACGATGATGCCGCGCGGTTCGGCGGCGGCAGTGCCCATCGCGTACACGCGGCGCGTCAGGGACTCGAGCTCCGCGGCGCGCGCGGGACCGAGTTCGTTGATCACGCGGGAGACTGGGATGTTCTCATCGTGCCCGGTCTCGGCCTTGGTGGCCGGGCTGAACAGCGGTGGCGAAAGCCGATCGCTCTCCTTGAGCCCGTCGGGCAGCCGCTCGCCGGCCAACGTGCCGTGTGCGCGGTACTCCTTCCACGCGGAGCCACTCAGGTAGCCGCGAATGACGCACTCAACCGGAATGACCTCGGTGCGGAGGCACAGCATCGCGCGACCACGCAGGAGCGCGGCGTGCGGCGCGAGGACCGGCACGTCGCGCACGATCGCGTCGACATCTGCCGAGACGAGGTGGTGCGGGATGTCAGAGGGGAGCTGCGCGAGCCACCAGGCGGTGATCTGCGTGAGGACGATGCCTTTCGCCGGAATCGCTTCGTGCATGACCACATCGAACGCACTGATGCGATCGGACGCCACGAGCAGCAGGCGATCGTCCCCCACCGCATACACGTCACGGACCTTGCCGCGGCGCACGAGCGGGAGCGGGAGCTCCGTGCGAGTGATCACCGTGGCGCCCATCAGACGCGCACCTCGTCGAG
>JALOPS010000477.1 GCA_025453745.1 Gemmatimonadaceae bacterium
ATCCGTCCGTCGACGGCGTCGGTCCCCACGAGCCGACCGCCGCAGCGGCGGCACGGCTGTCCGGCGCGACCGTACGCCTGCAACTGTTCGACGAACGTGCCGCGCGCGCCGTGCGCGTCGCGATAGTCGCGGAAGCTGGTGCCCCTCGCCGCAATGGCGCGAAGGAGCACATCGCGCAGCACGTCGAGCAGGCGGGTGGTGTCGGCGAGCGAGAGCTCGCATGCGCGGCGCGATGGGTCGAGCGCGGCGCCCCACAGCGCCTCGGTCGCGTAGATGTTGCCCACGCCTGCGAGCGTGCGCTGGTCCATCAGGACCGCCTTGATGGGGCGGGTGGAGTGCCGAACATATGCCGAAAACTCCGTGGGGGTGAGCGCCGGGTCAAGAGGCTCGGGGCCAAGCGCGCCCTCGTATGTGTGCCACCCCGCATCGTCGAACAACGCCACCGTGCCGAGGCGACGCACGTCGCGATAGGCCAGCGTGCGCCCGTCGGTCAGCGTCCATATGAGACAGACATACGGGTCGTCGGTGGGTGCCGCGTCGAGCAGCAGTGCTCCGGTAAAGCGCGGCTGCACGGCGAGCACCGGTCGCGAGGCGCGAGCATCGGGCAGAAGGTCCAACACAACGAGCTTCGCGCGCCGCCAGACCTGCGCGATGGCTGCGCCGCGCAACGCCGCGTCCAGTGCATCCGGGGGTACGGCACGCACCACATCAGGGTGCCGCACCACCGTTCGCGCGATCACCGCGCCGCGCAGCGCCGCGTCCAGATCGCGCGCGATCGTCTCGGTTTCGGGGAGTTCGGGCACGCGCTACGCGCGCGCGACTGCCGTGATGCGCGCGGCCTCCCGCCAGCCGATATCGTCGCGGAAGAACGCGCCGTCGAAGCGTACGGCTGCCGCTCCCGCGCGACTCCGCGCCTGCGCGATGGTGAAGTCGTCGCCCAGTCCGGTCACGGCCACCACGCGACCGCCACCGCTCACGAGCACGCCCGCTGCCGTGCGTCGCGTGCCCGCGTGGAAGACGCGCAGCGTATCGCTCATGTCGGGGAGCGTGATGGCCGCCCCGGTGTGCGGCGTGTCAGGATACCCTGCCGCAGCAACGACCGTGGTGACCGCGGCCCCGGCGCGCCATGTGAGCGCAGGCACACCGGCCAGTGAATCGCCGCGGGCGATGCGGGCGATGGGTTCGAGCAACGAGGAGGTCAACAGCGGGAGCACGGCCTGCGTCTCGGGATCGCCGAAGCGGCAGTTGAACTCCACGACGCGTGGTCCCGTGGGTGTGAGCATCAGGCCCACATACAGCAACCCCGTAAACGGCGTACCGCGTGCGCGCATGGCGGTGAGCGTCGGCAACACGATGCGCTCCATCACGTCGCCCATGAGGGCCTCGCTCGCGAGCGACACCGGCGCGTAGGCGCCCATGCCCCCCGTGTTGGGCCCGGTGTCGCCCACACCCACGCGCTTGTGGTCCTGCGCGGCGAGCATCGGCAGCGCGTGCGTGCCGTCGGTGAGCACGAACAGCGAGAGCTCCTCGCCGGTCATGAACTCTTCGACCAGCACTTCGTCGCCGGCACCACCGAACGCCCGTGCCTCGGCGATGTGCGCGATGGCATCGTGCGCGGCGTCGAGCGTCTCGCAGACGATCACCCCTTTGCCGGCTGCCAGCCCGCTCGCCTTGATCACGACGGGCGCGCCGAAGCGCTCAAGCACGGCGCGTCGCGCATCGTCCGCATGGCGGAAGGTCTCCGCACGCGCGGTGGGCACGGCCGCGTCGTGCATCACCGCTTTCGCGAATGCCTTGGACGCCTCGAGCTGCGCGGCAGCGGCCGTGGGGCCGAAGATCGGTGCCCCCGCCGCGCGGAAGCGATCGACGATGCCGGCAGCGAGCGGCGCCTCGGGGCCGACGATCGTCAGATCGACGGCCTCCGACTGCGCGAGCGCAAGCAACGCCTCCGCGTCTCCGGAGACGGCGACGGTGCGGCCGAGTGCGGCGAGTCCCGGGTTGCCCGGCGCGCCGATGAGTTCGAGCGCGGGCGACTCGCGACGCAACGTGTCTGCGATCGCGTGTTCGCGACCGCCACTACCAATGAGCAAAACGCGCATGGGCCGGGAAGCTAACGCTCCCGGCCCATGCGGCATCGCATGCGACGATCAGATGTTGGCGCCGCCGTCGTCGGGTGCGGGGGGCGCCTGCGTGCCGCCGCGGCTCCGCGACGCAAACGCATCATCGAAGGCCTCGCGAAACGCGTTGGCCGCGCGGCCAAAGACATCGCTCACCTGGTCGGCGGCGGCACGCGCCTGCTTGGCGTAGTAGTCGCCCGCCTCGCGGAAGTCGTCGCTCAGCGGCCGCTGCTGGCTCTCGCCGCGACGCACGTACTCGCCGCCCAGGATGCGCGCATAGCTCCCCTCGCCGACCCAGCGTTGCAATTCGCCCGCGCGCACCGTCGCAAACGGGTGCTCGCGCATCGCGGTATTGAGCGCCTTGAGCACCGTGTCCCACGCGGTGCCGCCCGTCTCGTACTCGGCGGCCTGTTCCATGAACGCGTCGAGATCGATCGTATCGTCGCCCGCCCCGCCCCCCGCCAGCTTGAGAAAGACCATCTGCGCGACGCGCGGATCCTGCACGCCCAGCAGCCCCGCGCGATCGCAGCTCAGCTCCGCCTTGCGATACCACTCGAGCAGCGCGAGCTGGAAGGGGAGCAGCGCGACACCGGCGACGAAGGGCAGGTTGCTCAGACCAAACGTGAGGATGAGCACGGCCAGCGTGCGATAGGTGACGTGCCCACTCATGATGTGGCCGAGCTCGTGCGCGAGCACGAAGCGCTGCTCCTCGCGATCGAGC
>JALOPS010000478.1 GCA_025453745.1 Gemmatimonadaceae bacterium
CGGCCGCCTCAACGTGCCGACGGCTGCCGGAAACCATAGCTGCTCTGCCCGACGACGTAGAGTCGCACCGCCTGCACGGCGAAGTTCGGATCGCCGGCCACGGCGTTGTCGCATGCCATGGGCCCCCAGCCGAGCACCGCCTGATGCACCTGATAGCAGACCGAAGATCCGAGCGGGTTCGGCGACAAGCGTACGCGCAGCCCGGAAACCGTACCCGACGTGCCGGTCGTGCCGACGAGCGAGCCGTTCACGCCTTCGGCTTGCCATGCGCCGTTGAAGCGCACGGAATATCTGAAGACAGCCCCGGCATTGGTGAGCGGCCCGTCCGTGTAGATCCGGAGTGCTCGCAAGGCCAGATTCTGACCGACCGTGCCTGCGATCTGGCTGTCGTAGACTGGTGGCAGCCAGTCGCGAGTCTGCACGCGTGCCTGATAGTACACTGAACGTGTCGGAGCCATGGGTTCGGCAAACGCCAGGAGATTCTGCGTGACGAGTGGCAGCGCGCCCATGACGACGCGATTCGGAGACGCGTTGCTCTTGACATAGTTCTCCACCTCTCGCGGCGTGGCGCTGGGGAAGATGCTCAAGTAGCGCGCGGCGATCCCGGCGACGATGGGAGCCGACGCGGACGTGCCGGAGAACAGCCGACTGGGAAAGTCGGACCCGGCGGCACGGACGCGCGTTCCGGGTGCAAACACATCCACGCAGGGGCCATAGTTCGACGCCTGGGTGACACCGGAAACCTGGCCGAACTCCGGGTACTGCGCGCGCGCATCGGAGGTGTCCGATGCCCCGACGACGATCGCGCGATCCACGCTCTGCGGCGACCACTTGCACGCGTCGTTGTTCCAGTTGCCCGCCGACACCACGAGGGTGAAGCCCGCGTTGATGAGCGCGTTCGCGGAATTGTCGATCTGCGAGCGGTTGCTGGAATAAGAGGCCGCCAGCACCACCACCGCCGGCGTGGCGCCGGCCACGCGCACCGTGTCCATGGCACTCACCACAGCGGAGGGCCACGGCTTGTCCACCCAGCCAGGAGCATAGCGGACAGCCCGAATCGTGGCGTTCTTGGCGACGCCGTACTCCGCGCCTCCTGCCAGTGACGCGACCGCCATGCCGTGCTGGCACGGATCGAGGTCGACCGTGATCGCATTCGGACAGATGTCTACGCCACCAGTCCCGCCAGCCAGGTCGGCGAAGACCGACGCGCGCCCGCCGAATTCCTGCGAGTTCACATTGATCCCGTTGTCGAGCACATACACGTTGACGCCGGTGCCATCGCCAAACCAACTGTACACGAAGTCACGGCCATCACGCTGATCGATGCGGTCGAGGTGCCACGGCGCGTTCGCCTGCACCGTGCTCTGATCGAGGACGCCTGGGTGTTCGGGCGCCACCTCGATCACTCGTGGATCTGCTCGCAGCGCCCGCACCTGCTCCCGCGTCAAGCGTGCCGCGAAGCCTTGCATGACATGGCGGTACACGGCGTGCGCGCCCCCATCGCCCACGCTGCGCAGCGGGCCGGCGGCGCGCGCAAGGATCGCACGTTCGGCGCGAGGCGGTACGCGTACCCCGAGTGCGGTGGCAATCGATTCTGGGGCACTGGACGACGTGCGCAACGTCACGATGTACCGATCGTAGGGCGAGAACTCACCGATCGTATCGCGGGGTGCTCGCACGGCGGCGACCGACACGGCCGCGGTCGGAGCATCGCGCCGATCCGTGCACGCAACGAGCGTAGCGACGGCGAACGAGCAGACGAGCCAGGGGCTGGATCTGTAGCGAGTGGGGCGAATGCGGGGCATGGCAGGAAGGACAGAAGTAAGTGTTCGCGTGATGACAGAACGGGCCGCGGCGAACGTTGCGTCATCATGCGCGCAGCACTGCGCGCGTGGCGCGCGAGCGAGGTGCCGCTCGATCGCGTGCATCACACATAGAGGTGAGGCGTCGAATGCGCAACAGACAGACACTCTCGGCCAGTCGCATTAGCGAATTCCAATCATTGTCATCGTCAAACGTCGACATGTCGTCGGGTGATGTGGCGTCATCGATGCACGTGTGAATGCACGTGGATGCACCGCCACCGTGCCTGATTCACTGAAGATGTCGATACTGCAAGTGATAGTACGATGCCGCACTACGGCTGTCGCGGGTACGGGCACGCCACCTGCCAGATCGCATCGCAACCATCCTTGCATCGAGGCGATCGCATGTGGACCGGAGAGCTGGTGGGTGAACTGGCGTTGCGCACGCATGGCGCACACCGCGCGGCGATGGCCGCATGCAACGCGGCCCTGGTAGCATGCGCGCTGGCAGCACCGCTGGCCGCACAGCGCGGGGCGAACCTCCGTCCGCTCGACAGCACGGATCGCGGCACGTTGGTGCGACCCCGTGGCTATCCGCGGGTGGCGGACACGGCATCGCTGGTGAGCCGGCTCCGGCTCGCCTTCGCGGCCACTCGGGCTACCCCGCGCACGGTGGCGCGACCGGGCGGCGGCGCGGTCTCCCTGTCATCTCCCTACGCCCCCGACGTCGACCTCACCCTCGCCAATCCCGGCGCCAGCGTCGAGCGCAGCCAGTGCGTCAGCATCGCCCTCAAGCCGCGCGTCGCCTACGAGTGCGGCGCCCTCCGCCTCGCCTATCCGCTCCCGACGGTCACCACGCTCAACGAGGCGCGCACCCCAACCCTCGTCTATCGCAGCGACCACGCGGCACCGCAGCCGATCGTGCGCGCTTGGGTCGCCCGGCCGGCGGCAGCCCCGGTGCCGACGCGCGTGCGAGCCACGCTGACAATTGCTGGAGAGACCCAGCCGCGCGCGAGCAGCTCCTGGGCCGGC
>JALOPS010000132.1 GCA_025453745.1 Gemmatimonadaceae bacterium
GCCGTACACGTTCTCCCCGACCACGAAATGGTCGCCCGCCCGGAAGAGCTTCATGATCGAGTCGAGGCAGCCCATGCCGCTCGAGAAGGCGAAGCCGTGTCGCCCGCCCTCGAGGCTGGCGACGTTGCGCTCGAAGGCTTCGCGCGTGGGGTTCTTGCCGCGCGCGTACTCGTACCCCTTGTTGACGCCCAGCCCGTCCTGCACGTAGGTGGAGGTCTGCACGATCGGCGTCATGATCGCGCCGCTCTGCGCATCGGGACGTTGACCGGCGTGAATGGCGCGCGTGGCAAGGCCGCCGTGCGGCTCGTCGTCGAGAATGCGGGTCATGAGGGCGCGTGGCGCGGCTTGTCGGTGATTCGCGGTGGCGCATCGGGCCGCCGCAAGTGGCGCGCGGAAGTTACGCCTCGCGCCCAGTGGCAGCGACCGGCCGAGCCGACGCTGCCGACGGGGCCGGAGGCCGCGTGAGCGCGCTCATCACCATCGATCACGGCGACCGCACGGGACTCCCGACCACGGAGTGCCTCATCGTCGATGACGAGCCGCGGCTGCGTGCGCTGCTCCGGCGTGTCATGGAGCGCGACGGCTACCGCTGCCACGAGGCCGGCTCGGGCGTCGAGGCGATCGACTTCCTGCGGCGACAGGGCGTGGATCTCGTCATCACCGACATGAGCATGCCGGAGATGGATGGCGTCGCACTGTTGCGGCACGTGACGGCGGAGTGGCCCGACATCGCGGTGATGATGGTCAGCGCCAATGCCGACGTGGACGCGGCGGTGGAAGCGCTCTCGATCGGCGCGCTCGACTACCTGACGAAGCCCTTCCGCATCGACGAAGTGCGTGCGCGCGTGGCCCAGGTCGTCGAGAAGCGGCGGCTCGTGCTCGAGAATCGCGTCTACCGCGAACAGCTCGAGCAGCGCGTGCAGGAGCAGGCGCGCAAGCTCGAGGAGCTCTTTCTCACGAGCCTGCAGTCGCTGGTCCAGGCACTCGAAGTGCGCGATCGCTACACACACGGCCACTCGCTGCGCGTCTCGCGGTACGCGGGCGCGATCGCCCGCGAACTGCGCATGCCGGAGCCCGTGGTCCGTGAGCTCGAACTCGGCGCCAACCTGCACGACATCGGCAAGATCGGCGTGCGCGAGGCGGTGCTGAACAAGGAAGGCCCGCTCACCGACGAGGAGTACGCGCACATCATGGAGCACCCGCTCATCGGGTGGCGTCTGCTCGGTCCGCTGCTGCGCGAGGCGCCCGTGGCGCTCAACGTGGTGCGCTCGCACCATGAACGTTTCGATGGCCGTGGGCTGCCCGACGGGCTGGTCGGCTCGGAGATCCCGCTGGAAGCGCGCATCGTCGCGGTCGCCGACTCCTTCGACGCGATGACCAGCGCGCGTCCCTATCGCAACGGGCGCTCGACCGAAGCGGCCGTGGCCGAGCTGCGGCGCTGCGCCGGCCAGCAGTTCGACCCGGCGTGCGTGATGGCGTTCGAGCGCGTCCTGCTGAGCGGTCGCGTCGACGTCGTGGGCGCGGATGCCACGCCGCTCGAGCGACTCGCCGCCGCGGCGGCGTAGCGGCTAGGAGACCGGGTCGCGCACGATGATCGTGCGCGGCTGCTTGTACAGCGCGAGTCGCTGACTGCACCAGCGCCGCACATCGTCGGCGCTGACATCGCCCCAGACTTCGACACCGATATCGTGCCCACGCGTTGCGTGCGGCAGCGCGCGCACGCGCGCCCGTTCGACGCCGGGCATGGCGGCGAGCACGCGCTCGATCTCGCGCGGATAGATGTTGAAGCCATCGTGCGCGATGACCGGCTTGAGCAGGCCACGAAAGGTCACCGTGCCGTCGGCGTTGATCACGCCGCGGTCGCCCGTGTGCAGCCAACCGTCGCGACGCGGGAGCCCGAAGTCGCCGCCGCGCACGTAGCCGGGGGACACATTGTCGCCGCGCACGCAGATCTCGCCTTCGACGCGCGGCGGCATCGGTCCGCCATGCTCCGGATGGCGAATGCTCACCTCGACGCCGGGGAAGGGCACCCCGAGCGTGCCGCGATGGTTGGGCAGCCCCACGCGGTTGAAGAGGCAGACCGGTGCCGCCTCGGTGAGACCATACCCTTGCCGCAGCTCCACGCCCGTGGCCTCGGCCCACCGCTCCTGCAGCGCCGCGCCGAGCGGTGCGCCGCCGCAGATGCACAGCCGAAGCGCAGGCGCCCGCAGCACACGCCCGCGCCGTTCGAGTGCGGCGAGCATCGCCGCATAGAGCGCCGGTACGCCAACGAGCACCGTGATCCCTTCGTCTTCGACCTGCTCGACGGCGCGCACCGGATGGAAGCGCGCGAGCGTCGAGACGCGACCGCCCGCGAGCATCGGCGCGAGGGCGGCGACGGTGGTGCCGAAGAGATGCGCGAACGGCAACATCGCCAGCGTGTGATCGTCCGCGGTCAGTGCGGCGGCGATGATGGTGCCGCGAGCGTTCGCGAGCAGGTTGCGATGTGTAAGAATCGCGCCGAGCGCACGCCCCATCATCGCGGCGGTGTAGACGACCACCGCCTCTTCGTCGCGGCCGTCGACGTCGGGGTCCCCCACGAGCGGCAGCGGTGTATCGCCCAGGAGCGACACGTCGCGCGCATGGTCGAACTCCAGCACGCGCGCCGAGCGCGGCGCATCGTCGAGGAGCACGCGCACGACGCGTGCGGGCAACCGGTCGGCCAATGCGGCCGAGGTGAAGACCGCGCCCACCTCGGCGTCGGTGAGCTGTTCCTCGAACTCGAGCGGGGCGCCGGTGGTGTTGAGCAGCACGGCGCCCCGCCCTTCGCTGGCCGCCAGCGCCGTCACGAAGGCCGGACCGGGCGGGAGCAGGATGGCCGCCCGACGACCCGCCAGCGCGCGGGGCAGGGCGGGCGCGCGGCGGAGCAGGGTGAGCCCGGCGGTGACCAGGTCGCGAGCGGGAAGGCCATCGATCGTCCCGCCGCTGGCGGCCAGCGCGTAAGGCACAAGGGCGAGGGGGTCACTCATGCGCCGCCAAGTGTAATGCCGGAACCGCCGTTCTGGACCGCCAACGGGACCGTTCCCCGGCCGGCACGCAATGCCACGAAACGGAGCCGCCAGCGGTGCGTCATTTACGCGTCTGTCACGGGTTCGACTGCCGATGACGGGTGCAGCCGGTAGCTTAGCCCTGTCGCACGGGCGCACGCGCGACGTCTGTCGTGCGGGTGCGACAGCACGAGGCCCGGTCGCCACATGTCCTGAACGAGCATCGAATGCGATTTGATCGCCTGATGGTGTCTGTCTCCGGCGTTCGCGGCCGCATTGGCGAAGCGCTGACGCCGGAAATTGTGAGCACGTTCGCCGCGGCGTTCGGTCGGTGGGCGGTGGATCGCGCGCGCGCGGCCGGCACGCCCGGCACCCCGGCAATCGTCGTGGGGCGAGATAGCCGAGTGTCCGGACCGATGCTCCGACATGCCGTCCTGGCCGCACTCGAATCCGTCGGCGCCGACGTGATCGATGTGGGCGTGGTCCCGACGCCCACGGTCCAGCTCGCCGTGGAGCATCATCACGCCGCGGGTGGATTGGCCATCACGGCCAGTCACAACCCCGTCGAGTGGAACGCGCTCAAGTTCATCGGCCCTTCGGGTCTCTTTCTCGAGGCGCATGAGGGCGAAGCGATGCGCCGGCTGCTCGACGCCCCCATCGCGCGCGCCACGTGGGATACGCTCGGCGGCTACCGCGAAGACGCCGACGCCGTGGCGCGGCATCTCGACGCCGTGCTGGCTCTGCCGTTCATCGATGTGGATGCCATCCGTGCGAAGCGCTTCGTCGTCGCGCTCGACTGTGTGCGCGGCGCAGGTGGACGCATCATGACCGCGCTCCTCGAGCGATTGGGGTGCACGGTGCACGCGATCCATCTCGAGCCCGATGGGCGCTTTCCCCGCGAGCCCGAGCCCACCGCCGACCACCTCGACGAGTTGTCGGCGCTCGTGCGCGCACACGGCGCGGTGATCGGCTTCGCGACCGATCCCGACGTGGATCGGCTCGCCCTCGTGGACGAAGCGGGCACGCCGATCGGCGAAGACTACACGCTGGCGCTTGCCACCCGACTGGTGCTGCGCCATCAGGTGGGCCCGGTGGTGAGCAATCTCTCGACCAGCCTCGTCGTCGAAGACGAGGCACGCGCGGCGGGCGCGCCCTTCCTGCGCGCGCCGGTCGGCGAGGTCAACGTGGCCGTGCGCATGCGCGAGGCGCAGGCCGTCATTGGCGGCGAGGGAAATGGCGGCGTCATCCTCCCCGCACTGCATCTCGGACGCGACGCCCCCGTGGGCGTGGCACTGGTGTTGCAACTACTCGCCGAGACCGGACGCGCCGTGTCGTCGTTCGTGGCGGAACGCCCGCGCTACGCGATCGTCAAGGACAAGCTCGATCGACCGCAGGCGAGTCTGGTCGATGTCTACGGCGCACTCGAGCGGCAGTTCGCGGACGCGTCGGCCGATCGGCAGGATGGCTTGCGTCTCTCGTGGGCGGATCGGTGGCTCCATGTACGGCCGTCCGGCACGGAACCCATCGTTCGCGTGATTGCGGAGGCGCCCAGCGCCGCCGACGCGCGGGCGCTGATCGATGCGGCGCGCGCGCCTCTGGCGGCGCTCGCCGCGTAGCAGCTCGTCTCTCCCTTCTTCTCGCTTCGCCTATGTGCGGCATTGTCGGCTACGTCGGTCCCCAGCGCGCTACCCCACTGCTTGTGGACGGACTCAAGCGATTGGAGTATCGCGGGTACGATTCCGCGGGCGTGGCCGTCATGAACGGCAAGGGGGTCGAGACGCGCCGTGCCGCCGGGAAGATCGCGCGACTCGAGCAGGTCATCGCCGAGGAGCCGCCGCTCGGGACGCTGGGCATCGCGCACACCCGCTGGGCCACGCATGGTCCGCCGACGGAGCGCAATGCGCATCCGCACCTGAGCCACGATGGGACGATCGCCCTCGTGCACAACGGGATCATCGAGAACTACAGCGCGCTCAAGCAGTCGTTGCAGGCGCGCGGCTACGTCTTCCACTCGGACACCGACACCGAAGTCCTCGCCAACCTCATCCAGGAGGCGTTCGCGGGAAATCTCGAAGCCGCCGTGATCGAGGCGCTCCGCCAGGTCGAGGGGACCTACGGCATCGCCGTCATCTCGTCGCTCGACACGGAAAAGATCGTCGCGGCCCGGAAGGGGAGCCCGCTCCTGATCGGTCTGGGCGACGGCGAATACTTCGTGGCCTCCGATGCGTCGGCGATCCTGCGGCACACGCGGCAGGTGATCTATCTCGACGACGGCGAGGTGGCGGTGGTCGCGCGGGACGGGTACCGCATCGTCGACCTCGACGCACACGCGCAGGACAAGCCGGTCACGCGCATCGAGTGGGATCTCGAGCACATCGAGAAGGGCGGCTACGCGCACTTCATGCTCAAGGAGATCTTCGAGCAGCCGACGACCGTGTCCAACACGATGCGCGGCCGGCTGATTCTCGAGGAAGGCTTCTCGAAGCTCGGCGGGCTCAACATGACGCGCGAGCAGCTCCTCTCGGTCGACAACGTCATCATCACCGCGTGCGGCACGAGCTGGCACTCGGCGCTGATCGGCGAGATGATGATCGAGGAGCTCTGCCGCATCCCGACCGAGGTGGAGTACGCCTCGGAGTTCCGCTATCGCAACCCGATCATCGGGCCGAACACGCTGTGCATCGTCATCTCGCAGTCGGGGGAGACGGCCGACACGCTCGCGGCGATGCGCGAAGCCAAGCGGCGCGGCGCGCACACGCTCGGACTCGTGAACGTGGTGGGCTCGACGATCGCGCGCGAAGACCACGGCGGCATCTACCTGCACGCGGGGCCCGAGATCGGCGTGGCCTCCACCAAGGCCTTCACGAGCCAGGTGGTCGCGCTGGCGCTGTTCACGCTCAAGCTCGCGCGGCTGCGCGATCTCTCCGTCGAGCGCGGGCGGCAGATCGCGCAGGCCCTCGCCGATCTGCCGAAGCAGATCCAGTCGATCCTCGATCGCGCCCCCGAGATCGAGGCGCTCGCGGAGGAGTTCAAGCGGGCGTCGAATTTCCTCTACCTCGGGCGCGGCTACAACTTCCCGGCTGCGCTCGAAGGAGCGCTCAAGCTCAAGGAGATCAGCTACATCCACGCCGAGGGGTATCCCGCCGCCGAGATGAAGCACGGGCCGATCGCCCTGATCGACGAGATGATGCCGGTGGTGTTCATCGCGCCGCACGACGCGGTCTTCGAGAAGGTCGTCTCGAACATCCAGGAAGTGAAGGCGCGCAAGGGGCGCATCATCGCGATCACGACGCGCGAGGAACCATCGCTCAAGGGGCAGATCGACTACGAGTTCCGCATCCCCGAGACGGTGGATCTGCTCACGCCGGTGCTCGCATCGATTCCGCTGCAGCTCCTGGCGTACTACATCGCCGTCAAGCGTGCGTGCAACGTGGACCAGCCGCGGAACCTCGCGAAGTCGGTCACCGTCGAGTAGCGCCGACCGCGGCGCAGGCACGACCGGGCGCGTCACCGCACATCGCGGCGACGCGCCCGAGTAGTTTCGGGGATGCGAGTTCTGCTCCAGCGGTGCAGCCGCGCCGAGGTACGCGTGCGCGATGACGATGGCACCGATCGCGTCACCGGGCGCATTGGCACCGGCTTTCTGCTGCTCGTCGGCTTCACGCCCACCGACACGCCGCGCGAAGTGGACTGGATGGCCGAGAAGGTGCTTGGCCTGCGGCTGTTCGCGGATGCGGAGGGGAAGATGAACCTCGATCTCGGGGCCGTCGGCGGTGCACTGCTGGTGGTATCACAGTTCACGCTGTACGGCGATGCCGCGAAGGGCAGGCGCCCCAGCTTCATCGATGCGAGCCGCCCGGAGCATGCCGTGCCGCTCTATGAGCGATTCATTGGACTGCTGGTCGCGTCGGGGCTCCCCGTTGCCACGGGGGAATTCGGCGCATCGATGGCGGTGGAGCTGGTGAATGACGGCCCTGTGACGCTCTGGTTGGAACGTTCCGCCGCGTCTGTCTCATAGCACCTTGGTAGAGCCGCTGGCGGGCTCCGACAGCGTTTGCCTTTCCCTCTTCGCCGCGCGTGGATATCAACAAGACGCTCGTCACACGTCACCGTCCGCTCGTCCTCGGGCGTGCACGCGGTCGCCTGTCAGGCCTCGTGGCCGATGCCTGTGACGCGCTCCGGCAGATGGAGCTGGCCGCGTCGCTCACGAGTGTGGCGCTGGAGACGGGCTTCGGGCCGGACCCGCGATTGTACGCGCTGCACCACCCGGACTCCGCACATGCGCTTCGGCGGCTGTCACGATGGGCGGGATCGCGGGCGTGCGGCTCGACGGATCGGGCCCCGTGGTCGATGCGGCACACGCCGGTGGTCCACGGATGGATGATCGGCGCCCTTGTCCGGGCGCTTCGCTGGGAGCACGCCGGCGGAGTGGGAGGTGATGGATTGTCGGCATCGGTCGCTGTCGGCTTGGCCGACGGGCTCCGTGATCTGGGCCGACTGAGCGTGGAGCGGAGCCGATTGCTCGTCGTGCGCGGCGTGCTCGCCGGCTTTGAAGACGCTCGGGAGCGCGGCAATCGCCGCGTGCTGCTCCGCGCCGAGCGGGCCGTCGCGTGGATGGGTTCGGGCGCGAGCGCGCATCCCGCGGATGGTGCGCCACCGTCTCCCCGATTGGCGGCGCACCTGGGAGCGTGTCGCGTGCTCTGCGGCGTCGAGCTGGCACTCGCGCTTCGCCGCATCGACGAACTCGGGCTCCGATTGCCCGACGCGCTCGCATCGGTCGTGCCCGCGCTCCGGGCGGCGATGCTGGACATCGAGCAGGGCGCATCGGCGGCGGACTGACGGCTACCCGATCGCCCCATCCAGCGCCTGGGTGAGATCCCCGATAATGTCGTCGGGATGTTCGAGTCCCACCGAGATGCGCAGCAGCCCCGGACCGATCCGCACGCGCTGCCGCTCGTCTTCCGTCAGACGGGCGTGTGTCGTGGACGCCGGGTGCGTCACGATGGTGCGTGTGTCACCCAGGTTCGCACTCAACGTGCACATCCGCAGCGCGTCGACCACGCGCCGACACTGCGCCAGTCCGCCGCGCACGTCGAGACAGACGATGCCGCCGAACTGCGACATCTGCGTGCGGGCGAGCGCATGCTGCGGATGCGTGGGCAGGCCGGGATAACGCACCGCCTCGAGCGCGGGGTGACCGTCGAGCGTACGCGCGAGGGTCATCGCCGAGGCACAGTGGCGATCCATGCGGACAGCGAGCGTCTCGAGCGACTTGCTGAGCACCCACGCGTTGAAGGGTGACAGCGCCGGTCCCGTGTGCCGCGCGAAGAAGCGCGCCTCCTGCACCAGCGCCTTTGCCCCTACGATCGCGCCACCGAGCGTGCGCCCCTGCCCGTCGATGTACTTGGTCGCGGAGTGGATGACCAGGTCGGCCCCGAGCGCGAGCGGGCGCTGCAGATGCGGCGTGGCGAAGCAGTTGTCGACGACGAGCGGTATCCCGCGCGCGCGCGTGATGCCGGCGAGCCACGCGAGGTCGATGAGCTCGAGCCCGGGGTTCGACGGCGTCTCCACATACACCACGCGTGTGGTGGGACGCAGCGCGCGCACGAACGACTCGGGATCGCTCGCATCGGCGTAATCCACCGCGACATTCCACTTGGGCAGGATGCGCGTGAAGATCTGATGGGTGGAGCCGAACACCGCGCGCGAGGAGACCACATGATCGCCGGCGGAGACGAGCGACGCGATCGACGAGAACACCGCGGCCATGCCCGACGCCGTGGCGATGCCGGCCTCCGCGCCCTCGAGCGCACGCAGCTTCGCGATGAACTCGTCGGTGTTCGGGTTGTCGTAGCGGCTGTAGATGAGCCCCGGCTGCTCCTCGCCGAAGAGGGCGCGCCCGTGCTCGTAGTCGTCGAAGCGGAAGCTCGACGTCAGATACAGCGGGACGGAGTGTTCGCGCGCCGCCGTGATGGGCGCTTGCAGCCGGATTGCGTCGGTCTCGGGGTGGCGCTCGGACATGCGGCGGAATGTGGGTGCCTCACCCGTGCGGGACCAGCCGCGCGTCGTGACGCAGGCACCGGATCGCTAGCTTGACGGCGTGTCCACCCCTCGCATCGTACTTGCCTCGCAGTCGCCACGCCGCCGCGAACTGCTCTCGCTCATCGGTGTGCCGCACGAGGTACAGCCGGCAGACATCGACGAAACGCCCTGGCCGGACGAAGCGCCGGTCCCGCATGCCCAACGGCTGGCCGAAGAGAAGGCGCGCGTGGTGGCCGAGCGGCACCCGGACGCCATCGTCATCGGGAGTGACACGATCGTCGTGATCGATGGCGCAATTCTCGGAAAGCCGCAGGATGCTGCCGAGGCACGGGCAATGGTGTCGCGCCTGGCGGGTCGCACGCATCTCGTACACACCGCCGTGGCGGTGGCGCGCGCAGCGCACGTGGTCTCCGAAGTGGAGACGGTCGAGGTCACCTTTCGCCCGTTGGACGCGGCACAGATCGCAGCATACGTCGCCACCGGTGAGCCGATGGACAAGGCGGGGGCATACGGCATTCAGGGCTACGGCGCGACGATCGTCGAGCGCGTGCACGGTGACTACTTCGCTGTCATGGGGCTCGCACTCGGTCGCCTGGTGGCGCTGCTCCGGCAGCAGGGTGTCGAGTACGCGTTCGGGCCACCGACGTGGGTCGATACCCCGGCTATCGATTCGCCAGGCGTTCGCTGAGCGCCGTCATGCGCGCCGGCGCATAGCTGCGGCGCCAGACCTCGAGTCTGGAGATCACGTCCTCCACGGTGATGCGCGGCAGTCGGTCGTGTCGATACTCGGCCGAGATCGGATAGTCCTCGCCGGGAGTGCCGTACGCGTCGATCAGCAGGTCGTGAAAGCGTCGATATGGGCCCACACGTTTGGGATTCGTGTAGCCCATGAGTGCGATGGCCGGCGTATCGAGCGCGACGGCCATGTGGAGCGGACCGGTGTCGGGTGAGAGCGCGACGGCCGCGCCATCGAGAATGGCCACCAGCTTCCGCAGTCCACTGCCGAGTGCGCTGATGGGTTTGTGGCGCGCGCTGGCCATGATCACCGCTTCGGCGGCCAGCTCACGCGCAGAGCGACCACCCACGAGCACGGGCTGCAGCCCGTAGTCCTCGACGAGCACGTCGCAGAGCGTGGCCCAGCGTTCGGGAAGCCAGTCCTTCTCCGGCTTGCTCGTGGCCACCACGAGCGCCGCGACCGGGCGCTCGATGGGGGCAAAGAACTCGCGCTGCCACGCGCGCTCGTGCTCCCAGGGCCCGAGCCCCCACGTCAGTGGTTCCGCCGGGACGCCCAAGGTCTCGAGGAATTCGATGTATTGGTCCTGCACGTGCTGCCCGATGGGACGCGGGGCAATGCGGTGTGTGGTGAAGAGCCAGTTCCCATCGCGCGCCCGCGCCCGGTCGAAGCCGAGCTTGACCGGTGCGTGCGTGAATGACGTCACGAGCCCCGCCTTGAAGTACACCTGAAGCGCGAGCACAAGGTCGAACGGTCGCGTCGCCAGCTGCTGCCGGACATCGGCAAAGGCCTGCCAGCCGCGTGCGCGGTCGAAGAGTACGATGTCGTCGACGTCGGCGTGGCCGCGCACGAGCGT
>JALOPS010000479.1 GCA_025453745.1 Gemmatimonadaceae bacterium
ATCGAGGCGATCGTCGGATGCACACGCGACGCATCGAAGCGACGCAGTGGAGGCAGCGGCGCACGCTCGACGCTGAGCGCCGACACGTACCCGCCCGCTTCGGGCGTACGGCCGCCACCAACTGGATCGCCCACCACAAACGGTACCAGCGTCACGCCGCCGTCGTGGGCTTCCACGAGGAACGAATCTCCGTGTTCGTCTTCGTACACGCGCACGGCCGCTGGAGCGAGGGACGGCTCGGCTGGCCACGCCATCGGACCGCGACGAATGGCGTCGGCCGCCACGGCGTGCAATCGACGGTGTTCATGCGCGCGTCGACGCGCCGACATCACCTCGATGCCTACGAGCCGCACCTCGGTCTGCATGGGTCGACCCTTCACATCGTTCACGTTCATGCCGACCGGTGTACCACGAAGTTGCTCCTGGCGCGACTGCCTCATGATGTCTCCGTGCCAGGTCTCGTCAGTTGAGCTTCACAGTGGCACCCTGCACGATCGCGTCGTCGCTCGCGACGATCGTGGCCTTGCCCCCCGAACCCATGTGATTGAGCGTCGCCGCATGCGACCGAATGACGGCACCTGCCGTGATGGCAACGGTCGCGGTATTCGTCAGCAAGATGGAACCGGTCACATTCGTCATGGGGGCAGTCATGTTGCAGTTCATGCCACCCAGAATGCTGATCACCATGCCCTTGATGGTGATGAAGCCGGCTTGATTCATGTGAATCGAGGACGCACCACATTGGAGCGTGATCGAGGTACCTGCCTCAATCACGTAGTTCTCACCGACAATGGTCGACCGGTTCGGTCCGCCGTCGCTCGTCATTGGTTGCGACTCCGTACGAGATGATTGGTTTGCCGACAGTCGGGATGACCATCGGCCGCTGTGCGTGTGGTCGCCGCGGTTGCTGCCTCGGATGCGCTCACCTCATCGTCGTCCACCCGCAGGCAACCGCGCATCCGCCGTCGTCTTCTCCGCCGCGGGCCTGGGCACCGCTCCCGCCACCCACGGCGACGGTGGACCCGCCGCCGGTACACCGATGCGCTCCGTCAGCGTGCGACAGGCCAACCGGATCTCATTGCGCGCCTCGAGCGCGATGTCCCCTTCCGAGTGAATCGTGAGCAGCGGCTTGCCACCGTTGTTCGCCAGTTGCACCCACGTCTGCCCGGTGGCCGAGAACAACTCGATCCGTTCGTTACCAGGGTCGTCATCGTGGAACTGGATCGTGTTCCCCGAGCGCGTGACGATGCGTTTCGCCGTATTGGCGTCGGTGGTGTCGGCCGCATCCTTGCCGTTCCAGAGCGCCCCGATGATCAGCGGCCGCTCGGGATCGCCCAGCTCGAACGCCACGAGGACTTCATCTCCGATCTCCGGCAGGAAGTGCAGGCCGCGCGTGTTCCCCGAATAGGGCATCGCCATGCGCAGCCAACGCGTCGATTCACCCGCATCATGCCACCGCAGACGCACCTTGAGCCGCCCCATTCGCTGCGGATCGACGTTGTCCACCACCATGCCGGTCGTCGGACCGTGCACCGTCGCCCGGACCGGGCGCTGGGCGTTCGTCCACGCACTCCATGGCGTCGCGCGGAAGACGCAGCGATAGAGCTGCCCGTCGAAGTGATGCGTCACCTCCACCACGCCAAGGGTTCCACGCGTCGGAAGCGTGAACGCTTCCGACTCTTCAAGCGTGACCGTATCCCCAGCGCGTACGCGCGGATTGTTCGCCTCACCATCGACGCAAACGGTGGTTCCAAGCGCGCGCTCGCTCAACTGCTCCAGATGCGCACGTGCGGACTCCAGCGTCTTGCTCCGAAAGGGTAACTCTTCGACCAGGGCGTCACCCTCCGCACCGCGACGCTCGCGTGCCACGCGTGACGCAGCGGCCGTCAACGGCGCCGCACCACCCAACCAGGACGGATCCTTCGACACGCCGCGAAATCGATGATCGCGCTTCTCCTGGACGAGGTGCGCCGCACCGGCGACGCCGTTGTTCGCCGATTCGCACGAGGCCGTCACCGACAGCAAGTCGCGACCCCACACCAGCGTCAGTCCCGCATCGTCGAATGCGTTGCGCACTTCGATACCTGGCGTATTCGTCCGAACGAACATCCCCTGTTCGTCAGCCAGTCGTCGCAGGAAGTCGAAGTCGGTCTCACCGAACTGCACGAACTCCAGCGGGTCTGCTGAGGCGGGCGCACCAACGAGCGACGCGCCAAGGCGCTGCGCGACATCCGCCAACGTACTCGCGCGAAAATACGTCGTGCGCCGACGCTCGAGCGCACATGAGCGTGAACGCGCTTCGAGGTGAAACACCGAGCCATGCTGCAGTTGATGAGTCTGTCGTCCTGCGGTCACCACGCCATGAAAGACGTCTACCGTCCCGCCGTCATCCTCGACCGTGACCGCCAGCGCCTGACCGAGCATCGTGTCGACCGCGAGATCCGTGGCGCTGTCGCGCGTGAAGTGAAGGACACACGCTGTGTGTGCACCAAGCGCCTGCGTCACCGTGAGCTGCTCGATCTCGCTGCTGCGCAGCATGACGACTCCAGCAACTTCCACCCGGACCACCACACGCATCGATTGCTCCGCTGTTCGAGGAATCCTGCAGTCTGATGCTTGCACGGCAGCCCGCGCGGCGGCTCGTATGCCGCGCGCGGGCGCCAACTGGTGACAGCAATCAGTTCCGACTGGCCACGATGATCTCGCGCTTCTCGGCCAGCTTCGCTGCGGCCAGCACCGACGCTTCGGCGAGCGCTTCGGCGATGCGCAGCTCCGCGTCGCCCGAGCTGCTGTTGCTGATCGAACCCCCGACCACAGCGCCGAGCAGTCC
>JALOPS010000480.1 GCA_025453745.1 Gemmatimonadaceae bacterium
CGCTCCCGGACTTCGGGCGAGAAGTCGCCCCGCTTCGGCTTGCCCATACCTCCAAACCTCCCACAGGTGGGAGTCTCCGGCAAACCCGGGGCGGTTCAGTCGCCGTTGCGACGTAGTCGCCAGTGACGCGATAGCACGCACCGTCCCCACGCGGACCGCACCGGAACACGGCACCGACGCGGCGTGCCGTCACGATGCCACGAACGAGCAGCGTCACTTGGTGGTCCCCGGAAGCTCCGGCTGCCGGCGCCGCGGCGGCTGCCATGGATGACGCGTCCATCGTCTGGGTGCGCTGCGACATGCTGAGGCGTGTCGGCGACGCGACGAAAGGCGTCACGAAAAATCGGAGGGCGTAGTAGGTGCCGGTGTGGTCAACGATGCCAGCCGGGCCGACCGTGCCATCGCCGGGAGGCGGCTCGGTCCGCTCGAGACGAGCGGTTCCGGTGGCGCGGAGTCGGAGGAGCACGAACTCGTCACCGGGCACCCGGGCGACGACGGCTTCGCCGCGTGGATGCAGCGGGTCGATGACCGGAACGAGCTGCGGAGAGGAAAGCGTAGCGAGCCCTCCATCGGCACCCGCCAGAGCGAGGGAAGATGGGCTGTCATGCGGGTCGGTCGGTGCACGGTCACAGCTGATGAGCAGTGCGCTGAAGGCTGGGAGGAGCGTCCCACGGAAAGCGGATCGGTGTGAGTGAACAAACGTGTGCACAAGCATGCGTAGTGAATTGGCCACGCTGCGCGCACTCGCAGAGACGTCGGCGCCCTATGCTGCAGTCGCACGCGGCGCGCACGAACGTATCGCATTGCGGACGTAGCGGAAACCAGTGGCGTGAAGCAAATGCATGCGATAAGGCGTCGGCAATCCGATGTGACGCGCAAGGGTGCCATACAACGTACGCGCGCGATGCTCGCGTGGGTGACGCTGGTGTCCGAGCACCACCACGACCGCGAGCTACCGCGCAGGCACCCGCCTGTCGCGCCGCGACGCATCTCACGGACGGCTCGGAGGTCGTCGATGACCTTGTTTACGACGCGGAGATTGGCCGGATCGGTATGCGCGAGCGGCGCACTGCTCAAGCAGGTCGTCGTGTACTCACGGCCACCCCGCGGTGCTGGTGGGAATAGGACCAGCATGGGAGACTGGGGCAAGCGTACTGCGCCCGGTTCGACGACCTGGTGCCGACGGTAATCGCTGCGAGTCAGCAGTGACGCCTCGACCGGGCGCAGTCCACGTCAACGCCCGTACCAAGGCACACGATTGGCTTGCACGGCTCGAATGCGAGCACGGCTCGCGCGCCGCCATCGCACGACGCACAACGAGATCACGTCTGCGTGGTGTACCGGTGAGTGGATCCGCGATGGAGCCAGTCGTTGCTGCTTGGTCCGCTCGATGACCACAAAGCGCGGAGTGGCCAGTCCGCTCGAGCACGCGAGTTCGCCTGTCGCCCGGGCGAATTCAGAGCCCCACAAGCTACCAGTCATTTCGCATGCTAAAGCGCCCTTGAGAAGGCTGCGAGCATCGTCACCCGCACCATGGCCAGCTTGGAGACGTAGAGGCAATGGATCGCCAGCATCTCGTACCGGGTGGTGACGCAGTCGGCTCCGTTGAGGAGGCCGACGGCGCCCTCCACCGCGTTGCGCCGGCGATAGCGGCGCAGCGAGAAGTCGCGCTGCCGGCGTTCACTCGCGCGGGTCGGAATGACCGGTCGGATGTGGCGCTTGCGCAGCCAGAATCGAAGATGGCTGACGCTGTACCCGGTCATCGGCGACGCCGAGCGGACGCGGCCGCCCCGTGGGCAAGCGGACGTGACACGAATCGAGCAACGAGATCGCGAGCGTCGACTCGTGGGCGTCGCCCGGGCTCACCAGCAAGGTCAACGGCAGTCGGTGGCGTCGGTGAGCAGATGGAGCCACGTCCCGAAGCCGCCGCGGCTCCGCCCAAGGGCGTGATGCGACGGCTCGGCGAGGGGCTGGTTTCTTTCCCGCACCCGCGGCGGCCGTGTGCGCCTGGATGCTGGAGCCGTCGATACACCAGAGACGAGGCGGCCCCGCGGGCCTCCAGGCGCTGGAGCCGGCGCAGCAAGCGATCCCACGTGCCGTCACGGCTCCAGCGACGGAAGCGGCTGTATAGCGTCCGCCACGGGCCATCGCGGGCCGGCACGTCGCGCCACGAGAAGCCCGTATGCAGCCTGTTGGCAGCGGCTGCAAATGCGACTGCCGCGGCGGCGCAGAGGCGGGAGGAACACTGCCAGCCGGCTCAACTCCCCGTCCCTAAGCTCATGACGATCAGGCCCGCGCCACCTCGCGCGAGAGCAGGGCACAGCGCACTAACGGTTGAGCTGCACCCCTTCTCGGACACACCTTAGCTTCGCGCGCATGCTGCCCGTCCTGCTCGATGCCGTGTCGGCGCGCAGCCGCGCGCACGTCGCCACGCTCCCCGGCGACGCGGCCCACGACCACTGCCACGTGTGGCGCGTGGTCGCGACGGCCGAGCGGCTGGCGGCGATCGAAGGGGCGCGGCTGGACGTGGTGCGCCCGGCCGCCTGGCTGCACGATTGCGTGGTGGTGCCCAAGGACGCACCTCACCGCGCGCGCGCATCGCGCCTCGCGGCCGACGAGGCGGTGCGGCTCCTCGCCGCGTGGGGCTTCGGCGCGCTCCCGCTCGACGAGATCGCGCACGCCATCGCGGCGCACTCGTTCTCGGCGGGGATCGCCCCGCGCACCCTCGAGGCGCGCGTGGTGCAGGATGCCGATCGCCTCGATGCGCTGGGCGCGATCGGACTCGCGCGCTGCCTCGCGCTCGGC
>JALOPS010000481.1 GCA_025453745.1 Gemmatimonadaceae bacterium
CGCGATCGGGATCACTCCACCGCGTCCGCGGGCAGGCCGTACCGACGTAGCGCACGTCGGCGCCCGATTCGATGAGCAACCGCGCGACGAGCAGCTCCGACCCTTCGTAGCCAGACAGCGTGATCCGTCCGGTGATCGGCATCTTGGCCAGCGCGCCCTTGATGGCCGGCAGCATGCGGTTCTTGGTCGCATCGATCTGCTCGCGAGACACACCGGCGATCTGGCCAATCGATTCGAGCCATGCTTCCGTGCCGTCGTGGCCTACCGGCGCAGAGCCGACGATGGGGCGCCCCGCCGCTTCGAACTCACGGAACGCGGCGGTATAGAACGGATGAATCGCGGCCACGGCGACGCAATCGAGTGCCGCGTAGAGTTCACGCCACTCGCGTGTGGGCACCACCGGGCCTGCTGCCAACCCCAGGCCGTCGAGCATCATGCCGATGCCCACCGGATCGGCGGGGAACATCTCGCCGACGAGCGTGACGGTGGGCTTCTCCGTCTTGCCGCCGCGGGGCGCCATGACGGGACCCTGCTCGGCTTCGAGGCGCGCGTACTTGAGCATCGCGCCGGCGAGCACGTCCTTCGCTTCGGCATGCGTCGGCACACCGAAGCCCGGCACGTCGATGCCGATGATGCGCACACCGTTGATCTCCTTGGGGAGAATCTGCAGCGGCACGCCAGAGGCGGTCGGTACACACAGGTTGGTGATGACGATCGCGTCGTACTGCGCGGGATCGGCCATCTTGAAGACGGCGTCGCGGATGTCCTCGAAGAGTTGCCCGGTGACGAGCGTTTCCGAGTTGAAGGGGACGTACCCCACCGTGCGCCGTGCGCCGTAGAAGTGCGACGTGAAGGTGAGACCGTACACGCAGCACGCCGAGCCCGAGAGAATCGTCGCGGTGCGGCGCATGCGGAGCCCCACGCGCAGCGAGCCGAAGGCGGGGCACATCGACTGCGGCTGATCGTGCGGGCCGGTCGGATAGTCGGCGGCGTAGCGCTCGAGTGTCTCCGATTTCCCGGCGGCCTTGGCGGCCGCCAGCATCTCGTCGCGTCCGGCGTGGCAGCCGAGCCCGTCGCCCTGGGTCGCCGCCATGTTGACCTGGGATGCATCGACGATGGGGAGTGCTTTCTTCACCGCGCCGGTGCCGCAGCCCATGCCACCGGGCGCGTCGCCGTCGTTGGCCATCGGCGCGGCGCCGGCCTGATCGTAGACCACTTCCCCCGTGGTCGGGGCGAGCTCTGTCGGTTCCATCGCTGAGACCTCGCGGTCAGACCGTGTCGTAGATGACTTCGAGCGACGGCTTCACGACTTCGTCCTTGCCCACCATGTCGAAGAGTGTCGCCGGTTCGAGCACGACATCGCGCCCGGTATCCTTGCTGTTGAACAGATTGAGCAGCCCGTCCTGCGTGAGCGGCTTGGGACGCTGCGGCGGCGCGTCGGCGACATTCGTCGCCAGTTCGCCGAAGAGCGGACCCCACTGCCCCTCGGGGAAGCCGATGATCTCGTAGTTCGCCGACTTGCGGCGAATGTCTTCGTGCGCCGGCACCTTGGCGAGCACGGGGATGCCCACCGCCTCGGCGAACTTGGAGGCTTCTCCCGTCCCATCGTCCTTGTTGATCACCATGCCGGCGACGCCGACGTTGCCACCGAGTCGGCGGAAATACTCCACCGCGCTGCACACGTTGTTGGCCACGTAGAGCGACTGCAGATCGTTCGAGCCGACGACGATGACCTTCTGGCACATGTCGCGCGCGATCGGCAGCCCGAAGCCGCCGCAGACGACGTCGCCCAGGAAGTCGAGCAGCACGAAGTCGAAGCCCCAGTCGTGGAAGCCGAGCTTCTCGAGAATTTCGAAGCCGTGGATGATGCCGCGTCCGCCGCAGCCGCGGCCGACTTCCGGCCCCCCGAGCTCCATCGCGAAGACGCCGTCGCGCTTGAAGCACACGTCGCCGATCGCCACCGCTTCGCCGGCCAGCTTCTTCTTCGAGGAGACCTCGATGATGGTGGGGCAGGCCTTGCCGCCGAAGAGGAGCGACGTGGTGTCCGACTTGGGGTCGCAGCCGATGAGCAGCACCTTCTTGCCCTGCTGCGCCATCATGTACGAGAGATTCGCGAGCGTGAAGCTCTTGCCGATGCCGCCCTTGCCGTAGATCGCGATGATCTGCGTTTCCTTGGTCACTGGCGCGGTGGAGACGCTGTCCGGTTCGGCGGCGGCTTCGGCGCGCAACTGGTCGCGCATGGAGGAGATCTGCACCGGCTCGGAGACGTGCGCGTGCTGTGTCATGAAGTCGTTCCTCTCCAGTCGAGGACCATCTTGATGCAGGTGGGATCGCCGAAGGCGATGGAGTACGCGTCGTCGGCGTCGTCGGCCGCGTGGTGATGCGTGATGAGACCGCTCAGGTCGAGTGCGCCGCTGGTGAGCAGCGCGCGCACCGCCGCGAGATCGGCGGGCTTGAACTCCGCCGCGATGCGCAGGCGGAGCTCCTTCATGAACGCGGGCGGGAAGGTGAACTGCACGGGTTCGTGATAGAACCCGGCGAGCACGATTTCGCCGCCCGGTGCCATGCGCGCGATGAGCGTATCGAGAATGCCGTTGGCCCCGCTGACGTCGCAGATGCTGCGGTAGTCCTTGCGCGCATCGTCCGCGGGGTCGAGTACGGTGTAGCCCCGCGCGCCGCCGCGACGCGTCGGGTTGATCTCCCACACCGTGGGCGCAGGCGCACCACTGGCGATGAGGATGCGCGCCACGAGACGACCCAACGCACCATGTCCGATGACGAGATCGGGCACCACGATGGTGCGCGCCTGTGCGCCAAAGAGCCCGCGCGCTTCGAGAAAGCCCTTGCTCCCCGCGACGAACACCACTTCGTCTTCTTCGCGGCCGCTGTCGGGACCCGCCCACACCACGCGACCGACTGCCTCGTACCCTGGCACCAGCGGATAGCCGAGTCCGGGAAAGAAGGGCATCGTCCCCGACCAGAGCAGACGCTCCGTGCCGGTGGAGATTCCCGAATGGTCGACCTGCACAAGGACGTCGCCTGGGCCGGGATCGACCAGCGACAGCGTGCGAAGGGCGACGACCTGCGGTTGGTCGAAGACGACAGCGAGGGTGTCCAGACGCCCTCCCTCATGAAGTGCGGAGCGCAAGCCACCGGCTCGGGGACTCGACATCGAGGCTCCGCAGCGGATCGGCTACTGTCAACCAAAATAGACAGCCACGGCGTAAAGTGCGCCAGACGGTCCGAGAGTCTAGCACGCCGCTGAAAAGTGCACGATTCGCGTGACCGACGACGTTCGACGATCGGCCCGACGTGATTCCTGGACGTACCGCATGCGTCTGGTGGCCTCT
>JALOPS010000133.1 GCA_025453745.1 Gemmatimonadaceae bacterium
CGAGCATCAGCGCTTCGCGCTGCATCGCGGTGAGTGCCGCGTCGCTCGGCAGCGCCACCACCGCCTTGCCACCACCCGTGCCGCAATCGACCACCGCGCTTTTGAGCGTCATCGCCCACGACAGGCGCAGCAGATCGGCCATCGCGTCGAGCGGCTGCGCGTAGTGCTTCACGCGCACGCCACCGAGCGCCGGGCCCAGCACGGTGGAGTGAATGGCGATCGCGATCGGCAGGCGCGTGCGCGCGCCGGGGCGGATGACGATCGCTTCGTGCTCGAAGGGGATGGCGAGGGCGGGAGTGCGTTGGGTCACGGAGCCGGGGCGGAGGGAGCGGAAAGGTACGCGGCGGCCATCCACCGTGACGTGACGTGACGTGACGTGACGTGGCGGGACTGGACGCCGCGCCCGCTCCACCACACGCTTGAGTGCATGGACCCGCTCCCCCACACCCCCTGGTCGGCGACGGTGCGCTCGCTCCTGCTGCGCGACCTCGATGCCCTCGCGCGCGAGGTGCGCGCCTACCCCGACGACGCCACGCCGTGGGTACTTCCGGCCGGCGTCCCCAACAGCGCGGGCACGCTCGTGCAGCACTGCTGCGGCGGGCTGCGCCACTTCATTGGGGCGGTGCTCGGTGACACCGGCTATGTGCGCACGCGCGATCGGGAGTTCAGCGATCGCGGGGCGACACGGGAGGCCCTGCTAGCGCTGATCGCCAGCGCGCGTGAGGAGGTCGATCGCACGCTCGGCGCCATCGACGACGCGCGGCTGCACGAGCGCTACCCGATCGAGGTGGCACATGGGGAGGCAGACACGGGGCCATGGATCACGCACCTCGTCTCACACGTGGCGTACCACCTGGGGCAGGTGGACTACCATCGTCGGCTGGTCACGGGCGACGGCACCGGGGTGGATGCCGTCAATGGACGCGCCGTGGCGACGTGGCGTGCGCTCGAGGTGTCGTGAGCCCCAAGGCGTTCACGAGTTACCAGTCGTACGCGCTCGAACAGCTCGCGCGCGTACGTCCGATCACGTCCAAGCGCATGTTCGGCGGACTCGGCGTGTATGCCGACGCACTCTTCTTCGCGCTCATGGACGACGACGGGCTCTGGTTCAAGGTCGACGACAGCAATCGCGCCGACTTCGAAGCGCGCGGCATGTCGCCCTTTCTCCCCTTTGGTGACGGGGGGCCGATCATGCAGTACTGGCGCGTGCCGGAAGACGTGCTGGAGGATCCGGCGGTGCTGCGCGAGTGGGTCGACAAGGCCATCGCCGTCGCGCGCGGCGCGCGCAAAGGGCGGGCACGGCCGACGGGCACCGCGCCCGCGCCGCGCAAGACGCCCGGGCGCAACACCGCATCCAAGCGACCGCCGCGCAAACGGCAATGAGCGCGCCGGTGCTCCGGCGCGCTCATCGCGAGTCTGTCACGCCTGCAGCATGCGTGTGGTGGGCATGGGCGCAGGCCAGCCGGCTTCCTTCGCCACGCGCACGATCGCTTCGTTGGTGTCGAAGTACACCTGCCAGTAGTGATCGGTGTGCGTATAGGGCTGCACGGCAATCACGGGCCCGTTGAGATTCATGTCGAGCAGCGCCACGTTGGGCTTCGGATCGCTCGCCACGTTGGGGATCGCGGCCACGGCGGCGCGCAGCCGCGCGATCGCGTCGAGCGGGTCCACGCCGCCGGCGAGTTGTGCCGTGCGCTCCACACGCCGTACCGGCATCGACGAGAAGTTCTGAATCGTATCGCCAAACACTTTCCCGTTGCCCACGACGGTGAGGACGTTGTCTGGCGTGATGAGCGTGGTGCCGAAGAGACCGAGCTCCTTGACCGTGCCGACCACGCCGCCGATCGACACGAAGTCACCGACCTTGAACGGACGGAGGACCAGCATGAATGCCCCGGCCGCGAAGTTGCCGAGCAGTCCGGACCAGGCGGCCCCAATGGCGACGCCGGCGCCCGCGAGGATCGCGGCGAATGACGTGGTCTCGATCCCGAAGTAGCCGAGGATGCCGATGACCAGCGTGATGTTGAGCGCGACGCTGATGATCGAGCCGAGGTACTTGGTGAGCGTCGGATCGACCGCGTTGCGGTTCATCGCCGCCTGGAGCAACGCGACCACGCGACCGATCAGCCAGCGGCCGATGATCCAGAAGGCGATCGCGCTCAGCAGCTTGATCGCGACGGCGGAGGCGGACGTGGTGAGGAACTGCTGGAAGCGCGAGAGATCCATGGGCGTCCTCGGCGACGAGTGGGGTGGCGCGAGCGTGACCAGAGGGTCGGGGGGCGGCCGCGTGAGAACAAGAACCCGTGCGCGTCGGAATTGTCACATCTGTGCGGACCTGCAGCACCAAAGCACAACGCCCCCGCAGACCGTCTCGTGTGCGAGACGGCGTGCGGGGGCGCTCCTCCCGCGTGGAGATTACCGCACCGCGAGCAACTCGACGTCGAAGACCAGCACCGCGCCGCCGGGGATCGGACCATTACCGCGCGCACCGTAACCCAAGTCCGGTCCGATCACGAGGCGACGGCGGCCGCCGACGCGCATCCCCTCGATGCCCAGGTCCCAGCCACGAATGACCTCCCCGACCCCCAGGCTGAACGGGAGTGGTGAGCCACCACGGCTCGAGTCGAACTGCCGCCCGTTTGCGAGCCACCCCGTGTAGTGCATGGACAGCGAGCGGCCATTCGTCGCGGTCAGTCCGGTGCCGACGGCCACATCCTGCACGTACAGTCCCGGCACGCGCTGCGTCATCTGCGCAATGTTCACCCCCAGCGACGCCGCGTACGGCACGGTCGCGGGATCTTCATTCACCACGGTCGGCGACGCGGTTTCACTCGAGCACGCCGCCAGGGTGACGGCGACAGCGGGAACAACCGCACGAACAATGCGCGAGAACACACGCCACATGACGATGAGAGGCAGAGTTGGACGACGAGCGGGCATCCAGACACCCGAGACGGCCGAAAGCTAACGGGCGCGCGCGCGAAGCGGGCGGCTCCCGGCGCGCCGGCACTCCAAGGCGCCGTTCCCCGTTGACCTCCGGACTGACACCGTCTGCTGCGGTGCCGGCTCCCCACGACGTCCCTGTCATGTTCCTGTTCCGACACATCCCGCGCGCGCGCTCCGCCGCGGCGTGCTTCCTGTTCGCCACGTCACTCGCCGCGCAATCACCCGCCACCGGCATCGTCACCGGCCGCGTCGTCGCGACGGCCACCGAAGAGCCCATCTCGGCCGCCGCCGTGCTCGTCCGCGGCACCACCATCGCCACACAAACCGACGACGCCGGCCGCTTCACGTTGCGCAACGTCCCCGTCGGCGTGCGCGCGATCGAAGTGCGCCGCCTGGGCTACGCGCCCGTCGTGCGATCCGACGTGGTCGTGTCGGCGGGCAAACCCGTCGAAGTGACCGTCGTCCTCACACCCGTTGTCTCCCGGCTCGCCGGACTCGACGTGAAGCCCACGTTCTTCCCGACCGTGCCGTCAGCATCCGCGACCGTCTCCACGCAGAGCTTCAGCGCCGAAGAAGTGCGACGCTTTCCCGGTGTGCAGGAAGACGTCGTGCGCGCCATCGCCACCTTGCCGGGCGTCGGCGTGACCACGGCCGGTCGCAATGATCTCGTCGTGCGCGGCGGCGCACCGTTCGAGAATCTCTTTGTCGTCGACAACATCGAAGTGCCGAACATCAATCACTTCGGTACGCAAGGCTCGACGGGCGGCCCGATCTCGCTCATCAACATCGACTTCGTGCAAGACGCGTCACTCTCGGCGGGCGGCTTTGGCGTGCGCTACGGCGACAAGACCGCGTCGGTGACCACGATCAACCTGCGCGAGGGCACGCGCGAGCGGGTCTCCTCCGAAGTCAATCTCTCCGCCACCGGCGCCGGCGTGATTCTCGAAGGGCCGCTTCCTGGTGGCGGGTCGTTCCTGAGCAGCGTGCGTCGGTCGTATCTCGATCTGATCTTCGAGGCCGCGGGCTTCGGCTTCATCCCGAGCTACACCGACTTCACGCTCAAGACCGTCTGGCGCCCTACGGCGCGCGATCAGCTCTCCTTTCTCACCATCGGCGCCATCGCGCGCGTGACGTTCAACAACACCACCGCCGACAATCGCTTCGAGAACTCGCGCGTCGCCGCCCCGTCGCAAGATCAGTACTTCTCCGGCGTCACCTGGCGCCGTACGCTCCAACGCGGCGTGCTGACGACCACGCTCGGCCGCACGTGGACGCAGTTCCGGACCGTGCAGAGCGACAGCGGCAGCACCACGAGCCCACCGCAGCCCGTCTTCATCGCCAACACGACCGAAGGCGAGACGTCGCTCCGGAGCGACCTCACCCTGACGCGCGGGCGCTTCGAGTTCGATGCAGGGAACATCCTCAAGGTCGCGAGCGCGCTCGACTATCGGCTGCGCATTCCCGGCACCCTGCGTCGCGACGCCAACGGCATTGCCCGCCCGCTCGACACCGACACCAGCTTCGTGGGCACGCGCAATGCCACCTACGCGCAGGGCACATGGCAACTCACCGATCGCGTGCGCGCGACGGTCGGCGGCCGGGCGGACTACTACGCCTTCCTCGACCACGCGGTGCGTGTGGCACCACGCGCCTCCGTCACGTGGAGCATCGACAATGTGACCACTGCGTCACTCGCCGGCGGTCGCTACTGGCAGGCCCCGCAACTCATCTGGCTCGCGGGCGATAGCCGCAACCAGGCCCTCACGCCGTTTCGCGCCGATCAACTCGTTGCCAGCCTCGCCCGCACGGTGCGCCCCGATCTCAAGGTGCAGGTCGAGGCGTATGCGAAGCGCTACGGCGACTATCCCGCGCGCGTCTTCCGCCCTGCGGCCGTGCTGCAGCCCGCCGGCTTCGATGACGTCACCAACGACATCCCCTTTGGCCTCGAACCACTCGCCAGTGTCGCGACCGGCAGTGTGATCGGTGTCGAGGCGCTTGTGCAGAAGAAGCTCTCCGAGCTCCCGGTGTACGGGCTCGTGAGCCTGAGCGTCAACCGATCGCGCTTCGAGGGGCTCGCCGGTCGCGAGGTGGTGGGGGCCTTCGATGCCCCGGTGATCCTCAACGGCCTCGTCGGCTGGCGCCCCAACGCGAAGTGGGAGCTCTCCACGCGCGCACGCAGTGCGACCGGACTGCCCACGACGCCCTTCATCACGACGGGCAGCAGCGCGGGGCAGCTCGACTTCACGCGGTACAACGACGGCGCACGACTCCCGACGTTCTTCTCGCTCGACGTGCGCGTCGATCGACGCTTCACCATCGGTCGCACGCAGCTCATCACCTATCTGGACGTGCAGAACGCCACGGGACGTGCCAACGTCAGTCAGATCAGTTGGAACGCCCGGCTCGGCACCACGGAGCGCAACGAGTCGATCGGCGTGCTGCCGAGCATCGGCATCAACTGGGAGTTCTGAGTCGCGGCACGGCTGGCGTGGCGCGGCCGAATCCACATACTTGCTCGCATGCCAGGCATCGCACCTCGGGCCATTCTCTTCGATCTCCTCACGGCGTTGCTCGACTCGTGGACGCTGTGGGAGCGCGCGGCCGGCAGCGAAGATGGCGGCCGCCGGTGGCGCGCCGAGTACCTGCGGCGGACGTATGGTGCGGGCGACTACGTGCCCTACGACGAGTTGGTACGCGCGTCCGCCGAGGCAACTGGTGTCTCGAGTGCCGCCGTGTCCGAATTGTCGAGTGCGTGGGAGACGCTTGCCCCGTGGCCCGATGTGGCCATGACGCTCCGGCGATTGCCCCGATCGCTCTCGCTGGGCGTGGTGACCAACTGCTCCTACGTGTTGGGGCGGCAGGCCGCGGCCATCGTGGAGCGTGCGATGGGGCGACCGCTCGATGTCATCGTGACCGCCGAAGAGGCGGGTGCCTACAAACCCGACCCGCGACCGTATCGGGCGGCACTCGCCGCGCTCCAGTATGCGCCGCACGACGTGCTCTTTGTCGCCGGTTCGCCGAGCGATCTGGGCGGTGCTGCGGGCGTGGGCATGCCCATCGTCTGGCACAACGCCATTGGTGTGCGACGTCCGGAGACACAGCCTGTGCCGCTCGCGGAAGGGCGCTCGCTCGCGGCCACGTTGCACGCCGTCGGAGTGGGTGATGGCATCACGCTTCGCATCGCAACCGGCAGCGATGCACGCGCCGTGGCAGAGCTTGCAGCCGAGACCTTTCGCGACACCTACGGCGACAATCACAACCCCGCGCTCGTCGAGCAGTACATCGCCGCGCACTTCTCGGTGCGCGAGACCACCCGTGTGCTCGAGGATCCCACGACCACGGTGGTGGTACTCGAGGCGCCCGATGGCACGCTCCTGGGCTACTACGTGTGGCGCGCGCAGCCCTTGCCGCCCGGCAGCACCGTCACCGCACGCCGTCCCTGTGAGCTCGTGCGCATCTATCTGCGCAAGACGCGCCACGGGGGCGGGCTGGGCTCGTCGCTGCTGCGCGACGCCATGGATCGCACGCGCGCTGCCGACGGCGACCTGCTCTGGCTGTCCGTCTGGCAGCACAATGCGCAGGCGATCTCGTTCTATCAGCGACTCGGCTTCGCGCATGCCGGCGAGACGATCTTCGACTTCTTCGGCGAGCCCGAGGACGACTTCGTCATGGCGCGGCGCACATGACCGCGACAGTTCCCCCACGCTGGCGCGCACGTGCGTGCGCGGCGACGCTGGCGACGCTTGGCGCGTGCGGCACATCGGTCGCATCGGTCGACGACACGCCGCCCGTCCTCGGCCCGCCGGCGCAACGCGAGTTCTTCGATCAGGCCTACGCAGCCGCCTTTCCGCGGCAGCGTCTCGATCTCTATCTCCCACCCACCGGCAGCGGGCCGTGGCCGGTGGTGCTCTGGATTCACGGCGGGGGGTGGCAGGAGGGAAGCAAGGCACTCGATCCCACCGATCCGGTGCTTCGCTTGCGCACCCGCGGCTACGCGGTGGCGAGCATCGGCTATCGGCTCAGCGGTCAGGCCGCCTTTCCCGCGCAGATCCACGACGTGAAGGCGGCGGTGCGCTTCCTCCGGCAGAACGCCGCCGGCTATCGCCTCAATCCGTCTCGCATGGCGGCGTGGGGCGCGTCGGCCGGTGGGCACCTGGCCGCGTTGCTCGGTACGTCGGGTGCGGTGAGCGCGCTCGAGGACCTTAGCATGGGCTTCCCCACGCAGTCGAGCCGCGTGCAGGCGGTCATCGACTGGTATGGCCCCACCGACTTCGGTCGAATGGACGAGCAGACCGCAGCGATCGGCTGTCCGCTCTTTCCGCCCAACGGCCACGGCGCTGCCGATTCGCCGGAGTCTCGCCTGTTGGGCGCTCCGGTGCGTTCGAGCGCGACGCTCGTGCAGTTCGCCAATCCGGTGGCATATGTCACAGCCGACGACCCGCCGTTCCTGATTCAACATGGCACGCGCGACTGCACCGTGCCCCCCGGACAGAGTGAACTGTTGCAGGCCGCGCTCACCCGCGTGGGAGGCGCCGAGCGCAGTACGCTCGACTTGCTCACCGGGGCCGGGCATGGTGGGGGGGCATTCACGACCGCGGCCAACATCGACCGGATCGTTGCGTTTCTGAGTCGCGCGCTGGCGCCGTGACGTGGGCCCGGCGAGGAGTCGCCATGCGCCGCCCGTGCGGAGCCACACCACCGTCGTGATCGTGATGCTGCGCACCGTATTCGTGCTTGTATCCACTGCACTGCAGGCGCAGCCCTCCACCCTGCTGCCGCGCACTGTGTCAGCCGACGCGCTGCCCACTCTCGTCGACGAAGCGAGTGCGCTCTCCGAACTGCTCGCGATCATGCCGTTGCGCGAGCACGCCGCGGGGGCGGGGGATCGGGAAGTGCGGCTCTGGTATGGCGCCATCGGGCGGTGGCCGCAGGCGGGGATCGTCGTCGCCGAGCGTGCGAGCACGGTCACGGTGCGCGCGGTGCGCTACTGGCCGACGCTCGACATCACGGCAGGTGCACTCGCCGAGCGAGACGCCGCGCGGCGGCAGGTGTACGCCGTGCGTCGCATCGCGGTGCGCGGACAGTGTCGCCCGCTGCGTGCGACCGTCGATGTCGCCGGTTGTGAAGTGGTGCCTGGTCGCGACGCCGATGGCGTGCTCGCGGCGCTCGATTCGCTGGACGTGTGGGCGCTGCCCGATGAGGCCGACTTCGGCCGGCGCCTGCCGATGGCCGCGCGCGGTGGCTGGCAGCTTCGCGTCGAGGTGCGAGAGGGGACGCGGTATCGTCGCGTCCAGTGGACCAACGCCGATCGGGCGGTGGGCGCCGCCTCCGCCCCCGCGCGGCAGGTCGTGGCGCTCGCGCAGCTGGTCGATGTACTCGCCATGCCCGCGGTCCCCGGGCCACCCCGCTGACCGTTCGGCGCACTGCGCCAGTGACCTCGCGCGGGGCGATACCGCGGCGCAATTTCTGCCCCCATGAGTACCCGACGCGATTTCCTCAAGCTGGTCGCTGCCGCGAGCGCGACCGGTGCGTGGCACGAGCTCCATGCGTTGCGCCCCGCGCATGTGGTCCGTGCCACCGGTGTGCAGCTCTACACGTTGCGCACGCTGCTCGACAAGGAGTTCGACCGCACGCTGGCGGCGCTCGCGGCGATGGGCTACCGCGAGGTCGAGTTTGCCGGCTACTACGGGCGCACGCCACAGCAGATCGCATCGGTACTCGCCGCGAACGGACTCTCGGCCCCGTCGGCGCACATCGATAGCTGGGGGCAGCCCGATCGCTTCCAGGTGTCGCTCGATGCCGCCGGCGTGATCGGCCATCGCTGGCTCGTGCTGCCATGGATTCCGCCCGAGCGGCGTGGTGGTGCGGCGATGTGGCGCGGGGTGGCGGACACCTTGCTCAAGGCGGTCGAGCCCGCGCGTGAACGCGGTGCCCGCGTGGCGTATCACAATCACGAGTTCGAGTTCGCGCCGGTCGAGGGGAGCACGCCGCTCGAGATCCTCATGCAGAGTGTGGGCGACAAGGTGGACTTCGAGCTCGATTGTTACTGGGTCACCTTCGCGAAGCGCGATCCGATCGCGTTCCTCAGGCAGCACCCGGGTCGCGTGCGCCTGCTGCACCTCAAGGATGCCAAGGCCGGCCCCAAGCAGGACATGACCAGCGTCGGCGACGGCACGATCGATTGGAAGACGCTGCTCAAGGTCGCCGATGATGTGGGCGTCAAGCACCGCTTCGTCGAGCACGACAACCCCACTGATCCGCTCGCCAGCGTGAAGGCGTCGATCACCTACCTCTCCAAGCTCAACGGCTGAACGCGTCCATGTCCTCGTCCAGACTCGGTGTAGGCTTTGTCGGCTCGGGCTTCAATGCCCGCTTCCACATGCAGGCGTTTCGCGCGGTGCGCGAGGGCGATGTGCTCGGCGTGTGGAGCCCCAACCCGAAGAACGCGGCGTCGGCGGCGAAGTACTGCCGTGAGATGGATGTGGGTGACTGCAAGGCGTACAAGAGCATCACCGACATGGTGGCCGATCCCGCGATCGAGGCGCTCTGGCTGACGGGCCCCAATCACGCACGCATCGAAAACGTCGAGGAGATCGTCGCGGCGATCAAGGCGAAGAAGGGGACACTCAAGGGGATTGCCTGCGAGAAGCCGCTTGGCCGCAACGTCGCCGAAGCCAAACACATCCTCAAACTCGTCGAGTCGGTCAAGCTGCCGCACGGCTACCTGGAGAATCAGGCGTTCGCGCCTGACGTGGAGCGTGGATACGAGATCACCTGGAAGCGCGGCGTCGCGGCCACCGGGCGCCCCTATCTCGCGCGGGCGGCCGAAGAGCACAGTGGGCCGCACATGCCTTGGTTCTGGAACGGCGCACAACAGGGCGGCGGCGTGCTCAACGACATGATGTGCCACTCGGTACTCATCGTCCGGCATCTGCTCACGCCGCCGGGCGAGTCGCTCGAGACGCTCGTGCCCAAGCGGATCACGGCCCACATCGCGTCGCTCAAGTGGAGCCGTGAGAAGTACGCGAAACAGTTGCTCAAGACGATGGGCGTGGACTACACCAAGACGCCGAGTGAAGACTACGCGAACGTCGTCATCGAGTTCGAAACGCCCGAGGGATACACGGCGATCGGTGAGGCGACGACGTCATGGAGCTTCGTGGGGGCAGGGCTGCGGTTGAGCGCCGAGCTGCTGGGTCCCGAGTATTCGATGAAGTGGAATTCCCTCGACACGGGGCTCAACCTCTTCTTCTCGCGTGAAGTGAAGGGGAAGGTGGGCGAAGACATCGTCGAGAAGCAGAACGCCGAAGTGGGGCAGATGCCGGTGGTGCCCAACGAGCCGCTCAAGTACGGCTACGAGACGGAAGATCGGCACTTCTGTCGCGTATTCCTCGGCAAGGAGAAGCCGCGCCTGACGTGGCACGACGGCTTGAGCGTGGTGGAGCTGCTCATGGCCGCGTACATGAGTGCGGAGAGCGGCAAGGCGATCACGCTGCCGGCGAAGGGCGTCGGGACGTTCGTCCCCGCCGTCGCGAAGGGGACGTGGAAGGGGCGGTAGC